>JBCAZI010000070.1:0-14908 GCA_038533095.1 Pseudomonadota bacterium
CTGGCGGCCGAGAAAGCGCATGGCGATTTCATCCGCGCCAACCACGCCTATATCAAAGCCTGCACAGACCTATCAGACGGCGGGCTGGCACTTGCAGCGTTTGAACTGGCGGAGGCCACCGGTGTTGGCATCACACTCGACGTGGAAGACACCCCCACACTCTTCGGCGAAGATCAGGCCCGCTATCTGATCGCCTGCAACTTTGATCAGGCCGAGGCGCTGATGATCGCCGCCAATCAAGCAGGTGTCACGCTGACCACAGTAGGCAAAGCGGGTGGCGATCAGATCACCTTTGGCGGCCAAAGCGCCGCACTGTCCGAGCTTAGCCAGACATTCCGCACATCCTTTGAACGCGCGGTCGCCTAACGTCATCTTGGCCCAAAAACTCCCGCCGGAGGCATCCCCACTTGTCCACGGGTGCCACCGCGCCTAGGTTAAAAGCAACCGATCAAAAGGACTGCCGATGCCCATCACCGCCCATGATATCGAAACGCTGCTGCGCGAGACGTTTCCTGACGCAAAAATCAACGTCCAGGGCGACGATGGCGCGCATTTCGCCGCTGAAGTGATCGACGAAAGCTTTCGGGGCAAGAACCGGCTGCAACAACAACGTGCTGTCTATGCTGCGCTGAAGGGCAAGATGGATGGAAATAACGGCGAATTGCATGCGCTTGCCTTGACGACGAAGGCGCCCGAATGAGTTTTGGCACACTAGTCTTCTTACTCGTCCGCGTCGCAATTACAGGGGCAATTTACGGCATAGCTTTGCTTCTCAAACCAAAAATGCGCGAACCTTTTACCCATTCGCAGCCACAAATCGTTCCTATCCGTGAGCCTGAACTAGGCATGGAAGCGATCAACATGGACATCGTAAATGAAGCCGAAGACGAAAACCGTCGGCTGGCCAAGAAAACTGGTCACAGACGGAAACGTACATCAAACATAAGTGCGAACACACGTCTTCAACAATTCAGAACACTCGGAGACCGAAAATGACAGCCCAAGACCAGATCAAAGAAACCGTCACCACCAATGACGTCGTTCTCTTCATGAAAGGCACCAAAAGCATGCCGCAATGCGGTTTTTCGTCCCGCGTGGCGGGCGTGCTGAATTTCATGGGGGTTGAGTTCAACGATGTGAATGTGCTGGCCGATGACGCAATTCGCCAAGGCATCAAGGATTATTCAGACTGGCCGACTATCCCGCAGCTTTACGTCAAAGGCGAATTCATTGGCGGCTGCGATATCATCACCGAGATGACATTGTCGGGTGAGCTGGATACGCTTTTCGCTGAAAATGATGTGGCATTCGACAAGGACGCCGCCGATAAGATCCGCGAAGCCAACGCCTAATCCTGTCAGGCGGGCGCCCTGCCCGCCTTCACCCTATCGCGCTTCGACCTGATCGGCCAAAGCTTCGGCGCGTGCGGCAATTTCGGCCAAGGCATCGGTCACGGCGGCAGGCACCACGGGCACTTCAACGCGGACAGGCTCTGGCGTGGGCTGGCTTTGCAGCATGTCCATGTCAGCGCGCATCTTCGCCGCTTCCGCCTCTAACGCGCGCACCTTGTCTTCCAGACCAGCGGTCTTATCGGCCAGCATCAGACCTGCCATTAGCAGCATCCGCGCCTCTGGCACACGCCCGATCTGTTCGGCCAGATGCACCGCTTCCGCGTCCAGCATCGCCGCTGCGGAATGCAGGAAATGCTCTTCCCCTTCCTGACAGGCAACCTCAAAGGTCCGGCCCCCGATTGCAATCTCAACCTGCGGCATTGGATGTCTCCTCGATCAGGGGTTTCAGCGTGTCGATAATGGCATCAACCTCGGCCGCATCCGCCGCGCGCTGTGCTTGCAGCGCTTCCAGTTCCGCCGCAATCGCCGCGTCATGCAATTCTGGGGCCAGCCCGCTTGTCACCGTGTCGCGCAGTTTTGCGTTCATCTCGCGCAGTTGTACGTTTGAGGCGCGCAAGCGCTGCAGCTCTTCATCCAGCGCCATCAGCTGCTTGTTTTGCACCTCGGCGCGATGGGTCAGCTTGGCGACCTGCGTATCCTGACGTTCCTTGAGCGCGCGAACACGTTCGACCAATTCCGCATTCTGGACGCGTTCTTGATCCAGTGATGCTTGCAGTGCCGGATCGGCGGCTGTCTGCCCATCTGGCGTATCCAGCCCCTGTCTGATCCGGTCCAGCGCCGCTGTAATGCGGCTTTCTAATGTACTGATGTCACTCATCCGCTCTTCCTTTCGCGGCATAACGGGGCCCCGTCTTTGCCGTAACCTGTGCGGTGCACCGCATTTTTTATCCCTTGCCCGGAACACAGTGCGCCGAATCGTGCCTCTTATGATGAAGGGTAAGCCATCCCCCGCTCGCCCGCAAACCGGCGGTCGCCAAGAATATGAGTAACTTAGCCCGCGCGCTTGATCTTGGGGACCTGCCTGTTATGACGCACCCAAGCCCGTAATTCATCTTTCGTAAAGAGGACCTGAAGACTTGGATATTGCAGCACTGCGTAACGCGCACCCTGACCATTGGATGAAAGCAACCGCCATCCGTACTTTGACGCTGGATGCGGTTGCCGCTGCAAACTCTGGCCATTCCGGCATGCCCATGGGCATGGCCGATGTGGCGACGGTTCTGTTTGAAAAGCACTTGCAGTTTGATCCCAAGGACCCGCATTGGCCAGACCGTGACCGGTTTATCCTATCCGCCGGTCATGGCTCTATGCTGCTCTACGCGCTCATGTATCTGACCGGCTACGAAGATATGCCATTGGAGCAGATCAAGGACTTCCGCCAATGGGGTGCGCGCACCGCCGGTCACCCCGAATTCGGCCATGCCCGCGGGATTGAGACGACGACAGGTCCGCTGGGCCAAGGCATCGCAAATTCCGTTGGTTTTGCCATCGCCGAAGAAATCCAGCGCGCGACCTGGGGCAAGAAAATCATCAACCACCATACCTATGTCATGGCCGGCGATGGGTGTTTGATGGAGGGCGTCAGCCAAGAGGCCATCGCGCTGGCTGGCATGCAGAAACTGTCAAACCTCATTGTGTTCTGGGACAACAACAACATCACCATCGACGGCACAGTTGATATCGCCGATATCACTGATCAGCCGATGCGCTTTAAGGCCTCTGGCTGGCATGTGCAGGAAATTGATGGTCATGACCCTGAGGCGATTGATGCTGCTATCATCGCCGCCAAAAAGGCAGGCAAGCCATCCATGATCGCTTGCAAAACCCATATTGCCTTGGGCCATGCCGCGCAGGATACATCCAAGGGCCATGGCGCATTGACAGACGCTGCACAGTTGAAGGCCGCGAAAGAGGCTTATGGCGCACCCATGGGCAATTTCGAAGTTTCGGCGGAGGCGCTTAAAGCTTGGTCCACCATCGGCGCGCGTGGCGCAACTGCCCATAAGGAATGGCACGACCGCTTCAACACGCTGTCCGCCAACAAACAGGCGGCATTCAAACGCACCTATGCAGGCGAAGCGCCCAAGCGTTTGTCGGCCACCATCCGCGCGTTGAAAAAGCAGATCAGCGAAGGTGCGCCCAAGGTGGCAACCCGCAAGTCATCAGAAATGACGCTGGAAGTGATCAACCCGATCATGCCGGAAACCATCGGCGGCTCGGCTGACCTGACGGGATCGAACAACACGCTGACCAAGGATATGGGCGTGTTCCACCCCGACACGCGCAAAGGCCGTTACATCTACTACGGCGTGCGCGAACATGGGATGGCAGCGGCCATGAACGGCATGGCGCTTCATGGCGGCGCGCGGCCCTATGGCGGCACGTTTATGTGCTTTACCGATTACGCGCGCGGGGCGATGCGCCTGTCCGCGCTGATGGGCATTCCCACGACCTATGTCATGACCCACGACAGCATCGGCTTGGGCGAAGATGGCCCAACACACCAGCCGATCGAACATCTGGCCATGCTGCGCGCGACACCGAACATGAATGTATTCCGGCCCGCAGACACGGTTGAAACTGCCGAAGCCTGGGAATTGGCGCTAACATCGCAAAAGACACCCAGCGTGCTGGCGCTGACGCGTCAGGGCCTGCCAACTGTGCGGACCGAGCATAAGAACAAAAACATGGTCGCCCAGGGCGGGTATGTTCTGGCGGATGCCGAGGGCAAGCGTCAGGCGATCCTGCTGGGCACCGGTTCAGAGGTCAGCATTGCGATGGAAGCCCGCGAATTGTTGCATGCCGAGGGCATCGGCACACGCGTCGTGTCCATGCCATGCTGGGAGCTGTTCGAGGAACAGGACGAGGCATACCGCAAGCGCGTCCTGCCCGGTGGGCCTGTACGCGTTGCGATTGAGGCGGGCATCCGCTTTGGCTGGGACCGTTGGCTGTTTGGTGAGCGCGGCAAGCGCGAAAAATCAGGCTTCATCGGGATGCACGGCTTTGGCGCCTCTGCCCCTGCTGATCGGCTTTATAGAGAATTCGGCATCACCGCACAGGATACGGCCGATAAGGTCAAATCTCTGATCAAATAAGCAATGAGGGTCACGACAATGACATATCTGAAAATTGGCGCTGTCGTGGCCACCATCGGCCTTGTTGCCCTTGTCAGCTGCACCCAAGAAGAAGGCCCAGCCATCGTCGCGCAAACCGATGATGTTGATGCATTTGCGACGCAAGTCCTGAACGACCTGCAACCGGCATCGATTGCAGAGGGGCGCGAATACTGCGGCTATATCTATGCGACCCCTACAGGACAATTAATTGCCACAGGACCGCGGGCTGGTCGTGCGGCCTATTGCGACCTGCCGCCACCTTTCCCCGCCGTTATCGCCTCTTACCATACGCATGGTAGCTATTCTGACCAATACGATAACGAAGTACCTTCCGTCGATGATGTGGAGGGCGACTTTGACGCGGGCATTGATGGCTATATCGGGACGCCAGCGGGGCGCGTATGGCTGGTTGACTATGACGCCCAGATCGCGCGGCAGCTGTGTGATGTCATGTGCATCACATCAGACCCCAATGATGACCCGGATGATGCAGGGTTCATTCCGCAAACATTTACGCTGGAAGAGCTGAAAGAACGGTTTGAATAGGGCTTAGCGCGCAAAGACCACCGGGAACCAATCTTCCCGCAGCTTTTGCCCCGCGACCATCCCATGCCCGGGAAACGGCGGCGATGTCGGCCCCGGACGCTCTACATAGCACGCATCATCCCCCAAAAGCCGCAGCGAAAACGCGCGCCTGCGGGCCGTTGCTTCATTTCCCCGCGCACCATGCAGGATGCGGTAGTGAAAGGCCACCGCATCCCCCGGCTCCATCTCGTATTCGACAATCTCCATCCCTTCGGCGTCGGGGTCGGGTACCGGAATGAAGTCGTGGCTATCAGGGTAAAAATCCGTCTCAGATAACCACCGTGTTGGCAAAACGGCCTTGGGCCATTTATGTGATCCTTTCACGCAGCGCAAAGATGCCGCGCGCACCGGATCAAGTGGCGACCAAAAGCTGACGGTCTGATCGCCCTCCACAAAGTAGTAGGGGCTGTCCTGATGCCATGGCGTGGGCTTAGACGTGCCCGGTTCCTTGACCAGCACATGGTCATGAAACAACTGACAGGTCTGTGATCCCATCAAATCTGCGGCGACCTCTGCGGCAGGCGAATGGCGCGCCGCATCCTCGAAGGACGCAATCCGGCTCCAGTTACAATAATCGTCAAAGAAACGTCCCGCCTCGCCATCATGCAAATTCTCTGCAGCACAAGGGCCCGGTTCCACCATGTTCATCGCCACCCCATCGCGCAGCGCATCCACCCAATCGGCAAACAGGCCTTTGACCAAAACAACCCCGTCGCGCTGGTAAGTGTCGATATGGTCTTGGGTGATCAGCGGGTGCATGGCGGGGCCTTTCCTTTAGCAAACCCTACAAAGGGACAGATCGATTCGACAGGGCTGAAACCTGATTGCGATAACATCCCTGCAATGGCGACAAAGCGTTATCGCTAACACCCCATGTTAACGATAACATATTGAAGAGTAACGGTTTTCCTTTGGCCTTCGCCGCATACCCCCGTATACCACCACGTAAGAGCAACGCGCACCGAAGGACCGCAGGTATGACAGTGACGATTGGGATTAATGGTTTTGGGCGCATCGGGCGCTGTACCCTGGCGCATATCACCGAGGCTGCGCGCAACGACGTGCAGGTCGTCAAAATCAATGCCACCGGGCCGATAGAGACGAATGCGCATTTGCTGAAATACGATAGCGTACATGGCCGCTTTGGCAACCCTGTGACTGTCAAGGACAACACCCTTGATCTGGGGCGTGGCCCGATCGATGTGATGTCGACCTACGACCCGGAAGAGCTGGATTGGGACGGCGTCGATGTCGTGCTGGAATGCACGGGCAAGTTCAACGACGGCCTGAAATCTGAGGTGCACTTGCAACGCGGCGCGAAGAAAGTGCTGATCTCGGCCCCCGCCAAGAACGTGGATCGCACAGTTGTTTACGGTGTGAACCACCGCGACTTGGATGCCGCAGAGCGCATGGTCTCCAACGGGTCCTGCACCACAAACTGCCTCGCCCCGCTGGCCAAAGTGCTGAACGACGCCATCGGGATCGAGCGCGGGATCATGACGACGATCCACAGCTATACGGGCGACCAACCTACGTTGGACCGCCGACATGAAGATCTTTACCGGGCCCGCGCGGCGGCCATGGCGATGATCCCAACCTCAACCGGGGCGGCTAAGGCACTGGGTGAGGTACTGCCAGAACTGGCAGGCAAGCTGGACGGCACCGCGATGCGGGTGCCTACCCCGAATGTCAGTGCTGTCGATCTGACGTTTGAGGCTGGCAAATCGGTGACCGTCGCAGACGTCAACGCCATCGTTGCCGAAGCAGCGGGCGGATATATGGGCATGGTGATGTCTTACGATGATGAGGCGAAGGTCAGCATCGACTTTAACCACACAACCGAAAGTTCGATCTTTGCACCGGATCAGACCAAAGTGGTTGGCGGCAAAACCGTGCGTGTTTTGGCATGGTATGATAACGAGTGGGGCTTTTCTGCCCGAATGGCCGATGTTGCCGCAACAATGGGGCGGCTGCACTGAACGAAAGTACAGATGCCTACATGCTAGGCGCAATCGCCAGACTTTGGCCAAAGTCTGAAAAGCCCGCGCAAGCGGGCTTTGCCATTTCCGGCCGCGCCCGCTAGACCACGGACATGACGAACACACTCGCCCTGATTATCGGCATCACGCTCGCCGCTCTTTTTGCTTATGACTATGTGCAGCATGATTGGGGTTATACCATATTCCTGATGCGCAAATTCACCGCGCTTATCGAATGGATGGCCTTCTGGCGCTAGCATAGATCAAAGGTTGACCTTTCTGTATAAATCGCAATGTTAGCGCCAACATTGCCCTCAAGGAGATTATCATGGCCGTCAAAGTAGCTATCAACGGATTTGGCCGCATCGGCCGCAACGTTCTGCGCGCGATTGTTGAAAGCGGCCGGACAGATATCGAAGTTGTTGCAATCAACGATCTTGGACCCGTTGAAACCAACGCGCATTTGCTGCGCTTTGACAGTGTGCACGGGCGCTTCCCCGGTACAGTCACGACGACCGATAGCACGATTGATGTAGGCCGCGGTCCGATCCAGGTGACAGCAATCCGTAACCCTGCTGACCTGCCCTGGTCTGACGTCGATGTTGTGATGGAATGCACCGGTATCTTTACCAGCAAAGAGGCCTGCCAAGCCCATTTGGACAACGGATCAAGCCGCGTTTTGATTTCTGCACCCGGCAAAGATGCCGATAAAACAATCGTCTATGGCGTGAATGACAATGTGCTGACAAGCGATGACATCGTTGTATCAAACGCATCCTGTACCACAAATTGCCTGTCACCGGTGGCCAAGGTTCTCAATGATGCGGTTGGCATCACCAAAGGCTTTATGACGACAATCCACAGCTATACCGGCGACCAGCCGACGTTGGATACGATGCATAAAGACCTCTACCGCGCGCGTGCGGCAGCGCTTTCCATGATCCCAACATCAACCGGGGCAGCCAAAGCGGTAGGCCTTGTACTGCCGGAACTGAATGGCAAATTGGACGGCGTGGCGATCCGCGTACCAACACCAAACGTATCCGTTGTCGATCTGACATTTGAGGCCTCCCGCGCCACAACCGTTGAAGAAATCAACGCGGCCATTATGGCTGCCGCAGATGGCGCGATGGCCGAAGTTCTTGCCTACACAGATCTGCCTATGGTCAGCTCTGACTTTAACCACGATCCGCATTCCTCGATCTTCCACCTTGACCAAACCAAGGTGCTGGACGGCAATATGGTGCGTATCCTGACGTGGTATGACAATGAATGGGGTTTCTCGAACCGTATGGCTGATACAGCCGTTGCGATGGGCAAACTGATCTGATTTCACAGCAATTGCGAACACCAAGCCGGGCCATTTGGTCCGGCTTTTTTTTGTGCAAGTTGAAAAGCGGGCCATGCAGTTTCGTCATAGCTGCTAGCGCTAACCGTCAGTTGTTCTGCGCCGCAGCATGGCTAAGTGTTGGGTACGAAACACAAACGCGATGACTTAAAAGGAGCACGCAAATGACCGTATTGAACACAGTTCGCACCGCAGTCCAGAAACGCGTGGCCTATAGCCGCCTCAAGTATGAGCTGGAATCGATGCCACTGGAAACAGCCATCGACCTGGGCATGTTCCGCGAAGATGCTGGCAAGATCGCGGCGAAAGCGATCTACGGCTAACATATTGGCCAAGCTCGAAAATCAGCCGCACCTTCGGGGGCGGCTTTGTTATTTCTGGACCCCATCAAGGAACGCATCGATACGCGCCTGATACCCCGGCTGGCCGGGCAGATTGTTGTGGGTAGCCCTTTCGATTGCTTGAAAACGTACCTGTAGGCCTGCCCCCTCCATCGCCGCCGCCAGCCTTTCACCATGGCTGATGGGGATCAGTTGATCGGCAGTGCCATGCTGGATCAGGACCGGCGCCGTCAGGGCGGGCACATCATCAACCGACCGCCACTTTTGCACAGCAGGCAAATAGCAAGCGGGCAGATATGACCCCTTGGTCATTAACTCGCATAGCGTGGTATAGGGCGCATCCAGCACAATGGCCTCCACCTGCCGCGACGCGGCGACATGGATCGCGAGGCCAGTGCCCAGCGAAAACCCGTGCACAGCAATGGGCCCATCATGCTGCGTGGCCAGCCAGTCATAGGCAGCCAGCGCATCGGCCTTCAAACGCACCTCTGATGCGCGCCCCGGGATGCCACCACCACCGGGATAGGCCATTGCGGCCACGGTACGGCCAGCGTCCTGATGTGCGTCCAGCGAAAAGGTGAAATAGGCCAGCGATCCGCCGTTGCCCATAAAGAACAGCACCGCCACATCGTCATCGCCTTCAGCAATCGCAAGGGTTACATCCCTATCCGACACGACCTCTTGCCGGAAGGCTGGGTTGTCAAAGACATCTGCCCCAAATGGATAGATAAACCGCGGATGCAAGGCGACCATCGCGGTCGCGTAAATCAGGTAAGAGCCAACAAGCATCCAGAGCCAGTTCAACCGGCAAACCGCTCTTTCAAAGCGGTATTCACGGCGGGGGTAACGAATTTTGACACATCGCCGCCAAGGCGCGCGATCTCTTTCACCAGTTTTGAGGCAATCGCCTGATGTTCGGCTTCAGCCATCAGAAAGACAGTCTCGATCGTGTCGTCCAAGACGCGATTCATTCCAACCATTTGATATTCATATTCAAAATCAGCCACCGCGCGCAGGCCACGGATAATGACCGATGCACCAACATCACGCGCACAATCGATCAGCAGATTTTCAAAGGGATGGGCGACAATCTCGCATCCGGCAGCCTTTGCCAAGCCGGCCGTCTCGGCCTCTATCATCGCGACGCGTTCTTCCAACGTGAACATCGGGCCTTTGTCGCGATTGATCGCAACGCCAATCACCAATCTGTCGACCAGCGAACAGGCGCGGCGGATAATATCCAAATGCCCATGCGTTACCGGATCAAATGTGCCAGGGTACAGTCCTACGCGCATGGCAAACCTCGTCGTGTCTTAAGTCGGTGCCACGCAACAATATTCCGGGCAGAAATGCAAGAAAGGGCTTAGTGGCCCATAATCATCCCTTCCAGGGATTCCTTTTCCATCGCCAATTGCGCAAGCCGGGCTTTGACCGCATCGCCAATTGAAATCAGTCCGACCATCTTGCCACCATCCAAAACAGGCAGGTGGCGGAACCGACCCGCTGTCATCATTTCCAACACTTCCAACGCGTTGTTGGACGGTTTGCAGGTCGTCAGCTTGGCCGTCATCAGATTGCTGACCGGCTCGGTCAGGCAGCTTGCACCGCGTTTGCCCAACTCACGCACGATATCACGCTCTGACAGGATACCATCCAGCGTCGCGCCATCTGCCGATACCACAACCGTACCAATCCGATGTTGCGATAAAAGCTTGGCCGCCTCTGCCACGGTAGACGTTGGTGATACGGAAATCACGCCCATCTCGGGTTTGGATTTCAATATTTGGGATACGAGCATTGATGGCCTCCTTCATCATCCTCTAGGTGTGTAGCGTCTCAAATGGGGGGGCTTGCTGTCAAGCGCGCCGTCCTAACGCGAATAACCATGGTGCATTTGGCGGTCTAAATCCCGGCTGATTAGGCCTTTCTGCTGCAAGATTTCCTTGGTAGGCTTGGCGCAACACGATTAAAAAGGAAGACAGCATGCAAGAGTTGACCCATTACATTGGCGGCGCCCACGTCAAAGGCACATCCGGCCGTTTCGCTGACGTCTACAACCCCGCTACGGGCGAGGCACAGGCCAAGGTCCCGCTTGCCAATGCTGATGAAATGGCGAAAGCCGTCGCAATTGCGGCCGAAGCACAGCCCGCCTGGGCCGCCGTAAACCCACAGCGCCGCGCGCGCATTATGATGGCCTTTGTTGGCCTGCTGAATCGCGATATGGATAAGCTGGCCGAGGCGTTGAGCCGGGAACACGGCAAAACGCTTCCCGATGCGAAAGGCGACGTGATCCGCGGGCTAGAGGTCGTAGAATATTGCATCGGCGCACCGCAGATGCTGAAAGGTGAATTCACTGACAGCGCGGGCCCCGGCATTGACATGTATTCGATGAAACAGGCGCTTGGCGTGACCGCCGGGATTACACCATTCAACTTCCCCGCCATGATCCCAATGTGGATGTTCGCCCCTGCCATCGTCTGCGGTAACGCCTTTATCCTGAAACCGTCCGAGCGTGACCCATCCGTGCCGCTGATGCTGGCTGAATTGATGGAGGAAGCAGGGCTGCCCAAAGGCATCCTGCAGGTCGTCAACGGCGACAAGGAAGCCGTCGATGCGATCCTTTATGACGACACGATCCAGTCGGTTGGCTTTGTCGGCTCAACCCCGATCGCCGAATATATCTACGGAACCGGCTGCGCCCAGGGTAAGCGCGTGCAGTGCTTTGGTGGCGCAAAGAACCACATGATCATCATGCCAGACGCCGATATGGAACAGGCCGCCGACGCGCTTGTCGGTGCGGGCTATGGCGCTGCTGGCGAACGCTGCATGGCGATCTCGGTCGCTGTACCGGTGGGCGATGAAACAGCTGATCGTTTGTTGGAGAAACTGGTCCCCAAAGTCGAAGCGCTGAAGGTTGGCCCCTATACTGCCGGGAATGATGTGGACTACGGCCCTGTTGTGACCGCCGCTGCAAAGGCCAATATCGAACGTCTGGTGCAGTCCGGGATCGACCAAGGCGCGAAACTTGTCGTCGATGGCCGCAACTTCAATCTGCAAGGCTATGAAGACGGGTTTTTCGTCGGCGCCCATCTGTTCGACAATGTCAGCAAAGACATGGATATTTACAAGACAGAGATCTTTGGCCCTGTCCTATCCACCATCCGCGCGCAGTCTTATGAAGAGGCGATTGGCCTGGCGATGGACCACGAATATGGCAACGGGACTGCGATCTTCACCCGCGATGGCGACACGGCCCGCGATTTTGCGAACCGGATCAACATCGGCATGGTCGGTGTCAACGTGCCCATCCCGGTGCCACTGGCCTATCACACCTTCGGCGGCTGGAAGAAATCGATGTTTGGCGATCTGAACCAACATGGGCCGGATGCGTTTAAGTTCTACACACGCACCAAGACGATCACATCGCGCTGGCCATCAGGGATCAAAGAAGGCGGCGAGTTCTCTATTCCGCTGATGGAATAGGCCTGATGTGGACCCCGGACCGCTAGGGTCAGGACCCATTAAATCCAAGGCGTCAGCGCCACTTTCACGAAATATCAGTGGTTTGGATCGCGCCGGCCATAGTTATTCTACGGGCAAGCGGTCCACGCCGCTGAGATGAAGTGAAAGTGGCGCCTTCCCGGTTTGGCGGATTTGCCGCGTGAGCGTCGTTGCAATGCCTTGGAATAGAATGACTATTGCGGCGGCATCGCGCCTCGTCACACGGCAAATCTGACAAACTGACGGCGTGGATTTAATGGGTCCTGACCCTAGGCCATTGGACGGTCAGTTCCAATGCCTGCATCGCGCGCCTTCAGCTCTGCCAAAATCTCAAGTACCGAGGATGAGCGGGATTGGTCAGGCTTGGCCCGGCTGGCTGCATCCACCAGAAACGCGACCTCCGGCAAGGGTTTGGCATAGACCACAGCTGATTTCGGCATGACCAGCGATGTGGCGGTGCGCGCGCCTGCCTGTGCAAGCCAGCCCAGCTTTTGGACACCAGAGGTGCGTGCCCGCATCGAAATGCTGTCAAAGCCTTGCCTGCGCAATTGTTTGCCAATCCCGGCATAGATCAACCGTGCCGCCCAAATGCCTGTGCGGGCCTGCAAAGGCAGCACATCAATCCCGGCCTCGGACCGCAGATAAAGCCTGTTCGCCTCGGCCAGCAGCCGTTTCACCATCCGCCGTACTTCAGGCGTTGGCAGCGGTTCGCGGGTGAAATTGATCGGATCAATCCCTGCCTCTTCCAGCCAATCCAGCGGCAGGTAAATCCGCCCCATGCGGGCATCTTCACCCACATCACGTGCTATATTGGTTAGCTGCATCGCAACGCCAAGGTCGCAGGCGCGCGCTAGCGCATCAGGATCGCGCACGCGCATCAAGACACACATCATCGCGCCAACCGCACTTGCGACACGGGCAGAATAGTCTCTCACACCGCTTAATGTGTCATAGCGATGCTCTGCCGCATCCCATGCCAGACCTTCTAACAATGCCTCGGGCAAGGCGCGCGGCATCTCGAAATCTGCGACAATCGCGGCAAAGGCCCGATCCTCTGGCGCGTTCTTGGGTTTGCCCGCATAGGCAGCTTCCAACCGCTCTTGCAGGCGGAATACCGCACCGGCCTGATACTCGCCTTCGTCAACCTCGTCGTCCGCCAAGCGGCAAAATGCATAGAGCGCCAAGGCAGGGTCGCGGACCTTGGCAGGCAATAGTTTAGACGCCGCGTGAAACGATAGTGATCCATGGCGGATCGCTTCGCGGCAGTGTTGAAGGTCATCGGGGCGGATCATTCGGCGGCGACTTTCAATTCAGGCATCACAGGGGCATCGGGGACCATCTTGGCCAGCACCTCTGCGCTGGAAATCACGCCTGGCACGCCAGCGCCGGGGTGGGTGCCGGCACCCACAAGATAAAGGCCCTGAGCCTCTTCGCTGATATTGTGCGGCCGAAACCATGCCGATTGCAGAATGCGCGGTTCGATGGAAAAGCCTGATCCGTTGGGCGACAGATACCTGTCGCGGAAATCTTCGGGCGTGAGCACCATTTCGGTGCTGATATGATCAGCAAAGCCGGGTAGGTGTTTGTCCACCTCGGCCTGTACCTTGGCCTTATAGGTCTCGGCTTCTTTCGCCCAATCAACGGGATCATCGAAGCCCAGATGCGGCACCGGAGACAAGACATAAAACGTATCATCCCCCGCAGGCGCCACACTCGGGTCGGTCTTGGAAGGGCGGTGGATATAAAGGCTCATATCATCGGCCAGCTTGCCTTTGATGAAGATGTCCTTCAGCAGCCCCTCGTAACGGGGTGCATTCGTAATCGTGTGATGGCCGACATCCGGCCACATCTTGGCTGTACCTTTGGTGCCGAAATACCAAACAAAAAGACCCATCGACCATCGGCGCGATTTCAGCTTTTGGTCGGTCCAGCGTTTGCGCGGTTTGTTTCGCAAAAGGCGGGTATAAGTATGACCTGCATCAGCGTTACTGACGACCAATTCCGCGTGAATAGTGTCTGAATTCGTTAGTTTCACACCCTTCGCAACACCATCCTCAACAAGGATCTCATCCACCTCAACACCCTGCCGCACCTGGCCACCTTGCGACCGGATCACGCCAACCATCGCCTGCGCAATCGCCTGCACACCCCCCATCGCGTAATGCACGCCGAATTCTTTCTCGAGGTAAGCAACAAGCGCATACATCGAGGTCACATGACGCGGGTCACCCCCGATAAAGAGCGGATGAAAAGACAAAGCCATCTGCAAACGCGGGTCTTTGACACGCGCCTTTGCCAGCCCAAGGATAGAACGATCCGCACGTAGCATCGCAAAAAGCGGCAGTACTTTGATGGTTTCCCAAAGGCGGTGCATCGGTTTGGCAACCATGCCTTCAAAGCCGACAACATAGCGCGCCTCGCTATCCTTCAGAAACCGCTTGTAGCCTTTCACATCACGCGGGCTGAGGCGCGCAACCTCGGCCAACATCGCATCCGTATCCTGACGCGCGGTGAAGGTCGATCCATCCTGCCAACGTACCTCGTAAAACGGATCCATCGGGCGCAGGTCGATATCTTTGTGAAAATCGCGCCCGCAGGCGGCCCATAAATCCTCATAGACCTGCGG
>JBCAZI010000071.1:0-14596 GCA_038533095.1 Pseudomonadota bacterium
GGCAACGAGGATGAGCGCGGCAAGGATTGCCGTTATGCGCCAGGCCTCTAATTCCATCTGCGTCCAGTCGGTCGACAAAAAACCCGGGGCATCAATCGAGAACACCCAACCAAGCAACAACCCTGCACCACCAACCAAGATGAATGTCGCATTCAGCCCAAGCGCCAGCGTGGCAGCATGCTCATCACGACATCTTGTGCGGGTCAAGATCATCGCCGCGGCATAGAGAATTGCCGACAAGATCGGCAGCATCGCTGCCGGAACAAAGGTATCGCTGCCGGGCCGCAATACAAGCAGAATACCGACAAAGCCCAGCCCAACGCCCAACCACTGGGTTCTGCCGACAGTCTCACCCCCGAATAGGGCGGCGAAGGCAACAATGAACAAAGGCAGGGTGTAATAAGCCGCCGCTGCAACCGCCAAAGGCAGAAGTGGCAGTGACAGGTAATAGGCTATCCACATCACGGTCAGCAGGCCAGAGCGCAAAGCAATCCACCTGATAGATCGCGGCGCAAGGCGGCTCTTTTTCAGAAGCACTAGTGATCCGAACAAAAGTACCGGGAAAGCCAAGAATGACCGCACCACAAACAGCTGCCAAAGTCCCATGCCGCCTGTCCCACCAAGGGACTTGATCAAGGCATCGCCCAACGACAATGCAAAAACCGTGCCAATGATGGTCGCAACACCCATTGGGATGTTGTCGGGACGGCTGAGTGGAGGATCATTGGACATAAGCCTGACGCTAGCTTGATCTGCTCTGATTGGCCACGCGTGCATGGCTGATCCCTTCATGGCGACACTAAGGCATGATCACACCACAATGCAGCCTTTTTCCCTTGCTAATGCCTGACGTTAGGTTATCGAAAACGAATTGAGGCTAAGAAGCAGTGTATGCAAGATAAAAATCAGACCCCCGCAAATATGTCCCCTCGCGATTGGGTTCAGATTTTAGCAAAATACCGCGAACCAAGCAGCATCCGCAGCAGCTTTGAACTCGCCATCAGTTTGATCCCCTTTGTGGTGCTTTGGGTGCTGGCCTGTTGGGTCGCGCAATATAGCTACATCGCGGCGTTCCTGATCTCTGCCGCCAATGGTTTGTTCCTGCTGCGCCTTTTTTGCATCCAGCATGATTGCGGGCATGGGTCCTTCTACGGCAACCGCAATGTCAGCGACTGGGTTGGGCGCGCCTTGGGCGTTGTCACACTTACACCCTATGATGTCTGGCGGCGCACCCATTCGATCCACCACAGCCATGCAGGCGACCTTGATCAGCGCGGCATCGGCGATGTGATGACACTCACGGTCGAAGAATACCATCAGCGCACGGCCTTCGGGCGCATGCTTTACCGGGCTTACCGGCATCCGCTAGTGATGTTTGGCCTGGGTCCGACCTATCTGTTTTTCCTGCAAAACCGCCTGCCCATGGGCCTGATGAACCAAGGGCGCAAATATTGGATCAGCGCAATGGGCACCAATGCCGCAATCGCAACGATCCTTGGCACAATCGTCTACTTTGGCGGTTTACAGGCGCTGTTCCTTGTCTTCCTGCCAACCACTTTGATCGCCGCCTCAATCGGTGTCTGGCTGTTCTACGTGCAGCACCAGTTTGAAACGACGCATTGGGAACAAAACGAAGACTGGCAATTGCATGAGGCAGCTTTGCACGGCAGCTCACACTATGATCTGCCACCGATCCTGCGCTGGTTCACGGCCAATATCGGCATTCACCACGTCCACCACCTGTACAGTCGCATCCCATTCTACCGGCTGACAGAGGTGCTGCGCGACCACAATGAACTGGTGGAGGTCAGCCGCATGACCATCGGCCAAAGCATCAAATGCGCCAGTCTTGATCTATGGGACGAAAAATCCAAACGCCTGATCTCATTCGCAGCAGCGCGCAAACTGGCCGCTTAAGGAACAACGCAGTCCCGGACTTGATCCGGGACCTCTTGCTCCAAGGCTACCCGGGCGTCACACGCAGGATTTGCCCTGCATCCAGCAGCACCAAAACAGCGCCGTCATCCAGGACTTCCACGTCCCGGATGCGGCCGACATCAGTTAACATCCGTTCTTCGCCTACGACGCGACCGTTCTGCATTTTCAAGCGCACTAACCCACCGGGGTTCAGCGATGCAATCAACAGATCGCCCTGCCAAGCGTCATAAGGCCCATCGTAAAACATCATCCCGCCGGGCGCGATCACAGGGTCCCAATAATAGACCGGTTCCTCAAACCCCGCAGCACGCGCCTGACCAGAGCCCACATCTGACCCACGATAATTGATCCCATAGCTGACCACCGGCCAGCCATAGTTCAGCCCGGGTTTGGGTTGGTTCAGCTCATCCCCGCCGCGCGGCCCATGCTCAATCGTCCAAAGGCCCCCGGGGCCTATCGCAGCACCTTGCATATTGCGGTGCCCCAGCGACCAAATCTGATCATCGCCCTCGCGGCCCACAAAGGGGTTATCAGCCGGCACAGTCCCATCCGCATTGATGCGAATGACCTTGCCATGGGTGCTGTTGACATCCTGCACCAAGGTACCGCTATCACCGGCACCACGATCACCCGTGGTGATCCAAACGGTGCCATCGGCCATCGGAATAATCCGACTGCCAAAATGGCGGCCATTGCGGGCAGGATCGCCCTGCACAAAGATATCGCGCACGCCACTCAGGCTGCCATCACTGGCCAAAACGCCCCGTGCCGCCGCTGTCACAAGCCCACCGCGCACAGATTTCGCATAGGTCCAAAACACCGTCCGATCCTGCGCAAAACGGGGCGAGACGGCCACATCCAGCAAACCACCTTGGCCTTGGGCCGCAACCTCTGGCAATCCGGGCAAGGGACCAGACACCGTGCCATCCGCATTGACCACGCGTAAAGCACCCGGCTTTTCCGTGACAATGAACTGACCCGCCCCCAATGGGGCAATGCCCCAAGGGCTGTCCAACCCATCTGCGAACACCGCGACCGTTACTTGCGTCTGTGGCAAGGCCGGCGCGCGGGTTTGTTCAGCAAATGCAGGCGCGAAATCGGCGTTCGGACGGCCTTGGGTTACTTGCGCCACAGCCATGACACCTGCAGCCACAACCAAAGCACCAACAGCAAGAATACGGATCATGATCAACTCTCCTTTAACTGCAAGATAGCCCAGCGCGCCGCATCCGCCACCGCGGGATCAGGATCATCAACCAAAGGTGAAACCGCCACCGCCAATGCCGGATCACCTGAATTGCCAATCGCATAGGCCACATTGCGCACAAAGCGGTCGCGCCCGATGCGTTTGATGGGCGAGCCTGAGAACATCGCGCGAAACGCGGTATCATCCAAAGCGGCCAATTCTGCTAGAGAAGGCGCAATCAGATCCTCCCGCGCCGCCAGTTTCACATCGCGCCCTTCATGAGCAAACTTGTTCCACGGGCAGACCGCCAAACAATCATCACAGCCGTAGATGCGATTGCCCATCAGGGCCCGCAGGTCTTCATCTACCGGCCCTTTATGTTCAATCGTCAGATAAGAAATGCAGCGGCGCGCATCGAGGCGATACGGCGCGGGAAACGCCGCCGTCGGGCAGATATCCAGACAGGCGGTACAAGACCCACAATGGCTTACCTCAGCCCCGTCAGGCTCCAGTTCCACCGTTGTAAAAATCGCCCCCAGAAAAAGCCAGTTCCCCAAATCGCGGCTGAGGAGGTTCGTATGCTTACCCTGCCACCCCAGACCCGCCGCCTGGGCCAAGGGTTTCTCCATCACCGGGGCAGTATCGACAAACACCTTAATCTCGGCCCCCGGCACCTGATCAATCAACCAACGCCCCACACGCTTCAGCCGCTTCTTGACCACGTCATGATAGTCACGGTTTTGGGCATAAACACTAATCGCCGCGCGATCCGGTTCTTCCAGAATGGCCAGCGGATCATGTTCGGGAGTATAGGTTTCTGCCAACATAATCAGTGACTGCGCATCAGGCCACAAAGCCGCTGGATCAGACCGCCAAGCCATCCGTTCTGCCATCCAGCCCATCTGCCCATGCATCCCCGCATCAACAAAGGCCTGCAACCGTTCAGGCAGCTCTGGCACTGCATCGGGGCGACACACCCCGACAGAGGCAAACCCCGCCTCACGTGCAAAGCCAGTTAACCTGGCCTTCAGGTCTGCCTCAACCCGACCCATTATCGGCCCAAAAATATCCTGGGGTGAGGCCCCGCAGGGGGCGAGGGGCAAAGCCCCTAGAAGTCCAGATCAGCATAATGCGCAGCAGGCTGAAACCCGGGCACCTCATCGGCCAAGATCGACCGAAACGCCGGGCGGGATTTGATCTTGGCGTACCAGTCCTTCAGCACCTCATGGCGGTTCCAATCCACGTCGCTGGTATAATCAAGGCAGGATAGTTGGGCCGCTGCCGCGAAATCGGCCATCGTCATGTCATTGCCCGCCAGCCACCGGCGTTCATCCAACAAACGCGCCATATAGTCGAGGTGGTATTTGATCGCCTTTGCGCCCGCTTTCACATTCGTGCTGTCAGGATAGCCCTGGCCCATGACCTTACGGTTCACGCGCTCGCCAGTCAGATTGACCGTGACCTCGTGATAAAACTTGTCATCGAACCAGCCCACCAAACGGCGCACTTCGCAACGCGCATCGGGTGACTTGGGCAGCAGGGGCGGGGTCGGATGGGTCTCTTCGATATATTCGCAGATCGCCACGCTATCGGACAGCGTGCGCCCATCTATCTTCAGTACCGGCACCTTGCCCGCAGGGTTACGGCGCAGGAAATCCGGGGCTTCTTCCCAATAACGTTCCTCGACCAATCCCACTTCGATCTTCTTTTCGCCAAGGCACAAACGGACTTTGCGGGAAAAGGGGGACAGGGGGTAATGGTACAGGGTGTTCATGGGATGCTCGCGAAATAGACTGCCTCTTCAATGCCGCAAGCGGCGGCGCTGATCAATGGCAGGGGTCAGTTTTCAAAGCAATCCGCGCGCCCATCCGCCGCTATCGTGGCAGCCCCGCTCAGGATTGAGGCTGCGCGATTACGGGTAAAAGAGCTTGGGTTACTGGCAGAGCGGTTCTTTGGCGAGGGCAAAATCGCCGCCAGGCGCGCGGCTTGCGTATTGCTCAGATTGGCCGCATCGACACCGAAGTAATGCCGTGCCGCGGCCTGCACGCCAAAAACGCCTTCGTCGAACTCAGCCACATTCAGATAAATCTCAACAATCCGGCGCTTGGACCACACCGCTTCGGTCAACGGCGTCCAAACCGCCTCAATCGCTTTGCGCAACCAGCTGCGGCCATGCCATAGGAACACGTTCTTGACCACCTGCTGCGATATGGTCGAGGCACCCCCGCGCCCGCGTTCCACCGCATCCTGAATGGCATTCACATCGAGGCCCCAATGCAAGCAGAAATTAGCGTCCTCTGCCGCCACAACAGCACGTGCCATGATGGGTGCCACATCTTCGATATCCACCCATTCCTGTTTGATGTTCACCAGCCGATGCGCCTCGGCCCGCATATAGGGCGTCGTGGGTGGGTTGATGACCGCGTAAAGCAACGTCCAGAGCAGGGCGAAGGAAAAGACTCCCAAAGCACCCCAAAAGAGAACCCTGCGAAAGAACCTGCGCACCCGGGCAACAGGGCCCAGTTTCTGGGTTTTCTTCGCTGGCTTTTTCTTCGGAGCCGGCTTTTTCGCCGGTTTCTTCTTTGCTGTGCTCGTTTCTGCCATCAGGCACCATAAGCCATGACGGATGTTAACAGGTCAAGAAGATGCACCGCCCCCGCGCATATTTCAGCGCGGGGGCGTGTCATTTACTCCGCAGGGATGGCCGCGTCCTCTATGCTCAGCGGTGCAGGCAAATGCACCAGCATCTCTTTCGGGCAGACCTGCACAAAATGCGCTTTCTCGATATCCCAATGCTGCAGGATATCAGCGGCCTTGCGGCTGCCTGTCTCTGCGGCATGGCGTTCGATCAGGTCTTTCAGCTGCGCCTCCCAATGGTCCACCGTCACCGGATTGGTCACCAGCGTTTCCATGTTGATCAGATCGCCCGCTTCGCCTTTGGGATCATAGATATAGGACATCCCGCCGGTCATCCCAGCGCCAAAGTTCGCCCCGATGGACCCAAGGATCACCGCAACACCACCAGTCATATATTCGCACCCGTTGGTCCCGCAGCCCTCAATCACCACTTTCGCACCAGAGTTTCGCACAGCGAACCGCTCGCCCGCGCGACCAGCCGCAAAGAGGTAGCCATCGGTCGCCCCATAAAGCACCGTGTTCCCGATGATGGTGTTCTCAGACGCCACCAGCGGGCTGACCATTGGGGGACGCACAACAATCGTGCCACCCGACAGGCCCTTGCCAACATAATCGTTGGCGTCACCTGACACTTCCAGCTTCAGCCCCGGTGCCGCAAAAGCCCCCAGCGATTGTCCGGCAGAGCCACGCAGTTTCACCGTCAGGTGATCAGGCTGCAACGCATTGCGCATCCCAAACTGCTGCACGATATGGCTGGATGTCCGCGTGCCAATCGTCCGCAATGTGTTCTGCACCGCGTAATCCAGCTGCATCTTTTCGCCATCATTTAGGAAGCGCGCGGCATCCTTGACGATCTGCGCATCCAGCGTGTCATCGACAGCATTGCGCGGCTTATTGCGATCATAAGTGATCTTGTTCGCGCCATCGACGGTAATCAGCAGCGGGTTCAGGTCCAGATCATCTAAGTGAGCAGACCCACGCGAAACTTGGGTCAAGAGATCAGCCCGGCCAATCACGTCATCCAAGGACCGCGCGCCGATAGAGGCGAGGATCTCGCGCACCTCGGTCGCGTAGAAGGTGATCAGGTTCACGACCTTGTCGGCGTTCCCGGTGAACTTTTCGCGCAGCGCCTCGTCCTGTGTGCAAACACCCACAGGGCAGGTATTTGACTGGCACTGGCGCACCATGATGCAGCCCATCGCGATCAGGGCGGCGGTGCCGATACCATACTCCTCGGCCCCCATCATGGCGGCCATGACGATGTCACGCCCGGTGCGCAGGCCACCATCGGTGCGCAGCGTAATCCGCTCACGCAGGTTGTTCATGGCCAGAACTTGATGCGCCTCGGTCAGCCCCATCTCCCACGGCAGACCCGCGTATTTGATCGACGTACCGGGCGATGCACCCGTGCCGCCATTATGACCAGAGATCAAAATAACATCAGCTTTCGCCTTTGCGACCCCTGCCGCGATCGTTCCAACACCTGAACTGGATACAAGCTTCACCGTCACCTTGCAGCGCGGATTGATCTGTTTCAGGTCGTAGATCAGCTGTGCCAGATCCTCGATCGAATAGATATCGTGGTGCGGCGGTGGCGAAATCAGGGTCACACCTTTTGTCGAATGACGCAGTCGCGCAATCAGATCAGTGACCTTCATCCCGGGCAGTTGCCCACCCTCACCGGGCTTGGCTCCTTGGGCGACCTTGATCTCCAGCTCTTCACAGGCGTTCAGATATTCTGCCGTCACACCAAAGCGGCCAGAGGCCACCTGCTTGATCTTCGCCGACGGATTGTCACCATTTGGTTCGGGGTGGAAATGCGCCGGATCTTCACCGCCTTCACCACTGTCCGACTTTGCACCAATGCGGTTCATCGCGACGTTCAGCGTCTTATGTGCCTCAGGGCTGAGCGCACCCAGCGACATGCCCGGCGTCACAAACCGCTTGCGAATGGCTGTGATGCTTTCGACCTCTTCAATTGGGATCGCCTTGCCCAAAGGCTTGATCGCCAAGAGATCACGCAGATGAATAGGCGGGTTCGCCTGAATGGATTTTGAGAATTGCTGCCACAAAGCGTAGCTGGCGTTGTTACAGGCCGCTTGCAGCATATGCATTGTCTGCGCTTCCCAGGCATGCTTCTCGCCAGAGCGGCGGGCCTTGTAGAAGCCCCCAATCGGCAGCACATCCGATCCACCTTTCCAGCCCTTTGCGTGCACCTCTTCCAGCTTGGTCTGGATGCCAGAGGTCCCGATCCCGGAAATGCGAGAATGCATGCCGGGGAAATATTCAGCGACCATCGCGCGCGACAGGCCCACAGCCTCAAAATTCAAACCGCCGCGATAGGATGACAGCACCGAAATCCCCATCTTTGACATGATCTTCAAAAGACCTGCATCAATCGCCGCCCGATAGCGGCGCATCGCCTCGGTCAGGGTGCCGTCAATCAGGCCGCGACGGACGCGATCTGCAATACTATCCTGTGCCAGATAGGCATTCACCGTCGTCGCACCACAACCAATCAGCACCGCAAAATAATGCGGATCGATGCATTCGGCTGACCGCACGTTGACCGAACAGAAGGTGCGCAAACCCTTTGATGTCAGGCCAGAGTGGACCGCCGATGTCGCAAGGATCATCGGCATCGGCACCTGATAGGCAGACTGGTTCTGGTCGGTCAGCACAATGTGACCTGCGCCAGAGCGCACCGCATCTTCAGCCTCTGACCGGATACGTTGCAAACCTGCGTTCAGCGCACCGGGACCCGGCTCGAAGATACAGTCGATGACGGCAACATTGTCACCAAAGTGACTGACCATTTCGTCGAATTCCGCATTCCCGACGAAAGGGCTCGCCAGTTGCAAAATCTCGGTTTGTGAGCTGTCTTCGTCCAGCACGTTCTTAAGGTTGCCAAACCGCGTCTTGAGCGACATCACGCGGCTTTCGCGAAGTGAGTCAATCGGTGGGTTCGTAACCTGGCTAAAGTTCTGACGGAAGAAATGCGACAGCGGGCGATACGTCTTTGACAGCACCGCAGAGGGCGTATCGTCACCCATCGATGCGATCATTTCCTTGCCGTCCTCGGCCATCGGGGCCAGCACCTGTTCCAGCTCTTCAATGCTGTAACCCGCGGCGACCTGGCGGGTGCGCAGTTCCGCGCCTTCAAAAAGCGCCTTTTCAGGCACATCACGCATCACGTCGTTCAGATCGACAACCTTTTTGACCCATTCGCCAAAAGGCTGCGCGGCGGCCAGCTTGTCTTTCAACTCTTCATCATGGAACAAACGGCCCTCTTGCATATCCACGGCAATCATCTGCCCCGGACCTAGCGCGCCTTTCTCGACCACCGATCCCTCATCCACGGGCACCATGCCCACCTCGGACCCGGCCACCAACAGGCCATCACCGGTCACGACGTAGCGCAGCGGACGCAGACCATTCCGGTCCAGACCACCGCAAACCCAGCGGCCATCAGTCATTGCCAATGCGGCGGGGCCATCCCAAGGCTCCATCACCGCGTTGCAATAGCCGTACATGTCCTGCCAGGCCTGCGGCATCTCAACTGCCTGCTGCGACCAGGCCTCTGGCACCATCATGGTCTTCGCCATTGGCGCATTCCGGCCCGCGCGCACAAGCACCTCGAACACGGAATCCAACGCAGAGCTATCCGACGCACCCGACGGGATGATCGGCTTGATATCCTCGGCCTTGTCACCAAACGCACTGGAGGCCATGCGGATTTCATGGCTTTTCATCCAGTTGACGTTGCCTTTCAGCGTGTTGATCTCACCATTATGGGCCAGCATGCGGAATGGCTGGGCCAGCGACCACTGGGGGAAGGTGTTTGTGGAATAGCGCTGGTGATAGATCGCAAAGGCGCTCTCGAAACGCGCGTCCATCAGATCAGGATAAAACTCTGCCACCTGCTCGGCCAGCATCATGCCTTTGTAGATCAGCGAACGGCAGGACAGCGAACAGACATACATGCCCGCGATACCCGCAGCCGTCGCTGCCTTCTCGATCCGGCGGCGGATGATGTAGAGCTCGCGTTCAAACTGTTCCTCATCCAGCCCCTTTTCATTGCGGATCAATATCTGCTCAATCTCAGGCCGGGTCGCATTGGCCTTGTCGCCCAGCACCTCGGTATTCACCGGCACATGACGCCAACCATAGATGTAATGGCCCATGCGCAGCACTTCGGTTTCCACAATGGTGCGACACCGTTCCTGGGCTGCAAAATCGGTGCGGGGCAGGAAAATCTGGCCGACCGCAATCAGATGATCATGGTCCGGGGCGTGGCCGGTCCGTTCAATCTGATCGTAGAAAAACGGCACAGGGATTTGCACGTGAATACCCGCGCCATCACCAGTTTTACCATCGGCATCAACAGCACCACGGTGCCAAACGGCCTTCAGCGCATCAATACCCTTTTCCACAACATCACGTGACGCCGTGCCATCAATCGACACCACCAGACCCACACCACAAGAGGCATGTTCATCATCGTCCTTATAAAGGCCGTTTTCAGCCATCCACTGACGCTTGGCTTCCTCGGCTGCGACCCAGGTTTCGTCATAAGTTGTCATGGTATTTCCTCTCATAGGCGGGGCCATCACGGGGGATGGACTTGAATTTCAGGTCTTAAGAGATCGCGACGCCGCAGCCATGCTTGGGGCTGCTGGATAGGAACCCCGGCTCGCCGGGATAGATAAACTCGACAGGTCGGTTGCTTTGCTCAAACTCACCGTTGGGCGTCGTCACCGTGCCAGAGCCTGCGATGAACATCCGCCAGTTGCGGCTAATGAACTCTTTACCCTTGGATGACCAAACTTCATTGCCGGCCTCGTCAAAAGCGGTGATGTCATAGGTCGTCTCGGCCAGTGTGACCCCATCAATGGTAATCTCGCGGCCGGTCAGCGTGTCTTGGCCCACATAACGGGTCGTGCCGATCTGATCCGACAGGGTCCGGAAATCGTAATCATCGACACCTTTTTCTATCAGCTCTGACAATGACGCAGGCTCTGCCGGGTTGCTTTCCAATGTCTCGCGATGGCCGCTGCGCACATGAAAGCTGTTGATCCACTGTGTTTCGCGGTCAATCTCGCCCACATAGGCGACACCCTCCTCGTCTATGCTGACGCGGCGCTGATGGCCGTCGGTATCTCCCTGACAGGTGAAATGATGATCCACCTGACAGCTTTCGCTTTGCACGGTCAGATAGGCATCGCAGCCCTCAGGCAGGGTGAATGTCTGTTGCGCCGCGGCAGGGGCCGCCAGACAGATCAGGGCAAGCGCTACTCTCACGGCCGATACCCCGCATCAATTTCGTTGCATTCATACTTTGGCATGTCTGCAAAAAACCCAGGTTCGTCCGGATAGATGAACTCAACTGGCGACATATCAATAATCTGCTCTGGGTCATCCTGCGGCCAGCTTTGACCGAAAAAGAACAGCCGGTGCTTTTCGCTGACAAATTGGCGACCGCTGGAGGCGTCAATCTCATTGCCTTCACCGTCGATGGTGCGACCCTGAAACTCGGTGTTCAGCAACACCTCGCCATCAATCTCGGTCGTCTCACCGGTCAGCTGATCATAGCCTACGTTCCGTTCGGTGCCTTCATCGGTTTCCAGCGTAAAATCCCATGTGTCGATCTGCGTGTCGAAAAGTTCGGTCAGCGATGCGGGGTCTTCGGCAGGTGTGATCAGGCGTTGATTGCCCGTGACCTTATAGGCCTCGACCCACTGAAACTCTGCATCGACCTTTTGCACGCTAAACACACCGGCCTGTGTCAGCAGCGCGATCCACTGATCACCCGGATTATCCGCCTCGCACCGCCAGACATTGGTCATGACGCAACCTTTGTATTGGACGGTCAGCAGCGCTTCGCAGCCTTCGGGTGCCGCGAAACTTTGCTGGGCTATGGCAGGGGTGCCAGCGACCAAAGCAGTCAGGATCATCCAAGGCTTCATCATTTCTTTACCTTCCGGGTCAGTTTGTGTGACCTATCTAAAATCATCTGTGTGACGACTGTACGTACAGGATATGTACAGCTTCTGTACGCAATCTTTACGGCCGTTTTCAGCGCTATTCGGCTGCAACCGTTGCCGCCTGCCCCAAGTATTCCAACATTGCCGTGGCCGCGTCACGCCCATCACGAATGGCCCAAACAACAAGCGACGCACCGCGCACGATGTCGCCCGCAGCATAGACTCCTTCAAGGCTGGTCGCGCCAGTGTTGAAGTCCGCCTTGATCGTGCCCCAGCGGGTCACTTCCAACCCGTCAACGCCCCAAAGCTTGGGCAGGTCTTCAGGTTCAAAGCCCAGCGCCTTGATGACGATATCAGCACCCTCAACATAGTCAGAACCTTCGATCAACTCTGGTGCCTGACGCCCCGTTGCATCCGGTGCACCAAGGCGCATCTTTTGCACCTTCACCCCAGTGCAAGGATCACCTTCGAAACCATGCGGCGCAGACAGCCAAACGAACTCAACACCCTCTTCTTCGGCATTCTGCACCTCGCGCTGCGATCCGGGCATATTGGCACGGTCACGGCGGTAAAGGCATTTCACGCTTTCCGCACCCTGGCGCACGGCGGTCCGCACGCAATCCATCGCGGTATCGCCGCCGCCAATCACTACGATGCGTTTTGCTTCGGCGTTCAGCTCACCACTATCAAACTCTGGCACATCATCGCCAAAGCTTTTGCGGTTGCTTGCCGTCAGATAGTCGATCGCGTCAACAATCCCGTCAGCGCCAGAATCTGGTAGATCACGTGTTTTATAGACACCTGTGGCAATCAGAACGGCATCATGCTTGCCACGGATGGCATCGAACGACAGGTCCTCGCCCACGTTACAGTTCAATACAAACTGCACACCACCGTCTTCCAGCTGTGCCATACGCTGCATGACGATGTCTTTTTCCAGCTTAAAACCGGGGATACCGTAGGTCAGCAAACCACCACCACGATCATAACGGTCATAGACGGTGACCTGCACACCCTGACGGCGCAGCATGTCAGCCGCGGCCAGACCACCGGGACCGGCGCCAATGATACCAACGCTTTCACTACGCTCTGCATGCGGTCGGATAGGTTTGACCCAGCCTTCTTCAAACGCGGTGTCGGTGATGTATTTCTCAACCGACCCAATGGTCACAGTGCCATGGCCGGATTGTTCGATCACGCAATTGCCCTCGCACAGGCGATCCTGCGGACAGATGCGGCCACAAATCTCTGGGAATGTGTTGGTGGCTTGGCTGACTTCATAAGCCTCTTCCAAACGACCCTCGGCGGTCAGACGCAGCCAGTCGGGGATATTATTGTGCAGCGGGCAATGGGTCTGGCAATAAGGCACACCACACTGGCTGCACCGGCTGGCTTGCTCGGCCGCTTTTTCGCGGGCGTACTCCGCATAAATCTCGCCGAAATCTTCTTTGCGCAAGTTAGGCGGGCGCTTCTCGGGCATTTCCCGACCCACGTTCGTAAACTTCAACATCTTTTGGCCAGCCATAGCGGTGCCCTCCCATATTCCAGAGCGAACTGCCTTTTAAGATGGACCGAACTGAATGAAAAGGCAGCGTTACTGACCTATATCAAAGAAAATAACGCGCACTAGAGTAGATTGATGTGGAAATAGCAAATATTTAGGTCCGATATAATACCTATATCCACTCTTCCCCCTGGATTCAGGCAGGTTAGGTTGAACGCGGACGAATCAAAGACCAGGTCAATGACGACATTTCATCTGTTACTTATCGCATTGATCCAAGGGATCACCGAGTTTTTGCCGGTATCATCCTCAGGCCACCTGATCCTTTTGCCATCATTGTCAGGTATGGAAGACCAAGGTCAGGTGATCGACGTGGCGGCCCATGTAGGCACATTAGCGGCGGTTATGCTCTATTTCTGGACGGACGTCAGACTGGCGCTTGGTGGATTGCTGCGCCTGATCCGCGGCAAGATCGACACGCAGGGGGCATTTCTGGCACTTTGCCTGATCATCGCGACTGTGCCAGTGATCGTCATCGGCTTGATCCTTAAGGTCACAGGCCTATCAGACGCGATGCGCGGCATCGCGGTCATCGGTTGGGCCATGATCATTTTTGGGGTCGTGCTTTATTGGGCAGACCAAAAGGGACCAACAGAAAAAACCGCACCACAATGGTCGCTGAAAGACGCCTTCGAAATGGGACTGTGGCAAGCCTTGGCGCTGATCCCCGGCACGTCGCGTTCAGGTATCACAATTACCGCCGGGCGGATGCTGGGCTACACGCGGACAGATGCGGCCAGATTGGCAATGTTGATGTCGATCCCGACAATTATCGCATCTGCCGCCTTATTGGGACTGGGCGTGATCAGCACAGGGGACACGGGCGAAATGCGCGACATTGCGATCGTGATCGGCATGTCCTTCGCAGCGGCCCTGCTGGCATTGGCACTGATGATGCGCCTGCTGAAATCCGTCAGCTTTACACCCTATGTAATCTACCGGATCATCCTTGGCGTCGGACTGCTGTGGATTGCCTATACTTAGGTCTTCAGGTTCTTAGCCGACTCTTTTATCGCGTCATACTGACCAGAGGGGCGGAAGCGCCACAGATAATCAGGCAGCACAGCCTCCATCGCGGTAGGCTTGATCCCTAGCGCATCAAAGCCACGAGCGTCATCGGATACCACGTTATCAACAGCCAGATTGATCACCTGATCTTTGGTCACAGGACCTTTGACCAACCCAAGGGTCAAAGCGCGGCCAATCCCGAACATTGTTGCCATCACCCGCGCCATCCAGAACGGCGTGTTCACGATCAAACGACGACGGCGGATCACATTCAGCATC
>JBCAZI010000072.1:0-14513 GCA_038533095.1 Pseudomonadota bacterium
GCGCGGGCACGTTCTTCGCAGCGGTCCGCGCGGCGCAAGGGCCAGAAGTGGGGGCCACCGTTGGTGCCAGCAGCAATTCCGGCCCCTTTGCTAGCGTCGGCATTAGCATCAGCGCAGATGCGTTGCGCGGACGTGACCCACTGGATGTCTACGAAAGCTGCGTTTTGGAACTAACAGGCGAGCCACCAATCCGGCCGGTCCGCCTGCGTGCACAATAAAGATTAGGGCCCTGCCTGAGACGGAAGGAAAGACAAGATGGTACAATTGACACTTCCCAAGAATTCCCGCATGACGACGGGCAAAACCTGGCCCAAGCCGGAAGGCGCGACGAACCTGCGCAAGGTACAGATCTATCGCTGGAACCCTGATGACGGGAAAAACCCGCAGCTGGATACGTATTTCGTGGATATGGATACCTGCGGTCCGATGGTTCTGGACGCGCTGATCAAGATCAAGAATGAGATTGATCCGACCCTAACCTTCCGTCGGTCCTGCCGCGAGGGGATTTGCGGGTCTTGCGCGATGAATATCGACGGGATCAACACGCTGGCCTGTATTTATGGCATGGATGAGGTGAAGGGCGATGTAAAGATCTATCCACTACCGCATATGCCGGTGATCAAGGATTTGATCCCTGACCTGACACACTTTTATGCGCAGCATGCCTCGATCATGCCGTGGCTTGAGACCAAGACAAACCGCCCGGCGAAAGAGTGGAAACAGTCCATCGAAGATCGCAAGAAACTGGATGGGTTGTATGAATGCGTGATGTGCGCGTCCTGTTCGACCTCTTGCCCGTCTTACTGGTGGAACGGTGATCGCTATCTGGGGCCAGCAGCGCTGCTGCACGCCTACCGCTGGATCATTGATAGCCGCGATGAAGCAACCGGTGAGCGCTTGGACCAGCTCGAAGACCCATTCAAGCTGTACCGCTGTCATACGATTATGAATTGCGCCAAGACCTGCCCGAAGGGTCTGAACCCGGCAAAGGCGATTGCGCATATCAAGGGAATGATGGTCGAACGGGTGGTGTAACCCAAACCTTGCGCTTCTTGTGAAGATTGAGGGGGGCTGTCTGCCCCCCGCTACGCTCCCCCGAGGATATTTATGGACCAATAATAACGTTCTGTTAACTCTGGTTCAGTAAAATAGCAGGGCGGTACAGGCGGGGACGCTGATGACCGTGGCCGGTAATGACCGGATGGGCTCGTCCTTTTGGGGTGAGCCCATTGTTATTATTGGCCCAAAAATATCCTGGGGGAGGTCCGGAACGGGCCGGGGGCAAAGCCCCCTATACCGCGTCAGCAAAGGCCGCCGTTAACGCAATCTCAACCATGTCGCCAAAGGACCGTTCGCGATCTTCGGATGGCAAAGCCTCATGCGTGATCAGGTGATCGCTGACTGTCAGCACGGCCAAGGCACGCCGACCGTACCGCGCGGCTAGGTTATAGAGTTCGGCCGCCTCCATCTCGACACCCAGAATGCCGTGGCGGATCATCTGTTCATTCAAATCGGGGCGTTCATCATAGAAAACATCTGAGGAATAGATACCACCGACATGGGTTGGCACACGCTTAGATATGGCTGCCTTATGCGCAGCCGCCAAGAGCCCGTAGTCAGCACAGGGGGCGAAGTTCAGCTCCTTGAATATCCCGCGTGACGGGGTTGAAAGCGTTGAAGCTGTCATCGCCAAAATCACATCGCGAATAGCGATATTTTTCTGCATCCCACCACAGGACCCAATACGGATCAGCGTTTGCGCGTCGTAATCCTTGATCAGCTCATTGGCGTATATCGACAGCGACGGCATGCCCATGCCGGATCCTTGGATCGTGACAGGATGCCCGTTCCAGGTGCCGGTAAATCCAAGCATGCCACGCACCTGATTGATGCAGCGCGCATCTGTCAGAAACGTCTCTGCCGCCCATTTCGCGCGATACGGGTCGCCCGGCATCAGGACGGTTGGGGCGATGTCGCCTTCTTCGGCGCCGATATGGATTGTCATGGCTTACCCCATTGGTTGCGGTCAGCCCAGTTTAGGGGCAGTCGCATGGCAGGGAAAGCTAGATTTCCATGGCGTCAGGGGATGTGCCGGCTTTGATAGCGGCCTTGAACCACTCTGGTTGGCGCCCCTTGCCAGTCCAGGTTTGATTGGGGTCTGCGGGGTTTTTGTATTTCGGCGCAGAGGCTGTCTTGGGCCCGGCCTTGCGTTTGCGACCTGGCTTGGATGCCGACCCAAGCGTTAACTCCGCCAAAGAGAACCCGTGGGATGCGGCCGCTTTTTCTGCGGCGGCAAGTGCGGCTTTCTTATCTTTCTCAGCGAGTTTCGCGAGTGCCTTTTCAACATTGACCTTGAGCTTTTCAAGCTCTTTGCGCGTCATGGATTTCAGATCAGGTTTCATTTTGACCACTCCTATTTATGAAGAGAAGTCATAGCACTTTCTAAATTAACAGTTCACTAACCATGATAGGTTGCCTGTACAAAAGCGCAGTTATCCGCCGCTTATTCGGCGGCAACAGACCTAGGATCAACCAATGTCACGATATCGCCCATGATTTTGTTTAATTCAAAATCTTTGGGCGTATAGACTCTTGCAACCCCCATCGCGCGCAATTCATTTGCATCATCATCGGGAATAATACCGCCCGCAATAACCGGGATATGGTCTATTCCTGCAGCGCGCAGTCTGTTCATCACATCGCGCACCAGTGGAATATGCGAGCCTGAAAGAATAGAAAGCCCTATGACGTGGCAATCGCCGTTTTGCGCAGCGGTGACAATTTCTTCGGGTGTCAGACGAATACCTTCATAGTCGATATCCATGCCGCAATCGCGGGCGCGAGCTGCGATTTGTTCGGCGCCATTTGAATGCCCGTCGAGGCCGGGTTTGCCAACAAGAAACTTCAACCTGCGCCCTAAAGCGGTGCTGACCAGATCAACCTGTTCGCGCAGCTCTTCCAGCCCTTCGGTCCGGTTTGATGGGTTGCTGCTGACGCCTGTTGGCGCGCGGTATTGTCCAAACACACTGCGGATCACGTCAGACCATTCGCCTGTCGTGACACCTGCGCGTGCGCAGGCGATAGAGGGCGGCATGATGTTGCTACCATCTTGGGCGGCGGCACGTAATGCGGTGAGCGCCTGTTTGACGGCATCTGCGTCGCGGTTGCCTTTCCATGTGGTCAGGCGGCGCAGTTGATCGGCCTCTGCCTCTGGATCAGAAACCATGATGGCATCATCTCCTGCCGTCAGCGGCGAGGGTTCACCTGACTGCCATTTGTTGACGCCGACAACGGTTGTATAGCCCTTTTCAATGCCGCCGATGCGCGCCGCATTACTTTCGACCAAGCGGGATTTCATATAGGCAATTGCGCCGACCGCACCGCCCATCCCGTCAATTTGCGCCAATTCGGCGCGTGCGCCTTCTTTGAGCTCATTGACTTTGCGATCAATTGCCGGATTGCCGTCAAACAGATCATCGAATTCCAGCAAATCCGTTTCATAGGCCAAAATTTGTTGCATGCGCAGCGACCATTGCTGATCCCATGGGCGGGGCAGGCCCAGTGCTTCGTTCCATGCGGGCAATTGCACGGCACGTGCGCGCGCGTTTTTGGAAAGTGTCACGGCAAGTGTTTCTAGCAAAATGCGGTAAACGTTATTCTCAGGTTGTTGTTCCGTCAGACCAAGTGAATTGACCTGAACACCGTAGCGGAATCGGCGGTATTTTGCGTCTTCGACGCCATAACGCGTCGCGCAAATCTCGTCCCATAATTCGACGAAAGCGCGCATTTTGCAAAGTTCGGTCACGAAACGAATGCCCGCATTCACAAAGAATGAAATGCGGCCGACCATTGCGGGAAAATGTTCGGCAGGCACTTTACCTTTCAGGTCGTCCAATACGGCCGTTGCTGTCGCCAGCGCGAAGGCCAATTCCTCCTCCGGTGTCGCGCCCGCCTCTTGCAGGTGGTAAGAACACACGTTCATCGGGTTCCATTTGGGCAGATGTTCGCGGGTGTAGGCGGCTACGTCGGTGATCATCCGCAACGATGGTTCGGGCGGGCAGATGTAGGTACCGCGCGAGAGGTATTCCTTGATGATATCGTTTTGCACGGTGCCCTGCAGGGCGCTGACATCCGCGCCTTGTTCTTCGGCGACCGCAATATAAAGCGACAGCAACCAAGGCGCTGTGGCGTTAATTGTCATGGAGGTGTTCATCTGATCCAGCGGGATCTGGTCGAACAGCGCGCGCATATCGCCCAGGTGGCTGACGGGCACGCCGACTTTGCCGACCTCACCCTTGGCCAGAACATGATCACTATCATAGCCCGTCTGTGTGGGCAGATCGAATGCCACGGACAGCCCTGTCTGCCCTTTGGCCAGATTGCCGCGATACAGCGCGTTAGAGGCCGCGGCGGTGGAGTGCCCAGCATATGTCCGAAACAGCCAAGGGCGGTCTTTCTGCGGTTGCGACATTTGCGGCTCTCCTGAATCACTTCGGGTAATTTAATTTCACGAGTTGCTGTTTATCGGACATTTTATGGCGCTGTCAATTCGCTGCGTTGCGGCATGACGGGATTTACCTCTGCCACTTTCCCTGTCACCTTCAATCCATGATGCAAACGATTTCTATGCCGGTCTGGGCGTTTGTTTTGATGGTGCTATTTGCGGCGGTGACTTTTGCGTCGCATTTCCTGTTTCCATCGGTGCGCTGGTTTTTTCGCAAACGCGCAGAGCGTGTGATCGCGCGGGTCAATGAACGGCTGCAGCGCCCGATCGAGCCGTTCAAGCTGGCCCGCCGCTACGATATGATCCAGCGTTTGATCTACGATCCAGAGGTGACGCAGGCGATCGTCGAGCATGCCCGGAAAGAGAAGATTCCCGAAAACGTGGCCTTTGAACAGGCGCGTCGCTACGCACGAGAGATTGTTCCGGGTTTCTCGGCGACGGCCTATTTCAGCATCGGTATCCGCTTGGCCCGTTGGCTGTCAAAATCGCTGTATCGCATCAAGCTGGGAACCTTCGACCGTAAGCGCCTGGAGGAGATTGATCCTGATGCCGCGGTCGTCTTTGTTATCAACCACCGCAGCAATATGGACTATGTGCTGGTGACCTATCTGGCCGCTAACGCGGGCGCGCTGTCTTATGCCGTGGGCGAATGGGCGCGGGTTTGGCCATTGTCGGCAATCATCCGGGCGATGGGGGCCTACTTTATCCGCCGCAGGTCGCGCGGCGCGCTTTATCGCAAGGTGCTGGCCCGCTATGTGCAGATGGCCACGCGCGGCGGCGTCAGCCAGGCGGTGTTTCCCGAAGGCGGGTTAAGCCTGAACGGGTTGCTGGCCCCGCCGCGTATGGGACTGCTGAATTATATTGTTGAGGATTTTGATCCAGAGGCGCGCGAGGTGATCTTTGTGCCGGTCGCCGTGAATTATGACCGTGTGTTGGAAGATACCATCCTGATCGCCGCTGACAAATCTGGTACCCGCAAGTTCAAGCCCCCGTTGATTGGCGTGTTCATGCGGGTCGCGCGCCACTGCCTGTTGCGCGTCACGGGTCGGTTTCGTGGTTTTGGTGTGGCCTCTGTCAGCTTTGGTGAACCGCTAGAACTGTCGCGGTTCCACGCAGACGGTGTGCATGATCTGACTGAACAGATCGCAACCGAACTGATGAAACGGATTGCCGATGTCACGCCGGTTGTGGGTGTCCCCATCGTTGCGCGACAGATCTTGTTGGCTGGCACCACTTCATTGACCGATCTTGAGGCCTCTGTTGGCGCGGCGATTGCCTTGCTCAAGGACCGCGGTTTGCCGTCGCCAAATCGGACCGCGCAGGACGTTGTTCATGATGCGTTAAGTCGTTTGCGCGCACGTAAGCTTGTCACCATGTCGGATGATGCGATTGCCGCAACGGACCTCGGGCAGGACATTCTGACCTTCTATGCCAACTCGATCGCGCATCATTTCGATGCAGTCGCAGCAAATTCGGGCGATGTTTCTGCGGTTGCAGAGTAATTAAATTACAAAAAACATCTTATATGGGTTGCAAAGTTACTTTGTCATCGCGTATTCAATCTGCAATACGCCCGATTCTGCGGTGCGGCAACACTGGAACCTGAGTGATGGAGACTGAGATGGCCCTCGACCAAGCTGGATACACAGCACCCGAAAAAGACCTCTATGAAGTGGGCGAGATGCCACCCATGGGCCATGTGCCCGCGCAGATGCATGCCTGGACCATTCGTCGTGAGCGCCATGGCGAACCCGACAAGGCATTCCAGCTAGAGGTCGTTGACGTGCCAAAGCCCGACAGCAATGAGGTGCTGGTCCTCGTGATGGCTGCTGGGGTCAATTACAACGGTGTCTGGGCCGGTCTTGGTATTCCGATCAGCCCCTTTGATGTGCACAAGGCTGATTTCCATATTGCTGGGTCCGATGCCTCCGGGATCGTTTGGGCGGTTGGCGATAAGGTCAAGCGCTGGAAGGTGGGCGATGAGGTGGTCATCCATTGCAACCAGGACGATGGCGACGATGAGCACTGCAATGGCGGTGATCCGATGTACTCCGAAAGCCAACGCATCTGGGGTTATGAAACCCCTGACGGGTCCTTTGCGCAGTTCACTTGCGTTCAGTCCCAGCAGTTGATGCACCGCCCGCAGCATCTGACTTGGGAAGAAAGTGCCTGTTACACGCTAACGCTGGCCACGGCATATCGGATGCTGTTTGGACATGAGCCGCATGATCTGAAACCCGGTCAGAACGTGTTGGTTTGGGGTGCGTCTGGTGGTCTGGGTTCCTATGCGATCCAGTTGATCAACACAGCAGGTGCCAACGCGATTGGCGTGATCAGTGACGAAAGCAAACGCGAGTTTGTGATGTCGCTGGGTGCGAAGGGTGTCATCAACCGCAACGATTTTGATTGCTGGGGCCAACTGCCCACCGTGAACACGCCGGAATACAACACTTGGCTGAAAGAGGCCCGCAAGTTCGGCAAGGCGATTTGGGAGATTACAGGTAAAGGCGTGAACGTCGATATGGTGTTCGAACACCCTGGCGAGGCGACATTCCCTGTGTCATCGCTGGTCTGCAAAAAGGGCGGTATGGTCGTGATCTGTGCGGGCACCACCGGGTTCAACTGCACCTTTGATGTCCGCTATATGTGGATGCACCAAAAGCGTTTGCAGGGCAGCCACTTTGCGCATCTGGCCCAAGCAAGTGCGGCAAACAAACTGATGTTGGAACAGCGCTTGGACCCATGTATGTCCGAGTGTTTTGAATGGGGTGCTATCCCTGACGCCCACACCAAGATGCGTAAGAACGAACATAAGCCGGGCAATATGTCCGTCCTTGTACAGGCACCCAAGATGGGGCTGCGTACCTTTGAGGACACATTGGAAGCATCGCGCGGTCGCTAACGTAGAATACACTTTCCCAAGCTGGGCGCGGTTGGATGCAACTGCGCCCTTTTTTGTTGCTTTAAAACTGTAATCACGCGATACACGCATAGGTTGTTAAGATTTCCTTAACGAATTCTGGGGACGGTGGCGCATGGGACGTGATTGGATCATCGATGTGCTGGCCGATCTGCGCAGATTTGCGCGCGAGAATGATTTGCCGCAGCTATCGGCCCAGTTGGAAGAGGCCGGATTGGTGGCTGAGGTTGAAATCGCATCACATTCAGATGCATCAGCATCCCAGAACAGCGGTGAGTTTGAGACCGCGCGGTCCATGGTGGGTAAGATTGGGGTGACCCGCAGGACCTGAACGCGAATGCGCTAGCAGCTTCTTTGACGGCCAGATACAGTCGCAGTCATGAACGCGCCCACAATTACATTTTCCGAAGATCAAGCAGAGGCTTGGGACAGTGTTGCGGTTGCCCTGCGCCAATCGGGCATTGATTTGGATGACAGCCTGCTGCAACCGCCTCAATCCGACACGACATCTGTCATGGCGGTGATCGGCAAGGCTGGGTCTGGCAAGACAATGTTGCTTGCCAAGCTTTACCATGCGCTGGAAGAGGCCGGTGTCGATGTCATTTCCGGCGATTGGGAAGGGCGTAAACGCAAGGACCGACGCACGCTGGCCATTCTGGCCCCCACTAACAAAGCGGCAAGCGTGTTGCGCAACCACGGTGTGCCAGCCACAACGATCCACCGCATCCTATATACGCCCGTTTATGACCCTGAATATGAAAAGGTCGCTGAATGGCTGGCGGGCCAAGGTGACAAGCCAGAGATTGAAGGGCTGACCGATATCGCGTTGGATCGTGCCTATGCATCCTATCAGGCGAATAAATCAGTTCCCGCCGCATTGGCCGCCGCAGGTTTACGCGGCAGTGATTTCATCACCGGGTGGAAACGCAGGGAAGAGCCGCTGGACATCGGTTTTGTCGACGAAAGTTCGATGCTGGATGAAAAGCAGTTCGAGGATCTGAAAGAGATTTTTCCAACGCTTTTGCTGTTCGGTGACCCGGCGCAATTGCCGCCTGTGCAATCATCAGATGGGATGGTGTTTGAAACCTTGCCGGCGCCTCGAATCCTTTCCCTCAATCGCATCCACCGGCAGGATGCAGGCAACCCGATCCTTGATCTGGCCCATGCTTTGGCCGATCCCCAGCTTGATTTTTCCGCTTTCGAACGGATGGTCGAAGAGGCCGCCCAACAAGACGAACGCGTTGTATTGGCGCAGCGGGTCGAGGCCGATTTGATGGCCCGCTCACCCTGTCTGGTCTGGCGCAACGCGACCCGTATTCGGCTGATCCACGCCTTTCGTGCAGCCTTTGAGGCACCGGGGGATGAGTTATTGGCAGGTGAGCCACTGATCTGTGATGGCATCGAATTGCCGCTCAAACATCGCAAGAAACGTCTTGATCTGGAGGCGCGGGGCCTGATCAAGGGCGCGCAGGTCATCTACCTTGGGCCAGGGCGCAAGCCGGGGTTCTCGCGGCTGCATGTGATGGGGGCAGAGGACCCGCAGGTCAGTGCCGCAAGCATCGTGAAGATTGAGCAAGAGGGCGATGAGGAACCGTTCATCCCTTTCGCCGCCCGCATGGGGGCGACATTCCTGCATGGGGCGGCAGTGACGATCCACAAGGCGCAGGGTTCGCAATGGGACACTGTGCAGGTCTTTGCCCCGGATATCTACGCCGCCTCGCGCATGGGCCGGGTTGAGGCGGGTCAGCCGCTGTGGAAACGTCTGGCCTATGTGGCCATTACGCGGGCCGAAACGCAGCTGCGTTGGGTCGTCAGGAACCGTTTGGCGCGGCCGCAAGGCGTGTTGCGTGTGGATGATCTCGAGGTGCCGGCGGCACCATTGGAATTGAAGAGCGAAGAGATATGAAATCAATTATCGTCACCGGTGCCAGCAGCGGTATTGGCCGCGTTACGGCCGAGTATTTTCTGGCGCAAGGCTGGCGCGTGGGGCTTATCGCGCGCCGGGCAGATGCCTTGGCAGAGGTCACCCATGAAAACGCCGTGCATATGCCTTGCGATGTGACTGATGAGGTAGCAGTTGATGCGGCCTTCGCGGGATTTGGTCACCTAGGTGTGCTGTTTAACAACGCGGGCATGTTCGGACCACAAACCACGATTGATCAGGTGGCCTTGGACGATTGGAAACAGGTCGTCGATGTGAACCTCACAGGCATGTTCCTTTGCGCCCGTGCGGCCTTTCGCCAGATGCGGGGGCAGACGCCCCAGGGTGGGCGTATAATCAACAACGGTTCGATCTCGGCCTATACGCCGCGCGAAGGCTCGATCTGCTACACGACAACGAAACATGGTGTAAGCGGTCTGACCAAAACGCTGTCACTAGATGGGCGCTCTTTCGACATTGCTTGCGGACAGATCGATATCGGCAATGCGCGGACAGATCTGGTGGTGAACCTTGAAAAGACACGTGCAGCCCAAGGCCTCGACCCGCTGCCCAGCATGGCGGTAGAGGATGTCGCGCGTTCTGTCTTTCATATGGCCACGCTGCCGGCAGAGGCGAATGTTCAATCCATGATGGTGATGGCGACAAAGATGCCGCACATCGGGCGCGGTTAGCGGCGGAAGAGGCTGAAGGCAGCAGACGCGCCCCAGCCAGCGGCAATCGCGATGGACAGTGACATCAGCCCGTAAAGGAACGGGTTGTCGTGGGCCAGGTTATATAGCCAGCGTTCCAACCCGACCTTTTTGACAGGGATAGTGGTCACGTAGAGGTCCACGATTTCGCGACCGCGTGTCAGGTAAATCTCGGCCTTATAGTCGCCTTCGGTCAGGTTTGCGGGTAGCGGAATAAGGGTTCTGAACAGTGCCTCTTCCATCACAGAGACGCCTACCGGCAGGGTTTGATAGAGCCCCTGTTGTTCGCGGATACGGATCAGCGCATTGGTAAAGGCCTGCGCGTTGTCGACGTTGGACCCGACAGAGCGGATTGCCCGCCGTGTGCTGACCCGAGTGTTCAGGTCTTCGGTGAAGGTCAGGATTTCTTCTAGCGGGCGGTTCGTGGCCACGGCATAGAAGGTTGGTGCGACATCAATCTCGACCGCATCAGTATTGACCCAGATCCCGAAACGACGATCTTTTTTGCGCACTGTCACAGGCCGGTCGGGGCCTGCAACAGTGACGATCACGCCAAGATCACCATCGTTTTGGACGGGTCCATCACGCTTGATCGCGCCAAATATCAGAATTTCAGAGCCTTCAAAGGTCGCCGTTATTGAAACCTCATCCCGGCTTAGCCCCAGCACAATTTCTTCGGCTTTGGCGGGCATCGCCAGCATCAGCAACAGCGCGATCAGACGGATCATGAGTGACCTCCCGCGCCCAGCGAATACAGCTCTGACGGCATCACCAGCAGATCGAAGGCCAGCTTGCCGCAGACCGCCAGCACCATGATGGCCAGCCAGATACGCAGTTGTTCTGCCTTCATTTTAACACCGATCCGCGTGCCGATCTGCGCACCAATCACGCCACCAACGAGCAGCAAAACAGCCAAGACCACGTCGACGGTAAAGTTGGTGGTCGCATGCAGCATGGTGGTGAAGGCGGTCACAAAGATGATCTGGAACAGCGATGTGCCAACCACAACTTTCGTGGGCATCCCCAGCAGGTAGATCATTGCAGGCACCATGATAAACCCGCCACCGACACCCATGATGGCCGCCAGAATACCCACAAGGATACCAACCATCAGCGGTGGAATGACCGAGATATAGAGGCCAGATACCCGGAATTTCATCTTGAACGGCAAGTTGTGTACCCAATTATGCTTGCGTCGCTTGGGGACGGCACCGCCAGGTTTCGATGCGTTGCGGATCGCCTTCAGGCTTTCGATGAACATCAAAGACCCGATCATGCCCAAGAAAACGACATAACAAAGCTGCACCAACAGTTCGACTTGACCGAGTGATTTGAGGTAGTTGAACAGAATGATCCCAAGGCCAGACCCGATCAGACCACCGATCAGCAGAACGGTTCCCATCCTCAGGTCGACTGTCTTTCGTTTCAGGTGCGCCAAAACGCCAGAAAAGGACGAGGCCACAATCTGGTTCGCCTCTGTTGCGACGGCCACTGCCGGTGGGATGCCGATGAAAAACAACAGCGGCGTCATCAAAAAGCCGCCGCCGACGCCAAACATGCCGGACAAAACGCCCACAATTCCACCTAGTCCCAACAAAAGGAAGATGTTCACCGAGACCTCGGCGATGGGAAGATAAATCTGCATGAGCGAATTCCGGGCGCTTGTGCCCCTTGGCGGGCACAAAAAACCTATAAGTCGCTTATGTCAAATAAAGAGAGGGGAAATATGCTGCAAACGCAGCATTTCGGCGTGGTGGACTTATTGGTGCCGTTGGTTTGGACTTATGTCAGTGATCGCAGATAACCGCGCAGGACCTTTTCCAGCTTTGCCGCACCAATAGGTGCCATCGCCTTGGTGTGTTCGTGGCTGATCGATTCATCGCTCATCCCCGCAGCCATATTGGTGATGGTCGAAATCGCGGCGGCCTTGAGCCCGAGAAACCGTGCGAGGATCACCTCGGGGACCGTCGACATACCAACGGCGTCGGCCCCCAGCATTTTGATCGCTCGGATTTCGGCCGGTGTTTCGAATGAAGGACCGGAATACCAGGCGTAGACGCCATCAGCCATGTCGACGTCTGCGGCCTTGGCTGCTGCATGTAGCGCGGTCCGCGTTTCTGTATCATAGGCATCCTTCATTGGCACAAAACGCGCGTCAGTGGGTTCACCGATCAGCGGGTTCAGCCCGGAAAAGTTGATATGGTCTGACAAGCACATGATCGACCCTGTGGGCATATCTACCCGCATCGAGCCCGCAGCATTGGTCGCGATCATCGTGTCGGCGCCAAGTTCTTTCAGCACCTCAAGTGGCAGGCGCATCGCATCGCCACGACCACTTTCATAATAATGCGCGCGACCGCCGAATACGGCAACGCGGACGCCTTCCAGATCGCCGATCACAAGGTTGGGGTTGTGACCAGAGACACCCGCATGCGGAAACCCCGGTAGATCACTGTAGGGGATGGCAGTACCAACGACTTCATCCGCGATATGCCCCAAACCAGAGCCAAGGATCAAACCAATGCGCACGGGCGCATCGCCCACCTTTGCCCTGATCTTTGTGGCGAGGTCTTTAGCGCTCTTTGACATAAGGCTCGCCCCCGGCGCGCGGCGGGATCGCCTTGCCAACGAAACCGGCGAGGATCACGACAGTCAGGATATAGGGCAGTACGTCAAGGAACTGGCCGTTCACCTGGAAGCCGACAACACCTTCAATCACGTCGGGCCGTAGAGACATCGCTTGCAGGAAGCCAAACAATAGGCAGGCATAAAGCGCATACCATGGCCGCCATTTGGCAAAGATCAGGGCCGCAAGTGCGATAAAGCCGCGACCGGCGCTCATATCTTTGACAAAACCTGCTTGCAGGGCGGTTGCAAGGTAGGCCCCCGCGATCCCGCACAGGATACCGCAAATGCCAACAGCAGCGAACCGCAGCCAGATGACGGAAACACCTGCCGTATCAACGGCGGCCGGGTTTTCACCCACAGCGCGCAGGCGCAGGCCAAAACGGGTGCGGAACAGGATCCACCACGTCAGTGGCACCATCAGAAGCGCGACATAGACAAGGATCGTGTGTCCGGAAATAAGTTCATAGTAGATCTGCCCAAAGATCGGGATGTCGCGCAGCGCTTCGGCGAAGGGCAGATCAATCGGGTTAAACCGGGCGTCCCCGGTCAGTTGCGGCGTGCGTCCGCCTTGGGCAAACCAGCTTTGCGCAATGACAACGGTTAAGCCTGCCGCCAGAAAGTTGATCGCAACCCCGGAAATCAGCTGATTGCCACGAAACGTGATCGAGGCGAGCCCATGCACGACGGACAAGATCATCGACGCGCCAATGCCCGCCAAAAGCCCCAGCCAAACGCTGCCGGAAACCGCTGCAATAGCGGCTGACAAAAATGCGGCGGCCAACATCTTACCCTCTAGCCCGATATCAAAGATACCGGCCCGCTCGGAATACAACCCAGCCAGACAGGCCAGAAGAAGCGGGGTTGCCAGACGCAGTGTTGCGTCCAGCATCTGCAAAAGGGTCGCGAAGTCCATTAAGCGGCTTTCTCCATCAAAAATGGGAAGAGGGTAAAGAACCTGTCCGCAACCTCTGGGTGGCGGTTTAGTGCTGCTTCGGCCTCTGCCTGGGTAATCTCGACAGCCTGCGTCCGGTCGTTGCGCAGGAAAAACTGCAAACCCAGCATCGCGTCAAACCGCTCATCCGTGATGAAAGGGTCATGCGGGACCCGGGGCATCACATTTTCGGCGGGCATCAGCACGCTGGTGGGTTTTTGCAACGCCAGCAGCGCCACCAGATGCGGCGGTACTTCGGCTGTTGGGGTATTGTCGATCACATGGTGCACCCATTGGTGGAGTTCCTCCATCGTGATCATGCCAAGTGCGAGACAGCTAAGCACAAAGCCCAGGTCTGCGCCGGTGTCATCTTCGACACCCACTTTAAACGGTCCTGCCATTTTTTGCTCTCCTCAATGATAGAAATAGCCGCTCGAGCGGCATGCGCACCATATTGTCCAGTGCGCCCGTGAAGAGGATTACCAATGCCTGTATTACGATAATCAGCTCACGGGGGATCGACGTCCATAGGGCGAGTTCTGCGCCGCCTTGATATAGAAAGCCGAAAAGAAGGGCCGCCAGCAACACCCCGAAAGGATGGCTGCGCCCCATCAGTGCGACGGCGATGCCGATAAAGCCCGCCCCCTCCACTGCGTTCAGGACCAGCCGTTCGGCCTCGCCCTGTACGTTATTGATGGCCATCATGCCGGCAAGAGCGCCTGAGATAAGCATGGCAACCATGATGATTTTGGTCGGGCTAATGCCCGCATATTTCGCGGCTGTCTCCGAATGCCCGAAGGACCGGATTTCATAGCCCAACCGCGTTTTCCAGATCAGCGCCCAAAGCGCGACACAGGCCGCAAGGGCCACAAAGAAGGTGATGTTAGCAGGTGCCCCAC
>JBCAZI010000073.1:0-14215 GCA_038533095.1 Pseudomonadota bacterium
ATTACCTTCAATGAACAGTCCGACGGGACTGTGCGTGTGACGATGGATGACAGCTATCCCATCGTGATCACCGGTGATGATGGCGTCGTGATCACGATGCTGATCAGCCAGCAGAACATGGATATGGTTGTCGGCGGTGACCCTGACGCGCTGGACTACGATATCACCGCAGATCAGTATAAATTCGAACTGCAAGATGTGGTCGACGGTGATGTGACCTTCACCGGTGACGTTGAGTTCGTGATGAACGATATCGATATGACCTATAAAACCGTCGTCGATGATCTGCGCAATATTTCCTATGACGGTAGCATCGCCTCTGTTGATATTCTTGTTGATTTCCAGATCCCCGGTGGAAATGGCGAATATATCACCGGTGGTGGCAAGATGGTCGGCCTGACAACGCAGGCTGAAATGGCTGTGCCGCTGGACGCTGATTTTGAGGATCCCGACACGCTGATCAATGATGGGTTTGCCATGGCTGGTGGCTATACAATCGACAGTGCCGACTATGTATTCGACATTAATGCCGAAGGTGATCAAGCTGCAGGCTCGGTCAGTGTTGGTTCATCCGTCCTGACGGCTGAGATGAACGCCAGCACCGTTGGCTACACCTCGAACACCAATGATATCGCATTGAACCTGCAGACAAGTGGTTTTCCTTTGCCGATTGATCTGAGCCTTGCCGAATATGGCATCAACTTTCGGATGCCGACGGGCGATGTTGGCACCTCTTCCGACTTTGCCATTGGCTTTGACCTGATCGATCTCAGCATCAGCGATGCGATCTGGAACCTGTTTGATGGTGGCAACGTCCTGCCCCGCGACCCGGCGACCATCCAAATGGCTGTCAGCGGTAAGGCAAAAGCGTTGTTTGATATGTTCGACCCCGCACAGCAAGACGCGATGAATAATGCCGATATGCCGTATGAATTGGAATCGGTCACGATTGATAAGTTGAACATCGACGCCGCCGGTGCGCTGGTGACAGGCGAAGGTGCGTTCACCTTTGACAGCAGCGATATGGAAACCTTTGCGCCCATGCCGCGCCCTGAAGGCGAAGCCTCGGTCGAGATTACGGGTTTCAATGCGCTGCTGGATAACGTCGTTGCCATGGGTCTGGTGCCCGAGCAGGACGTGATGGGCGCCCGTATGATGATGGGCATGTTTGCGCGCTCAACCGGTGACGACAAGATGGAAACATCGGTTGAGGTGCTGCCCAACGGTCAGGTGAACGTGAACGGCAACCGCGTCCGCTAAACTACAGTGTTTGGTTGAAAGGCGCGGGTGGCAACATCCGCGCCTTTTTTGTCGGTATCCTTGGCCTTGCGGGTCCAGCCTGTGCGCACTAGGTCTGTGGGCAAGCAAAGGATACCTGATGACCCAATCCCTGTCCAACCTGTCTGATCAAATATTGCAAGCGGCCAAGCGCGCTGGTGCAGATGCCGCTGATGCGATTGCGGTGGATGGCACATCGCTGTCAATCACCGTGCGTGAGGGTGCCTTGGAACAGGCGGAACGGTCCGAAGGCATCGATGTCGGATTGCGGGTTTTTGTGGGCCAGCGGCAGGCCTGCGTATCATCCTCTGACACCAAGCCCGACACGTTGACCCAGATGGCTGAACGCGCTGTGGCGATGGCCAAGGAAGCACCCGAAGACCCGCATGCAGGCCTGGCCGACCCATCGCAATTAACGGCGCATACTGACACCGAAAGCCTTGAGCTATTTGACCCCAGCGCGGAACCGGACCCAGCTGTGTTGCAAGAGGATGCAACCCGCGCCGAGGCCGCCGCATTGCGCAACACTGGCGTCAGTCAGGTACAATCAGCCTCTGCCGGTTACGGCCGTCGCCGTGTTCACTTGGCGGCGACCAATGGCTTCTCTGCCGGTTATGCCCGCAGTGATCGTGGCCTGTCCTGTGTCGCCATTAGTGGCACGGGCACCGGTATGGAACGGGATTATGACTACGACAGCCGCGTGTTTCAGGCTGATCTGCGTGATGCCGAAGAGATCGGACGCATCGCAGCAGAACGGGCTGTTGAGCGTGTAGGGGCCAAGAAGCCCAAGACGGGTGCCTTTCCGGTACTGTTTGACGAACGCATTGCCAACAGTCTGATTGGCAGCCTTTTGCAAGCCACCAACGGAACGATGATCGCCCGCGGGTCCAGCTGGTTGCGCGATGCCGTGGGTGAACAGGTGCTGCCAAAGGGCCTGTCAGTGATTGAAGATCCGCATCGTGCCCGTGTCACCGGATCGCGCCTGTTTGATGCCGAAGGGTTGGCGACATCGCGGCGGGCAATTGTTGATGATGGGGTGCTGACAGGTTGGACGCTGGACCTTGCCACAGGTCGCAAGCTGGGTATGGAGAGCACGGCGAATGCGGCACGTGGCACCACCTCGCCTCCGTCGCCGAGCCTGACCAATGTGGCGTTGACCCAAGGCGACAAATTACGCGCTGATCTGATCAAGGAAATGGGCACCGGGTTGTTGGTGACCTCGATGATCGGGTCCACTATTAACCCGAACACAGGTGATTATTCCCGCGGTGCGGCTGGTTTCTGGGTCGAGAATGGCGAGGTAACACATCCCGTCAATGAATGCACCGTTGCGGGTAATCTGCGCGATATGCTGAAGACGATTGTCCCGGCAAATGACGGGCGCATGCATCTGTCGCGTGTTGTGCCATCACTGCTGGTCGAGGGGCTTACACTTGCCGGAGACTGATCTTGCGCTGCTGGTCGCGGCGGCGCGCCAGTCCGGCGAGATTGCAAAAGGCTATTTTCAGCGCAACCCGGATGTCACGGATAAGCCCGATGGTGCAGGGCCGGTGACAGCTGCCGATCTGGCGGTCAATGACATGCTGGAACGGGTCTTGCAGCGCGCGCGTCCGGACTATGGATGGTTATCGGAAGAGACGGTGGATACCGCCACACGCCTTGGCACCAAACGCCAATTCATCATCGACCCCATTGATGGAACCCGCGCCTTTATCGATGGTAGCAAGGATTGGGCGCATTCCCTGGCCGTGACAGAGGATGGCGTGCCGGTAGCGGCGGCCGTTTATCTGCCCATGCGCGATATGATGTTTGCCGCTGCAAAAGATGCTGGCGCCACGTTGAATGGCATGCCGATCCAAGCCTCTGCCGCACCGATAGAAGTTGCGACATTGCTGGGTGCAAAACCCAATTTTGATGGGCGGTTCTGGAAAGGCGGGATGCAGCCCCCGATCAAACGCGCGTTCCGTTCTTCGCTGGCTTACCGGCTGTGTCTTGTCGCGCAGGGCCGTTTTGATGGGATGATCACGCTGCGCCCCAGTTGGGAATGGGATATCGCTGCAGGTGCCCTGATCGTGGCCGAGGCGCAGGCGGATATCACAGACCAGCATGGTGCGGCCTTGCGCTTTAACAACAAACACCCACAGGTGCCCGGTGTCTTGGCCGCTGGCACGGGTCTGCATGGTGATTTACTGGCTCGGCTTGAGCCGCAGCCGTCAAACCCCTAGACTGCACCCAACACACATACACACAAAGGTAGCCCTATGACACAGCGCCTGCACCTCGTCTTCGGCGGAGAGCTTATCGACCCCAGCAAAAACGCATTCAAGGATATCGAAGCGATTGATATCGTTGGTATGTTCCCTGATTACGATACAGCCTATAATGCGTGGAAAGGGGCTGCCCAGCGAACCGTAGATAACGCCCATATGCGCTATTACATCGCGCATATTCATCGTCTGCGGGATGAAGAGGCAGAGGCATCGCCCACCGAAGAGCTTGATAACTAAGATAGGGCAGTAGGATCGCAGGATGGCACGGTCCCTCGCAATCGCGGCTTATCTGGCGGGTTTTGGTTCGTCAGAAAAGCGCGAAAATCCGACCGTGCAACCGCCGCGCCCGGAAGGCACGATCATCTGGGCACGCTGCAGCCATCCTGATCAGCTGACCGCTGTTGAAACACTGAACCGTAAACTGTCGGAAGATGGTGATCCGGTGCAAGTGATCGCCACGCTATTGGATTGGAACCCTGTTTTTGCAGAAAGGTGTCTGCCCGAACCGTTGGGACGCACTGAGATCCGTAGCTTTATCGACCATTGGCAACCGGTGATGGGTGTTTGGATCCGGGGCGATCTGAACCCTATTTTGCTGGCCGAGATGCGCAATGCGCGCATGGCGATGATCTTTGTCGATGCCTCTGCTGAAGGGCTTGACGATGTGGCGGGCACATGGGTGCCCGGCGCGATGCGTTCGCTGCTGTCGCAGTTTGAAGCCGTCTTTGCACTCGATCAAAGTGCCGCTGATCGGTTGGTTCAGGCCGGCACCCCGCAAGAAACCGTGTTGGTGACTGGCGCAATGGAAGACTGCGCGCCGACCCTGCCCTGTGATGAGAACGACCGAAGCAAGATCGCAGCCGCCATCGGCACCCGCCCGGTCTGGCTGGCGGCGGCTGCATCTTTGGATGAATGCAAAGATGTCGCCCGCGCACATCAAGTCGCCAGCAGGCGTGCACATCGTTTGCTGCTGATTTTCGTTCCCAAACATCAGGTGATGGCGTCCCATATTGCAGGTGAATTGCGCAAATACGGGTTTAACGTCGCGCGGCGGTCATCTGAGCCGGAACCATCCGAGATAACGCAGGTCTATGTTGTGGACACCGACGAAGACATGGGGCTGTGGTACCGCATCGCCCCAATCACCTATCTGGGTGGCACTTTGGATGGCGGCGGGTGCCGTGACCCGTTCGAGGCGGCGGCATTGGGTTCTGCCGTGCTTTATGGTCCGCAGGTTGCCCCGTTTCAGCGCCATGCAGGGCGCTTGAATGCGGCGGGCGCATCGCGGCTAATCCGCTCTGCCGCTGATCTGGGGCCGAATGTAGAAAGCTTGCTTTCGGCGGATAAGGCAGCGCAGCTTGCCCATGCTGCCTGGGATGTTACATCGCGCGGGGCGGGTGTGACGAACCGGATCGCGGCCTTTATTCAGCTGCGGCTGGAAGAACTGGTGCAATAGATGCGCGCGCCATCCTTTTGGTTCACACCGCCTGATCAGCCAACTTGGGCCGCGCGGGCCCTTGCCCCCTTATCGGCCCTTTATGGCGCGTCAACAGCGCGCCGCGTTGCCCAAGCGCCCAAAGTCGATGCGGATGTCCCTGTGATTTGTGTGGGTAACATCAATGCCGGTGGCACGGGCAAGACCCCAACAACGATTGCACTGATCGAACGGCTGATCGCGCGGGGCCGGACCCCGCATGTCGTCTCACGCGGCTATGGTGGCAGTCTGGACGGGCCTGTGCAGGTCGATGCGCGCACGCATAGGGCAGATCAAACCGGGGATGAGCCGCTTTTGCTGGCCGCTTTTGCGCCTACATGGGTGGCTAAGGATCGGGCCGCTGGCGTGTCCGCTGCACAGGCTGCCGGGGCCGATGTCATCCTGCTGGATGATGGGTTTCAGAACCCCGATGTGGTAAAGGATATGTCGATTGTTGTGGTTGATGCCATGCGGGGGTTTGGCAATGGCCGCGTGATCCCGGCAGGTCCATTGCGTGAAACCGTACGGGCGGGGATGGAACGTGCCGATTTGGTCTTGTCCATCGGCCCGCCCGCGGCGCAGGACCGGTTTGCCGATGCCTGGTCCTTTGCCGTCCCGCATCTGGTGGGACATCTGGCACCGCTGCCCACCGGCATGCCGTGGCGCGATCTGAAGCTGTTGGCCTTCGCGGGCATCGGCCATCCCGAAAAATTCTTTGTCACCTTGCGCGACATGGGTGCCACTTTGGTACGGGCAGAGGCGCTGGGCGACCATCAACCGCTGACAGAGGCGCTGATGAAGCGGTTGGAAATCGAGGCAGTGGCCCGCAAAGCCCAGTTGGTGACCACCGAAAAAGACGCTGTGCGCCTGCCAGAGAGCTTCCGCATGAAGGTTTTGACCTTGCCAGTGCGCCTGCAATTGGTGGAGTGGACACCCATTGATGCGGCCTTTGACCGTCTGGGTTTTTAGGCCAGCCAATCAGGCGGTCTTCGCCGCTTTCCGTCTTTTTACACCAAAACCTATTTGACCTGACCGCCTAAGCGGTTACTTCTGTCGCAGTGTCAGGGGCGCCGCAAGGCTGAGATGTACCCTTTGAACCTGAACCAGATAATGCTGGCGGAGGGAGGCAAGATCAGACCTGTGGCAGGTCTGTGGCGTCTTTCCGTCTTGTAAAAGAGGAAAGACCTGATGGATCCGAACACTGCTTTTGACGCTTTGCGCAGGCAAGCCCCCCTTGTGCATTGCATCACCAACTATGTGGCCATGAATATCGCGGCAAATGTGACCTTGGCTGCGGGCGCATCGCCCGCGATGATACATGCCGCCGAAGAGATGGCGGATTTTGTTCCCGTTGCAGGGGCGCTGACGATCAATATCGGCACGCTCTCTACCCCTTGGCTGGACAGCATGAAGGCGGCGGCGCGGGCTGCATCACAAGCAGATGTGCCTTGGGTGCTTGATCCGGTAGCCCATTTTGCAACGCCTTACCGTGCCAAGGCAGCGCAAGACTTACTGGCGTTGGGGCCCAGTATTCTGCGCGGCAATGCCTCCGAAATCATCGCCCTTGCAGGTGGTGCGGGATCGGGCAAAGGCGTTGATACGGGCGACAGTGTGACGGATGCAGAAACCGCCGCCCGGATGCTGGCCAAGGATCATGGTTGCGTTGTTGCCGTTTCAGGACCAGAGGATTTTGTCACCGATGGCGCGCGTGCGGCGCGCATTCGCGGCGGTTCGGACCTGATGCCAAAGGTCACGGCTTTGGGTTGTTCATTGACAGCGCTTGTTGGCGCTTACGCTGCTGTTGCCCCAAATCTGGAAGCAACGGTCGCCGCATTCACCCATTTTGCCGAAGCAGGTGAAAAGGCCGCTGCAGGTGCCACAGGCCCCGGCAGTTTCTCTGTCGCTTTCCTTGATCAATTACACATTCTGCAACCCGGCGATTTGGATGAGGGGCGCGTGTCATGGGGCTGAACGCAGAAACGCTGCGCCTGTATCTTGTCACCGACCCTGTTCTTTGCCCGGGGGCCGCTTTGGTTGATACGGTCAAAGCCGCAGTGCGGGGCGGGGTGAGTTTCGTGCAATTGCGCGACAAAGACGCATCCACATCAGACCGTGTCGCGCAAGCCGTGGCCCTGAAAGCAGCCTTGCAAGGCAGTGGCGTTCCCCTTGTCATCAACGACGATCTGGACGCCGCAATCGCCGCAGATGTCGATGGTGTACATATCGGGCAGGATGACATCGGCGTGGCAGAGGCGCGTGCGCGCCTGGGCCCGGACAAGATTGTTGGCCTGTCTTGTGAAACACCCGATCAGGTGCGCGCGGTCGACGACAGGCTGGTTGATTATCTGGGTCTTGGCACTGTTTTTCCTACTGCGACCAAAGCGGACCATAAGCCAACCATTGGCTTGGATGGTTTGGCAGAAATGGCCAGTTTGGCACGCGTCTCCACAGTCGCCATTGGCGGGCTAAAGGCCCAGCACGGGCCAGATGTCATGGCCGCTGGTTGTGACGGCATGGCCGTGGTGTCAGCGATTTGCGGTCAGCCTGATCCTGCACAGGCGGCCAAGGCTTTGTCCCACGCGCTGACCCACCCAACGGAGGTATCAAAATGATCAAAAACGTTCTGACGATTGCAGGGTCTGACCCATCCGGCGGTGCAGGCATTCAGGCGGACCTGAAGAGCTTTGCCGCCAACGGCACCTATGGCATGGCCGCATTGACCGCGCTGACAGCACAAAACACCCAAGGGGTTAGCGGGGTTGAATTGGTGCCACCCGGTTTTGTGCAGGCGCAGATCGAAGCTGTGTTTGCCGATGTGCGGGTGGATGCGGTCAAAATCGGGATGATTGCGACCGCTGATATTGCCCGCGCTGTGGCCCGGGCATTGTCTGGTCATGATGATATCCCAATTGTGCTGGATCCAGTGATGGTTGCCAAAGGCGGCGCGCCCTTGTTGGAGCCGGACGCGATGGAGGCATTACGCACAGCTTTGGTCCCCTTGGCCACACTGATTACACCCAACCTGCCCGAAGCGGCCCGCCTGTTGGACCGGGCAGAGGCGCGTGATCGTGATGAGATGGCTGACCAAGCCTTGGCACTCACGCAGCTTGGGCCGCAGGCGGTGTTGATCAAAGGGGGGCATCTGGACGGGGGCGATAGCCCTGATGTTCTGGCCCAAGATGACCAGCTGCATTGGTTTGAAGGGGTGCGCACCCCGACCAAGAACACCCATGGCACAGGTTGCACCTTATCTGCTGCGATTGCGGCGCATTTGGCCAAAGGCGCCTCTGCCATCACCGCTGTGGAACAGGCCAAACAGTATATTTCCGGCGCGATTGCGGCGGCTGACAGCTTAACCGTCGGACAGGGGCATGGCCCTGTCCACCATTTTTACAACCTTTGGAAGGATGCGATGTGAGCAAACCATTGAATGAACAGACCGTTTTGGTCACCGGGGCCGGTCGCGGCTTGGGGGCGGCGATTGCCGCCGCCTTTGCCCGCGAAGGGGCGAAAGTGGTGATCAACTACCGCAACAGCAAGGTGGCAGCCGAAACGCTGGCCGCTTCTTTGGGTGACCGTGCGATTGCGTTGCAAGCCGATGTACAGGATGCCGCGGCTGTCGCGCAGATGGTCCAACAGGCGCATGATCAGATCGGGCCGATCACGACTGTGGTGCACAATGCTTTGGCCGATTACAGCTTTAACGGCGACGCAAGGGCGACGGTTGAGACGCTCAGCGCTGCCGATATGGCGGCACAGCATAATACGGCTGTTCTGGGTGCGCTCAACGTGGTCCAGGCGACCACGCCTGCGATGGAACAGGCTGGGTTTGGGCGGATTGTCACCATTGGCACAAATCTGGTGCAAAACCCGGTTGTGCCCTATCACGATTACACATCTGCCAAAGCGGCATTGCTGGCGCTGACACGCACGACGGCGGCCGAACTGGGCCCCAAGGGGATCACGGTCAACATGGTGTCTGGTGGCCTACTGCGTACCACAGATGCCAGCGCCGCGACACCGACAGAGGTTTTTGACTATATCGCAGGCACCACGCCACTGCGGTCTGTGACAACGCCGGAAGAGGCCGCAGATGCGGTTCTATTCTTTGCTAGCCCCTGGGCGCGGGCGGTGACAGGGCAAAACCTGATCGTTGATGGCGGTTTGGTTTTTGGGTGACCGGATGTTGCAAAAGGAAACGGGCCCGCGGGGGCCCGTTTACGTCGGTCAGATTGTCTGCGAAAGATCAGCCCAGCTTCCCATCCAGAACGCCTGCGAACTCATCATAGGCCATGTTAGAATATTGCTGGCCATCAATCATGAAGGTCGGTGTTGAGCGGACGCCATCACGCTCTGCATTTTCCTGATACCATGTGAACAGCGCCTCGGCCTTGGGGCCGTCGCTCAGGCAAGCATCAAGTGTCGCGTCATCCAGACCGGCTGTTTTGGCCAGACGACGCAGCTCTGCGATGATCGTGGCGGGATCACCGGATGCGGCCCATCCGCGTTGCTCTGCATAAAGCACATCAGAGAATGCAAAGAAGAAATCTGTGTTGCCGCTGCAACGCGCGATCATGGATGCCCACAAACCGGGGCGGTCAAAGTAAACCTCGCGGTAGACAAAGCGCACTTTGCCGGTGTCGATATAGTTTTCCTTGATCGCCTTGAACTGATCGGCGTGGAATGACGCGCAATGCGGGCAGGTGAAGGATGCGTATTCAACGACCTCGATCGGCGCATCAGGATCACCCAGTACCATGTCGACGATTTCTGGCAGTTCACCATCTGCGCTTTGTGCCATCGCGGCACCGGGCAGCAGCCCTGTTTTTGGATCGGGTTGTGTCAGTGTCCACCCGGCACCAAGGGCCACCAAAGCACCGCCGCCAGCGGCCAAAAGAGTTCTGCGTTTCATATCTACCTCTGATTAGAGTTTTGTTTTGTTAAGACGTTTGCGCCCAGCGCTGTCAGTGCCGCGCGCAATTGTTCGTTTTCCACCGCTTTAGATAGGTCTTCAGCCGCGGATTGCATCTGCGCATCGGGCGTTTTCTTGACCTTGGGTGCCGGGGTGAAAGCCACACGCCCTTCGGCAAAGCCTGTTGGGGCTGTCTGCGTCACCCGTACTCGCGATATGGCCCGGTAGCCGTAACAGGCGTTCACCTTTTCGCGGATCTGTTCCTTTTGCATTTCCAGCATTGGCGCTTGCGCGCCTGTCGTCAGCAGGGTCAGCGTCGCACCCATGCCGCCCTTGCCATAGCTGACGTTGACGGGTGTTGCGATCGTGGCTGTACCCTCGCCCACGACCTCGGCCCAATGCGTCAGCAAACGCGTCACGGCAAACCCGCGATCTTCGCTGGCTTTGCGGATGTCGCTTTGCATCAGCGTCGCCGCGCGGGAAAATCCGCGCGTGGTGCTGGTGTGGCGTGGCTCTTTCATATCTAAGCCCTACTCTAAGATAATGAATGCGCCAAGTCTGTGGCGCGGGAAAATATGGGCAATAAAGATTGCGTGATCTCAGTTCAGAGCTTTTGGCATGGTACGACGCCCACGCACGTGAAATGCCGTGGCGTGTGGGGCCTGCGGATCGCAAGGCGGGGGTGCTGCCCGACCCATATGCCGTCTGGATGTCCGAGATTATGTTGCAGCAAACAACTGTGGCTGCGGTGCGCGATTATCACCGCAAATTCCTGAGGATTTGGCCGACTGTAGGTGATTTGGCGGCGGCGGAGGATGCCGATGTCATGGCCGCTTGGGCCGGGCTGGGGTATTACGCGCGGGCGCGCAATTTGTTGAAATGCGCGCGGGCGGTTGTCGCTGATCATGGCGGGGTATTCCCGGATAGTTACGATGATTTGCTGAAATTGCCGGGCATTGGCCCTTACACCGCGGCGGCAGTTGCCGCGATTGCTTTTGACAAGCCAGAGACGGTGGTTGATGGCAATGTCGAGCGTGTGATGGCCCGGCTTCATGACATTCATGCACCTTTGCCCGGTTCGAAAGCAGAGCTAACCGCAAAGGCACAGGAACTGACGCCCCAACTCCGACCGGGCGATTATGCCCAAGCGGTGATGGATCTTGGTGCCACGATCTGCACACCCCGCAGCCCTGCCTGTGGCATTTGCCCTTGGCGCGACCCATGTGCAGCACGTAGGGCCGGGACTGCAGCGGACCTGCCAAAGAAGACGCCAAAGAAGAAAACACCGACGCGGTTTGGTATCGTTTATGTGGCACGCAGGACAGATGGGGCATGGCTGCTGGAAAGGCGCCCGGATAAGGGGTTGCTAGGTGGCATGCTGGGTTGGCCGGGGTCGAAATGGGGCGAGGAACCAGAAGAAAACCCACCTTACGCGGCCGATTGGCAGCCTTTGGATGCAGAGGCGCGCCATACGTTTACGCATTTTCATTTACGGTTGCAGATCATGGTGGATCACGCGGATTTTGATACAAAACCACAGCGTGGTCAGTTTCTGACGCCAGATGCATTTAGCCCCACGGCGTTGCCCACAGTGATGCGCAAAGTGTTCGATCTGGCCCATGTGACGTTACGCAGCAATTGAGAAACGGTTTTACTGGTCGTAAACTAGAGGCCGGTAACGTTGCAGGGGCCAGATGACATCAATTCCGCAATCACCCAAGATCGCAAAGATCACAACGGCACTGCCATTCTGGCTGTCGCTGGGCCTTGTGCCTGTGGCAATTTTTGCGGCGATGCACGGCGGTTGGGCGATTGCGCTATTGCCGGCCTCGACCTGGTATCTGTTCTCTGGCCTTGACTATGTGGTGGGGCAGAATGACGAAAACCCCGACCTTGAAACGCCCGAGGATCAGTTGGTTTGGTACCGGCTGATCACACTGCTTTGGCCTGCGGTGCAGCTGATGACGATTTTTGGGATCATGATCTATGTGGTGGGGTCTGATCACCTGACCCGTGTTGAAGAATGGCTGTTGTTCGCCGCGCTTGGCATTCTGTCCGGCACCATTGGGATCACCTACGCGCATGAGTTGATGCATCAGAAGCCCAAGCTGGAACGCTGGATGGCGGATATCCTGCTGGCATCCGTCCTTTATTCCCACTTCCGGTCAGAACATCTGCTGGTCCATCACCGCTATATCGGAACACCACGTGATCCGGTGACGGCACGGTTTGGAGAAAGCTTCTATCGGTTCTTCCCGCGTGTTCTGTATCAATCGCTGGTATCCTCGTTCAAAGCTGAAAAGGGGATGTTGGCGCGCAAGTCACTGTCATGGCTGCACAGGTCGAACCCTTTCTGGTATTATCTGGCATTGCAGGTGGGTTTCATCGTGCTGGCGGCCATCATCGGGGGCTGGTGGGGCGTTTTCCTGTTTGCGACCCAAGCCTTCTGGGCAATATTTCAGCTGGAACTGGTCGATTACGTTGAACACTACGGGTTGACCCGCAAGCATTTGGGGGATGGCAAATATGAACATGTGCTGCCCCGCCATTCGTGGAATGCCACGCAGCAGGCGTCAAACTGGCTATTGATCAATTTGCAGCGCCATTCGGACCATCACTACAAACCCAACCGACGTTTTCCGCTGCTGCAAACCTATGATGAGGACGAGGCACCACAATTGCCTTATGGCTATCCGGTGATGACGATGATAGCGCTGGTGCCACTGGCATGGCGCAAGATCATGAACCCGCGCGTGAAAGAATGGCGCAAGCGGTATTATCCGGAGATCAAGGATTGGGGGCCTTACAAGCGTGCCAGTAATCCGATGCCGCGCTAGGTCGCAAGGGTAGGAGCCTCCGGCGGGAGTTTTTCGGCCAAGATGAAGGGGCTACTTCGCGCCAAACAAGCGGTAGTACATCCAGTCAGGCATGAATTGCGACAGGCGGAAGACCCAAGAGAACATCATTGGGAAGCTTTTCTTGAATGTGTCGGTGTTCATGTGTTCGAACACTTCTTTCGCCGCGTCTTCGGGTGACATAATGAATGGCATATTGAAGTCATTCTTGTCTGTCAGACGGGTCTTGATGAAACCGGGGTTGATCAGCTGTACCTCGATCGGGGTCGTGCGCAGATCGGCCTGCATGGATTCAGCCAGTGACATCATGCCGGCCTTGGAAGAGCAGTAACCAATGGCACCGGGCAGGCCGCGGAAACCGGAAAGCGAGCCGACCAGTACAATGTGACCTGCATTCTTGGCGACCATGTCTTTAATGACGGACCCCACCACACGTGACGCGCCAAGGAAGTTCACTTCGCCCATCATGTCTGCTTTCTCATTGTCCCATTCATGGGCTTTCATTGGCCAATAGACACCGGCAAGGTAGACAACGCCGTCGAGGTCACCGGCTTCTTTTGCCGCCGCCTCCACCGCGGCGCGATCCGCCACATCGACGGTCATGTAGGATGACTTCCCCGGTAATTCTGCAACCAGTTCCTTCAGCCGGTCCTCTGATCTGGCAGAGACAATCACTTCGGCCCCTGCGCGCGACAGGCTGAAGGCCACTTCGCGGCCCAACCCCTCGCTCGCGCCAACGAGCCAGTAGCGTTTTCCTTGCCAGTCTTTCACGATTTATTCTCCTGCGTAGGCTTTGTCTTTGGGGCGCATCGTTGCGACCAGCTCGGCCACTTTGATCCCGAATTTGCGGAATTGGCTGCGGTTCATGATATTGCCGTTAGACATCAGATACATCCAGTCGGTCACATCCAGCGCATGTCCGCCTGCTTCTTCGGTCAGCTTAATCCGGTAGTTCAGCAGGACAGCCGAACCCTTTTGCTCGCCTGATCCGGCACCAACCACATCGGGCGCTTCGGCTTTGATCTTGCCGTCATTGCCCAAGGTCAGCGTCCATTCACGGTGTTGTACTTGGCCGCTGTCATAATGAAACACCTCTTTCATGGTGCCGACATTGCCGTTCCATGATGCGTCGAATTCCGCCACAAAGCGCGATGAGACTTTGCCGGTCGGGCCATAGATCACCCCTTCGCACTCAATCGGTCCATTGAACCGCTCGCGAATGTCGAAAATGGGCCCATCGGCGTAATCATCCGATTTTTGCGCCCAAAAGGATACATAGCGTTCCTTCAATGCGACCGCGACAGCCATCAAGGCGGCGCCGATGAGAATATAAGTGACAAACGACATCGTTTAGTCCTCAAGTTTCGTGGCGATCAGCAGACCGATGGCCACAAGTTTCAAAAGCGACGGTGCAAGTGCGTAAAGC
>JBCAZI010000074.1:0-14159 GCA_038533095.1 Pseudomonadota bacterium
ACCGCTGGCATAACCCTTAAGGGCCGAGACTTGCCCGGCATTTTGCAAACGCACCGATCCGGTTGGCAGAACCGTGCCGCCCAATGCCTTGGCCACAGTTGCGGCGTCACCCTTGACTGACAGATCTAGCGGTGCACCCGCAAAATGTGCCGCCTCAATGCTGGCCACCACATCACGCCCCCAGGCAGCAACCAGCGGTTGGCGCAACCAACCCGGGGTCAGCGGGATGGCGCGCTTTTGCCAACCTTCGGGGCCTTCGGCGGCAATCTTGCGCAGTACCGCATTGGTCAGCCCTTTCATCGCCTGCGTGCGTTTGTTGCGGGCGACGATCTCGACATAGGCGTTCACCACACCATGTGCGGCCTCACCACTGCAGAGTTCGATCACGCCAAGGCGCAAGGCATTCATGACAAAATCCGGGGGCGTTTTCTTCAAATAAGGTTTCAGCATCCGGTCCGCCCGGTCCAAACCGCGCAATGCATCATTCGCAAGGCGCTGGGCGCGCGCGCGATCATCATGGTCCAGCCGCGCCAATGCGCCGCCGCCGATCAGCTCTGCCATCAGACGACCCTCGCCGGTGATCTGCATCAGCAGATGATGGGCCGAACGGCGGGCGGGCAAACCTATCTGGTTCATGGCGGTCTCACTTGAAGCTGGGTGGCCGGGGCGTATATCAAACAAGACATATCGACAAGGAGGGTGCGACCCGTGACCGATCAGCCCAAAGACCTACCCCCCGCGGCCCAACGCGCCCTGGCCGAGGCGGAGGAGCGCCGCAAGACCGCAGATAAACAGGCGCTGCCCACGGAATTGGGCGGGCGTGACGGGCCAGAGCCGGTGCGCTATGGTGATTGGGAGAAGAAAGGCCTTGCCATCGACTTCTGATCGGAGGTTTCCCACCGATTTCTAGACCCCAGCGCTGTTGCACCCCCTTTTTGCAGTGTAAGTTTTACGCACTGCTCGAAAGGAATCAGCTTTGTTCGTGAATAGATGTGTTGCCGTGATCGCCTGTCTCGCCCTTGCTGGTTGTGGTCTGCCCCGCGGCGCCGGTTTTCAATCAGAGGTTTTGGCCGCATCCAACGCCAATACTGCCGCCGAGGGTGAAGAGCCCGTCTATGATTTTGCCGTCTATGAGGTGAACCGCGAAACACTGCCGGTTTTGCAGGGGTGGCCTGCCACCGGTGATGCAACACTGCCCTGGATTGTCGCACAAGAGCAACCGGCCTCATTGTCGATTGCTGCGGGTGATACAGTGCAGGTCACGATCTGGGACGCGGAAGAAAACTCGATCTTTGGTGCGGGTGGTGTCACACCTTTGCAGCCCGAAGTGGTCAGTGCCAATGGCCGTATCTTTGTGCCCTATATCGGTGATTTACGGGTATCCGGCATGGCGCCATCCACGGCGCGCCAACGCATCGAAGAAGAGTTGATCAGAACCGTCCCCTCAGCGCAGGTGCAGCTATCTGTTGAACCGGGTCGTTCGAATACCGCCAACCTTGCTTCTGGTTTTTCGGCACCGGGTCTTTTCCCTTTGCTTGATCGCAACGTCAAAGTCCTTGATCTGTTTTCGCAAGCAGGTGGCCCAAACCCGGAGTTGAACTCGCCCCAGGTCCGCCTTGTGCGCGGATCACGCACTTTTGGTATCCCGTTCGAGCGGCTGTTACGTGACCCCAGCGCGAACATCGCGGTGCGCGGCGGTGATCGCTTTTACATCGAAGATGACGACCGTAAATTCATCGCTCTTGGAGCTACGGGAACGCAGACTATCGTTGATTTCCCCGAGGTTGAATTTTCCGCGCTAGAGGCCTTGGCCCTGATCGGTGGGGTGAATGCGGGCAGTGCCAACCCTGAGGGCATCTTGATCCTGCGTGAATATGCATCCGACGCGGTGGGCGATGGCGTATCAGGCCCGCCCAAGGAACGGGTGGTGTTCAATATCGACCTGACATCAGCAGATGGGCTGTTTTCGGCCAGCAATTTCATGCTGGAAGGTGATGACCTGATCTATGGCACCGAAAGTGCGCTTGGCCCGGCGCTGACTTTGGTTGGTTTGACGAATACTCTGACCGGTCTGGCGAATAGCAACTGATCCTAGAACAGGGCGATATCATCGGCGAGCGTGGCGGGATCGGTGATCCCGTTGATGATCAGGATATTGCCGTTCTCAAAATCGATGACGGCCCGTCCATCTGCAATGTCGCCATAGAAAAACAGCACATCAGCCGCAGAGGTCAGACCCGTCCAAAGCGACGGGTCCAAAATGATCTGGTCCATCCCCTGCTCAAAGTCGATAATCTCATCCATGCCGCTGTTGAAGATAAACGTATCGGCCCCCGCACCCCCGATCAGCACGTCCTGACCAGACCCGCCATCAAGGATATCTGCGCCCGCACCACCCAGCAGCGTATCGGCCCCTGCACCGCCCGATAGCGTATCATTGCCCGCACGCCCGAACAGCGCATCAGACCCTGCATCGCCATTCACGATGTCATCGCCGCCGCCTGCAAAAATCAGGTCGGCCGCAGCACCGCCGGTCAGCGTTTCGGCAGCATCGGTGCCGTCAATCACCATGCCAGCGGCTCCATTGCCAGATGACGTCCCCATACTGTCGCGCAGCAGGTCAAGATTGCCTGCCTTGATCATCTGCCATGCGGTCAACGGGTTATTTGGCGCTGTATCATCGGCTGGTGGCGTGGATGGCCCGCCATCCAGCGGCGGTGTCGGTGTTGCTGGCCCCGGATAGCCCGGCGTCAAGTCGACGGGTATTCTGGACAGGCCGATCAAGTCGGTGCTGCTTAATGTCCGATAGTCAATCGGGTTTCCATCAGCGCTAAAGACATTCAGCACTTCATCACCATAGATAATCCGCATCCCATCGGGTTGCAGTGTGATAAACAGCTGGCTGATATCGCGCAGCATCGGCCAGAGGGACAGGTCGATCTTGTCTTCGCCAACTCTGAAGTCTGTGATCGTGTCGTTCTCGCCGTCGGCCGAAAGGATGAACATATCCGCCCCCGCACCACCTGTCAGAGTATCACTGCCCAGCCCATCGCGCAGAATGTCGTCACCTGCGCCACCGTCAATGGTGTCATCGCCGTTATGCCCCTGCAGGATGTCGCCACCTGCAGTACCTGTCAGAAGGCCACCGCCAAGTGCTGCGGTCTGCGTGACACCCGGCAGGCCAGTATCCAAGCGCAATTGGGTGACGCCCGCTTCGCTGCTGCTGGCGGCGAAGATATCAATCCCTGCACCGCGCGTCGCGGCAGCGATAGCGCTGATATTGTCGAGACCAAAATCATCTGTATCCTCAATCGTGCCGCGATGCACCAGCAGACCACCTTCAAGCAGGACAAAGACCGAGATGCCGTCATCGGCTCCGCCCGCGATGACATAGGTTTTGCCATCTGCTTCGATCACCTCCAATGAGGTCACGCCGCCGAACCTTGTGTCACGGCTGTCCAAGACGTGATCGCGCACGATCATACTGCCATCAATGCCCAGCTCGACCACACTCAGGCTGTCCGTTCCTGCCGCCGCAAGGATCAGATAGCTGGTCCCGCCGACCGTTGCTGCCTCAAGCGCTGTTGGCGCGTTGATCCATAACCCGTCATCAGCGGTGATTGAGGTTTCGTTCATGATCGCGCCCGTATCATCCACGGACCTCGCGGTGATACTGTTCTGTGAGGTGCTGGTTGTGACGATAAACTGCTGCCCAGCCACATTGACGGCTGCGGTTCCTGCAATCCCTGCAGCAGTACCAGCCGTGGCATCCTGCAAAACCGTCTGGCCCTGCAGCGCGCCGTTTGCGTCGAACGTCAGCCTTGCCAGCCCTGTTTGTCCGGCCAATGCGCCAAACACAAACTGATCGCCATCCGACATGGTCAAGGTCGCGCTGTGTTGGAACCCATCGAATGCGGCGGGCAATGATGTGAGCGCGGTTGCCCCGTCAAACCCGCCATCACCCGCAAGGGCCACGATCTGCAAGGCCCCATCTGCCCCGCCACCCACCAACACGGCTGGCCCGGCGCCTGTTTCAAGCCCGGTCATATTGCCTGTCCGGCCTGCCATCAAAGTACCGTCAAAGGGCGTGCTTTCCCCGATGCTAAGCACGCCACTGTCGATGTCCCATTGCCGCAGCACACCGTCATAGCGGGTGCTGCTATAGAGCGTGGGGGTGCCGTTCACATCTAGGACCATCAGGTCCGTGATATGCGAAAAGCCCCCATCGCCGGGATCGGCGACGTGATAGGCGAAAGATATAGAAGACATAAAATGGGTCCCCCCCGGAACCGCGTGTCATCAGAATGTCCGTGCAATTTCATCAATGCCTGCGGTGACAGGGCGGCATGATTGCGGCGCGGGCATGAAGCTTGCCGCGCAATTTGTTCAATATCATCTTGGATTTAAGGTGAAGCTGGGCCTAACTGTGCTTTGACGGCCCCGGCATATCTGTCATGCTGTGCTGAACGATTGGATCACGACGATGCCCCCCAAATTTGGAACCAGCGGCCTGCGCGGCCTTGTGACTGACCTGACCGTTGATTGCGTATCGCGCTATGTCCGGGGATTTGTCGTCAGCTGCCCCATGGGGCAGGGCGTCTATATCGGACAGGATTTGCGTACGTCGTCCGCAAGTTTGGCCCGTATCGTGGCGCAAGCTGCGGCAGACGCCGGGGTTACAGCAACGCTCTGCGGTGAGGTGCCGACGCCGGCACTGGCCCATTCCGCAATGGCGGATGGCGCGGCGGCGATTATGGTGACGGGCAGCCATATTCCGGCTGATCGCAATGGGCTGAAGTTCTACACACCACAGGGCGAAATCACGAAGGCGGAGGAGGCGTTGATCCAAGACGCTTGTGATCACGCACCCATGGACGTGCCGACGGCCGCAATCAAAACAGCGACTGATGTCGGGGCCCGGTATGCGGCCCGATATCAGACGGCATTTGGGGAAGCACTGACCGGCCTGCGCCTTGGGCTTTATGAACAAAGTGCGGTGGGGCGCGATGGGCTTGCCAATTTGCTGCGCAGTCTTGGCGCAGAGATCACGCCATTGGGGCGGTCCGATGTGTTCGTGCCTATCGATACCGAGGCATTGCCGGACGATCTGCGCCAGCAACTGCACAACTGGGCGCGGGAACATAAGCTTGATGCGATTGTCTCAACCGACGCCGATGGGGATCGACCGTTGTTGACTGACGCGGATGGCACCGTGGTACCGGGGGACATTTTGGGTCAGATCACGGCGCAGGCCTTGCGGGCTGATACGGTCGTGACGCCGATATCATCGAACTCTGGCGTCGCAATGTCGGGCAAATTTGGCCGCGTCATCCGCACGGCCATCGGATCGCCCTATGTGATTGCAGCCATGCAAAGCTGCACCGGGGCGGTTGTGGGATATGAGGCGAATGGTGGCTTTCTGTTAGGCTTTGCCGCCCAAGGCCCAACTGGGCCCCTACCTGCACTGATGACCCGCGATGCGGCGCTGCCGATCATTGCGGTTTTGGCGCAAAGCGCAGGTGCCGGTGTCAAGGCGGCCGTTCAGGCGCAGCCTGCCCGGTTTACTGCGGCAGATCGGTTGCAAGATGTTGATCTTAGTACTGCGGCGACGTTTCTTGATCAGCTACGCGAAAGTGATGACGCAAAGGCGGCCTTTCTGATGCCGCTTGGCAGCCACTGCGTGGCAGTCGATCAAACCGATGGTCTGCGCATGACCTTGCAGGATGGCCGTATTGTACATCTGCGCCCTTCTGGCAACGCACCAGAGTTACGCCTTTACGTAGAGGCGGCAACGCAGAACGATGCGCAAGAGGTGCTGAAAGACCTTATGCCAGCACTGAAACGCGCCATTACGCCGCAGTGAGATTTTAAAGTTTGTGACAAAACGCACAGAAATGCTGCGCTTGCATACGTATACAGAGCCACGGGGATATTTTGAGTGGTGAGGGTTTAACGGTTCGTCTTCATTGTGCCTTGTATCTTCGGATACAAGGCACTTTCACTCTAAGTGCCTTCGTAGCCATTTGGGTTCTTTGATTGCCACGCCCAGGTGCTTTCCGTCATCGCATCCAGATCATGTGTCGCTGTCCAGTCCAGTTCGGCATTTGCCCGGCTGGCATCCGCTTGCATCGCTGCGATATCGCCTTCACGCCGGGGGGCTTGCTGGGTCGGAATGGGTTTGCCACTGGCCCGCTCAAAGGCGCTGACCATCTCACGCACGCTATAGCTCTGCCCGGTACCGATATTGAAAGGCCGCGCGCCGGTGGAAGTTTCGGCATAGTTGATCGCTGCAACATGCGCCCGTGCCAGATCGACCACATGGATATAATCGCGCAGGCCGGTGCCATCCGGTGTATCATAGTCATCGCCAAAGATTTCCAAGACCTCACGCTTGCCCACGGCGACCTGCGCGATAAAGGGCATCAGGTTGTTGGGTATATCCTTGGGGTCCTCACCAATCTGGGCAGAGGCATGTGCGCCGACAGGGTTGAAATAGCGCAATAGCACGGCTGTGGTGCCCGGATGCGCCGCGGTCCAATCTGTTAGGATATGTTCGGCCATCAGCTTGGACCGCCCGTAGACGGACATTGGGTTCGTCGGATGCGCCTCATCATAGGGCAGGTAGACAGGTTCGCCATAGACCGTGGCAGATGATGAAAATACGATGCGATTGCAGCCTGCACGTGACATTGCATGCAGCAACGTCAATGTGCCAGACACATTGACGTCATAGTAATAGAGGGGTTTCTGCGTGCTTTCGCCCACAGCCTTCAGTCCGGCAAAATGGATCACAGCCTCTGGCTGAAAATCCTGCATGACCTCATCCAGTTTGGTGGCATCCCGCACATCGCCGACATAGTCGTGCAGCACACCGTTTGAAAGTGACCGCACACGCGTCAGCACCTCTGGTGTTGCGTTGCTGTAGTTGTCCAGCACACAAACCTCATGGCCCTGTGCCATCAGCTCTAACAATGTGTGGCTGCCGATATATCCGGCGCCGCCCGTGACCAATACGCGCATGCCTGTCTCCAAATGACTTGCTGCAGTACTAGGCAGTCACCCGGCCAGGTTCAACTGTGCTTAGGGTCAGGACCCTAAGGTCAGGCCGCTAGGCGCGGGCGTAATTGTCTTGGTGCCGCACGATATCGTCTTCGCCCAGATATGCACCCGTCTGCACCTCGATCAGGATCATCGGTAGCTTGCCGGGGTTTTCCAACCGGTGGCGTGTGCCGAGGGGGATGTAGATTGATTGGTTTTCGGTCACCAGATCAACATTGTTGCCCACCGTCACGCTGGCGGTGCCCTGCACGACGATCCAATGTTCGGAGCGGTGGTGGTGGGATTGCAGCGAGAGTGCAGCGCCGGGGTTCACCACGATCCGTTTCACCTGAAACCTGTCACCTGTGGCGATGCTTTCAAACCAGCCCCATGGGCGGTGATCCTTAGGGGTGAACTCGGCCTGCTTCACACCGCTTTCTTTCAGCGTTTGTACGGCCAGTTTGACGTCCTGCGTGCGGTCCTTGTGGCTGATCAGCACCGCGTCTGGCATGGCAACGGCGACGATATCTTCCAACCCGATGCCGACAAGGCTTTGCCCTTCAACTTCGCTTCGCAGCAGGACGTTTTTGCAATCAATGGCGGTTGCATCACCAGCAACGGCCAGGCTATCGATCTGCGTTTCTCGCCAGACGGCGGCCCAATCGCCAAGGTCTGACCATGCGCCATGGTAGGGTACAACGCTCAGGTTTGTGGCCTTTTCCATGATCGCGTAGTCGATCGACATGGGTGCGATATCGCCCCATGGGCCAGAGGCAAGCCGCAGGAAGGACAGATCAGTGACCCCATCATCAAGCGCTGCTTTTGCATGGGCCAGCATATCGGGTGCATGCGCGCTATAGGCCGCGATGATGGATTTTGCGGTAAACAGAAAAATGCCCGCGTTCCAAAGGAAACGCCCAGATAGCACCATCTCTGCTGCCTTACCTGCGCTGGGCTTTTCCACAAACCGGCGCAGTGGTGCGGGCGCGGTGCTGTCATGCATCGGCGCGGCAAGCTCCAAATAACCATAGCCCGTTTCGGGATGATCAGGTTTGATCCCAAAGGTCACAAGCTGACCAGCCAGTGCCGCTGGGATGGCCGCATCAATACTGTCGCGAAAGGCAGCCTCATCCGGGATCAGATGATCTGAGGGCGCGACAAGCAGCAGCGCATCTGGGTCACTTTCGGCCACCTGCAGCGCGGCGGCGATCACGGCAGGTGCCGTGTCGCGCTGGGCTGGCTCGATCAGCACCGTATCGGGTTCAATACCGACGTCCTGCAACTGTTGCAGCACGATAAAACGAAACGGATCACCGGTCACGATCACAGGTGCGGTAAATGCGTCAGAGCCCAAACGCCTGGCGCAGGTTTGAAACAGGCTGTCTTCACCGATGAAGGGCGAAAATTGCTTGGGATAGCTTTTGCGCGAGAGCGGCCACAGCCGCGTCCCCGATCCGCCACATAGGATGACGGGTGTGATCTTCATGAGGCGCGCAAGTTTTGACCTGCCTCCTGCATATCACAGTACCAGGCATAGGTTTGGACAAGGCCCTCGCGCAGCGAGATCTTGGGCTGCCAGCCAAGGCTTTGCATCACTGAGGTGTCCAGCAGCTTGCGGGGGGTGCCATCAGGCTTGCCGGGGTCGGTTTTTGTGGCGCGGCGGAACCCGGTGAGGTCAGCAACCATATGGGCCAGATCCAATATGCTGATGTCTTTGCCCACGCCCACGTTCAGATGGCTTTGCATCGGCTTGGTCGCGGCGGCATAGGCCTCTTGGCTAAGGCCCATGGTGAAGAGGACTGCATCAGCCAAATCATCGACATGCAGGAATTCACGCCGTGGGGTGCCTGTTCCCCAGATTGTGACATCACGCTGGGCGGTGCGCACTGCATCATCATAGCGCCGCAACAGGCCGGGCAAGACATGGGAATGATCAGGGTGAAAATTGTCGCAGGGACCATAAAGGTTGGTGGGCATGAGCGAGCGATAGTCGCGGCCATATTGCCGGTTATAGCTTTCGCACAGTTTGATCGCGGCGATCTTGGCCAGCGCATAGGGTTCATTCGTGGGTTCCAGCGGGCCGGTCATCAAAGCGCTTTCCGGGATCGGCTGCGGTGTATCGCGCGGGTAGATGCAGGACGATCCCAGCTGGATCAGACGTTGCACACCGGCGGCATGTGCCTCGTGGATCAGATTGCTGGCGATCATCAGGTTGTCCTGAATGAAATCGGCAGGCTGCGTGTCATTGGCCATAATGCCGCCCACCCTGGCGGCGGCGATGATGACCAATTCGGGCTTTTTCGCCCAGACAAAGGATCGGACAGCGGCCTGATCGGTCAGATCCAAAGTGGAATGGGCGACAGTTATGATGTCATGGGCACCTGTTGCGACCAGCTTGCGCAGGATTGCGCTGCCTACCATGCCATTGTGGCCTGCCAGAAAAATGCGCATCGCTCAGGCCCCCAGCGCCACCGGCATATCCATGCCGTGTTCGCGTAACAGCGCATGGCGCTTTGCATGCTTCAGATCCTCGGCCACCATCTCAGCACATAGATCCTGCGGCGTGATCGTGGGTGTCCAGCCCAGTTGTTTCTTTGCTTTCGCAGGATCGCCCAAAAGCGTTTCAACCTCGGCTGGCCGGAAATAGCGGGGGTCAACCCGCATCACGACATCGCCGGGGCGGACGTTGGGGGCGCGGTTGGAATTCACTGCAGCGACCGTTGCAATTTCTTGCGCGCCTTTGCCGCTGAAGGCCAATTTCATGCCCAGCTCAGCCGCCGTCCATTTCACGAAGTCACGCACGGAATGCTGTTCGCCCGTCGCGATCACGTAGTCCTCTGGCTGGTCCTGTTGCAGCATCAACCACTGCATCGCGACAAAATCCTTCGCGTGTCCCCAATCGCGTTTGGCGTCGAGGTTGCCCAGATAAAGGCAATCTTGCAGCCCCAGTGCCACCTGTGACAGGCCGCGCGTGATTTTGCGGGTCACGAAGGTTTCACCGCGCCGCGGGCTTTCGTGGTTAAAGAGGATGCCGTTGCAGGCATACATCCCATAAGCCTCGCGGTAGTTCACGCAGGCCCAAAAGGCGTAAAGTTTGGCCACCGCATAGGGGCTGCGGGGGTGGAAAGGGGTGAGTTCGGTTTGCGGGGTTTGCTGGACCTGCCCATAAAGTTCAGAGGTTGAGGCCTGATAGAACCGTGTTGTTTGATCCATCTTGAGAAAGCGGATCGCCTCTAACAATCGCAGCGTACCCAGCGCGTCGACATCAGCGGTATATTCCGGAGTATCAAAACTGACCGCCACGTGGCTTTGCGCCCCAAGATTATAAACCTCATCTGGCTGCACCTCTGACAGGACCCGCGTGAGGTTTGAACTGTCGGTCAGATCGCCATAATGCAGGATCAGACGCGCATCATCGGTCTGTGGGTCCTGATAGATGTGATCAACTCGTTCGGTGTTGAGCGAGGATGAACGGCGCTTAATCCCATGCACCTCATACCCCTTCGACAGTAAGAGTTCGGCAAGGTAGGAACCATCTTGTCCGGTAATCCCGGTAATAAGCGCACGTTTTGACATGGGTCGTCACTCGTTTTGTAAAGCAGTTGTTAACCATACATGGAATGCAATCTCTTAATGCATCGTTAACTTACGCACGGTGGTGTAAGATTTTTCTGACACTTCGGCTCAAATACTGCGCGCGATCCCATTTTTTTAGCGGAAGGCGCGCCCTTATGTCAGACACGACCCCAAACCTTGCCATGCCATTCATCATGCCGGCCCAGGCGCAAAAGCATGTTACCCATAACGAAGCGATCGAACTGCTTGATACGATTGTGCAATTGACGCTGGAAGACAGTGATGCCGTCACCCCACCGGTATTGCCAAGCGAAGGCGAAGCCTGGGCACTGGCCGCATCGCCAACGGGTGATTGGGCAGGCCAGGACGGGCAAATCGCGACATGGCGCGGCGGGGGGTGGTTGTTTGTCGCACCCCGCGAAGGGTGGATGGCCTGGGTCAAGGATGACGCGGAATTGCAAGTCTTTACAGGTACAGCATGGGCCATGTTGGCCAGTGCAGGGACGTAACGCATAATCAACGATTCCCCCGCGACCGGGGCAATCGGATGGCGATCCAAGAAAAGCGCGGGACCTTCGGGTGCCGCGCTTTTTCTTTTTCATATGGAATCTGTGGAAAACGACTGCGAATTAAGCGCAAGAACCTGTTCATACTGCGTGAACGCCCCATATGCAGACGCGTGTGGTGGATTCTTGGCGTAGGGTGCTTGCGGCACTCCAAGGGCTCTGCTACATCGCGCAAGATTTTGCCGCTCTCGCGTTCGTGAGGGCTCAAGAAGACGCCCACTCGCTGCCTATCACCAAGGCTTAGCCAGACCGGGCCCAAGATATCGGAAGGCTACACGTGTCCGAAACTGCTGGTATTTCGACAGGCATCGCCGCGCGCTATGCAACTGCCGTCTTCGACCTCGCCAAAGAGGGGAAGGCGATCAAAGCTCTCGAATCAGATGTTGCGACTTTAGAAAGCGCGATAGCCGAAAGCGCCGATCTGCGCACTTTGCTGACCTCACCGCTTTACAGCCGTGAAGAACAGTCTGGCGCGATCTCTGCTGTCGCAAAAAAAATGAAACTCTCAGACACCACAAGCAATGTATTGGCGCTGCTGGCAAGCAAGCGCCGTTTGTTTGTGTTGCCACAGCTATTGGCCGTTCTGCAGGACATGCTATCCGACGAACGCGGCGAAGTGACGGCAGAGGTCACAACAGCCAAGGCGCTGACCAAGGCGCAGGCGGACAAGCTGGCCAAAACACTCAAGGCCCAAGTGGGCAAATCTGTCACCATCAAAGAAACCGTCGATGAAAGCATCATTGGCGGTCTTATTGTCAAAGTGGGCTCGAAGATGATCGACACGTCGATCGCTTCCAAGCTCAACGCACTCCAGAACACTATGAAAGAGGTCGGATAAATGGCGATCCAAGCGTCTGAAATCTCTGCGATCCTGAAGGACCAGATCAAAAACTTCGGTCAAGAAGCCGAAGTGGCCGAAGTTGGCCGCGTATTGAGCGTAGGTGACGGGATTGCCCGTGTTTACGGTCTTGATAACGTCCAAGCCGGTGAGATGGTTGAATTCCCTGGCGGGATCCGCGGCATGGCCCTGAACCTTGAAGCCGACAACGTGGGTGTTGTTATCTTCGGTTCCGACCGTGACATTAAAGAAGGCGACACCGTTAAGCGCACCAAGTCCATCGTGGACGTGCCTGTGGGTGACGAACTGTTGGGACGTGTTGTTGACGGTCTGGGCAACCCGCTGGACGGCAAGGGCCCCATCAAGACAAAGACCCGCGCTGTTGCGGATAGTAAGGCACCCGGCATCATCCCACGTAAATCGGTGCACGAGCCGATGGCGACTGGACTGAAATCCGTTGACGCGATGATCCCGATTGGCCGTGGCCAGCGCGAATTGATCATTGGTGACCGTCAGACTGGTAAAACCGCTGTGGCGCTGGACACTATGCTGAACCAGAAGTCCTATAACGATGCAGCCGCATCCGAGTATGACAAACTGTACTGTGTCTACGTTGCTGTTGGTCAGAAACGTTCCACTGTTGCCCAGCTGGTGAAGAAGCTGGAAGAGAGCGGTGCGATTGAATATTCCATCGTTGTGGCTGCAACCGCATCTGACCCAGCGCCAATGCAGTTCTTGGCACCCTATGCCGCAACCGCGATGGCAGAACACTTCCGCGACAACGGCCGCCACGCGCTGATCATCTATGATGACCTGTCCAAGCAGGCTGTATCTTATCGTCAGATGTCCTTGCTGCTGCGCCGCCCGCCGGGCCGCGAAGCTTACCCAGGTGACGTTTTCTACCTCCACTCCCGCCTGTTGGAGCGTTCTGCCAAGCTGAACGAAGACAATGGCGCCGGGTCTTTGACCGCGCTGCCGATCATCGAAACGCAAGGTGGTGACGTGTCTGCGTTTATTCCGACCAACGTGATTTCGATCACCGACGGTCAGATCTTCCTTGAAACGGAACTGTTCTACCAGGGTATCCGCCCTGCGGTGAACACCGGTCTGTCCGTTTCGCGTGTGGGTTCATCTGCACAAACCAACTCCATGAAGTCGGTCGCTGGTCCAGTGAAACTGGAGCTTGCGCAGTACCGCGAAATGGCCGCCTTTGCGCAGTTCGGTTCCGATCTGGACGCCGCGACACAGCAGTTGCTGAACCGTGGTGCCCGCCTGACAGAACTGATGAAACAGCCACAATATGCACCGCTGACAAACGCCGAGATTGTTTGTGTGATCTATGCAGGCACAAACGGCTACCTCGACAAGATCGACGTGAAAGACGTGGGTCGTTTTGAGGCGGGTCTGCTGAAGCACCTGCGCACAAACGCATCCGACGTGCTGGACTACATCACCAAGGAAGACCCCAAGGTCAAAGGTGAAGCTGAAGACAAGATCAAGGCCGCGATTGAGGCCTTCGCAAAAGACTTCGCTTAATCCTCGTAAGACAAAGGAGACTTTGCTTTGCCTAGTCTTAAGGACCTGAAAAATCGGATCGAGTCGGTCAAATCGACTCGCAAGATCACCAAGGCCATGCAGATGGTCGCGGCCGCAAAACTGCGCCGCGCCCAGGATGCAGCCGAGGCATCGCGCCCCTACACAGAACGGTTTAACGCCGTGATGGGTGGGCTTGCGGCGTCGGTCGGTGGGTCAGAGTCTGCACCAAAACTGTTGTCCGGTACGGGCAGCGATCAGGTGCAACTGCTGATCGTCATGACTGCTGAGCGCGGGTTGTGCGGTGGCTTTAACGGCAACATCGCCAAACTGGCCAAAACACATGCGCAAAAGCTGCTGTCTGAAGGCAAGACCGTGAAAATCATCACAGTCGGCAAAAAGGGCCGCGATGCAATCAAGCGCGAATTGGGCGATCACTTTGTCGGCCACGTTGATCTGACAGAAGTGAAGCGCGTGGGTTACGCTGACGCACAGGGCATCGCTAAGGATATCCTTGGTCGTTTCGATGCCGAGGAATTCGACGTCGCGACGATTTTCTTTGCGCGCTTTGAAAACGTTGTGACGCAGCACCCAACAGCCCAGCAGAT
>JBCAZI010000075.1:0-14155 GCA_038533095.1 Pseudomonadota bacterium
GTAGTCGGCGTGGCCGGGGCAGTCCACATGCGCATAGTGGCGTGTGTCGGTCTCATATTCCACATGCGCGGTCGAAATCGTGATACCTCGATACCTTTTCCCGGTGTCGGGGTTTTTTATTGCGCAACGCATGCGCGAGGACGGACAATGAAAACGTGGAAAAAGCGCACCAAAGCGGTGCATTCAGGGATCAGACGTAGCCAATATAATGAAGTCAGTGAAGCGATCTATCTGACCCAAGGGTTTGTCTATGACACGGCCGAGGATGCAGAGGCGCGTTTCATCAAGGCAGGCGAGGATGAGTTCATCTATGCCCGCTACGGCAACCCCACGGTGGCGATGTTTGAAGATCGGATTGCAGCGCTCGAAGGGGCCGAAGATGGCTTTGCAACCGCCTCTGGCATGGCGGCGGTGAATGGGGCGCTGTCGTCAATGTTGCGCGCGGGGGATCACGTGGTGTCAGCGCGGGCCTTGTTTGGGTCATGTCTTTATATTCTGGAAGAAATCCTAACCCGTTACGGGGTCGAGGTGACCTTTGTCGATGGCACGGATCTGGCCGCCTGGCAGGCTGCAATCCGGCCCGATACCAAAGTTGTGTTCTTTGAAAGCGTGTCAAACCCGACGCTAGAGGTGATTGATATCAAGGCCGTATCAGCACTGGCCCATGCGGTGGGTGCCACGGTGATTATCGACAATGTCTTTGCCACACCGGTTTATTCTGATGCGATTGCGCAAGGGGCGGATGTGGTTGTCTATTCCGCGACCAAACATATCGACGGGCAGGGCCGCGCCTTGGGTGGTGTGATCCTTGGGACGCGCGCGTTCATTCGCGGCACTGTTGAGCCTTTTATGAAACACACTGGCGGTTCGATGTCCCCCTTCACGGCCTGGCTCATGCTGAAGGGGCTGGAAACGATCGAATTGCGTGTGCGGGCGCAAGCGACGACAGCGCAGTATCTGGCCGAAAAACTGGAAGCGGATGATACGCTGGCAAATGTGATCTACCCCGGCCTTGCAAGCCATCCCCAGCATGCGCTGACAGTCACGCAAATGGGGGCAGGCGGCACAGTTCTGGCCATTGATGCAGGATCGCAAGAGGCCGCGTTCAAACTGCTCAATGCGCTGGATATCTGGACGATTTCAAACAACTTGGGCGATGCAAAATCTATTGCGACGCACCCCGCGACGACAACCCATCAACGCCTGTCAGATGATACCAAAGCGATGCTGGGGATCACGCCGGGCTTGTTGCGGCTAAGCGTCGGTTTAGAGGACCCGGATGACCTATTGGAAGATTTGCGGGGCGCAATCGCGGGGCGCTAGGTATGGTACTGATCCAGCGCATTTCGGACTACGCCATTTTTGGGCTGGTGAAGTTATGGATAGTGGTGCGCGTGTCTCGACACTGGCGGGTGTTGCGAAAGCGTTTGAGGAAAAAAGGTATCCAGAAGGTTCATGTCGTTGTCCCGTTGCTGGGGGATGAAAAATACTTCTGGCGCAAAACCTTCGACCATGATCCGCGATTTGTCACCTTAACTGACAAAATTGCCTGCAAAGCGTGGGTTGCGCAGCAGGGAATTCCGGCACAGATGCCCAAAACGCTTTGGGTCGGAACAGATGCAAATGATATCCCCGACGCACTTTGGGAACAGCCATCATACCTAAAGGCGTCGCATGGCTACAACATGAATATCCCGGTTCTTGCTCCCCCGGCTGACAGGTCTGCCATCATCGCACAGGCCAATGCATTCCTACAGCGCGAACATGGGCGTAAACACAATCAGTGGGCCTATCGTCATGTGAAACGGCAGCTTTTGTTGGAAGAGGCTGTATTTGTCGATCAGCCCATGATCGAAGTGAAGTATTACGTGAGCGGACCAACCGTCGCACAGTTTGTGATTTCACGCCATGGCCCGCCGAGGACCGGAGCACGCTGGCTGCGACAGGCAGACGGCGAATACATCCGCGACGACAAGCCGACCTCGCATGGCCCGGATATCGACACCGCCCCACTGCCACCTGCAGTAGAAACAGGCCTGAAGATTGCGCAAGACATCGGAAGCCATTTTGATCATATACGTGTGGATACGATGACGGATGGAGAAACGGTCTATTTGGGCGAGCTTACCGTTTATAGCTTGACGGGTCGCATCCATCATTACGGTCACGTTGCCTCTGCGCCTATTAATCAATCATGGGATTTGCGCAGAAGTTGGTTTTTGTCTCAAAAGCAGCCATGGCCATGGAGCCTTTACGCGAACGCCCTGCGACGGGCGCTTGATCGCAGGGAACTGGGCATAGGCAGAGGATGATCTTGATGCAGCGCTATCTGGACCGGCTGATTTTTCGGATCGTCAAACTGTGGATTATCGCGACTGTCTTTCCGGCATGGAGAGAGCTTTGCCAACGGCATAAGGCCGCGCATTTCTTGCCCCCCAGAGTGGTTGTGCCGCAATGGGGTGACGAGAAATTTCTGTGGCGCAAGGCGATTGACCATAATCCGCTGTTTGCCACTGTAACGGATAAAATAGCAGCCAAGGAATGGGCTGCGCAGCAAGGCTTTACGATCAAACCGCCCCAGACGCTTTGGACAGGAACCGATGCAAACCTGATCCCTGACGCGCTGTGGGAACGCCCGATCTATATCAAGGGCGCGCATGGTTGGCGCATGAATATCCCTGTTCTGACACCCCCGGCGGACCGGGCTGCGATCATCGCGCAGGCCAACGCCTTTTTGCAGCAGGAACACGGCCGCCGCACCCGCCAATGGGCCTATAAACCGCTTCCACGTCGCTTGATCGTGGAAGAGGCCCTGTTTCCAGATCGGGACTTGATTGAGGTGAAGTATTTTACCTTTGGCGCCGTTGTAGAACAATTTCTGGTCACCCGTCATGGTGATGATACAACATCAACTATGTGGGTGCGTGACCCGGAAGGTGATTATGTGATGCGGGATATTGCAACCATGCATAGTTCTACTCGCGATCGGTTGCCATTACCCCCCGCAGTCAAAGCGGGGCTGAAGATGGCGGAAGACATCGGTGCAGCCTTCGACCATATCCGCGTGGATGCGATGACCGACGGCGAAACCATGTATCTGGGTGAGATTACCGTTTATAATCTATCAGGGCGTTTTGTTCAGGGCATGGAGGCCGACGCCCCGGTGAACCGCAGCTGGGATTTGCGTAACAGCTGGTTCCTGACAGCAAAACAACCCTGGTACTGGCGCCCCTATGCCAATGCGTTGCGCCGCGCACTGAACCGGCAGGATGCACGACGGAATAAACGCTGAACCACGACAAAGGTGACGCAGCCCTAAAATCTGGTTAACTTCTGTAGGCTTAGCCCTTTGAAAGGCCATTCAAATGACGGATCCGCGCGCGGAATTACAGCGTATCTACAAAGAAATCATTGGAAATTCCGATGAGGGGCCCCATGTTGGGGTGTCTAACGCACCGATGGGGGGCAATGACATGAACATCCACTCACCCGACATGGATCGTGAACCAACCCGGCAAGAGGCAGAAGCCGCTTTGGCCTTGCTGCGTCGCTGGGCAGGCGATGTCACAGCAGAGGAGGTGGCGACACTTGATCCGCTGGTTTCCCGTTTGATCCCCGGCCAAGAAGTGTCCAACTATCCGGCGCTCGCGCGTGCATATCCTGAGGAATTTGAGGTCGATGAGGCCTACAAGGCCTCAATGCCTGATTTGCAGAATGGCCCTGCCAGCCTGATCCGGGGTGCGCAGCAGCAAATCCAGCATGTTGGCATCTCTAACTTTCGCTTGCCGATCCGCTTTCATACCCGCGACAACGGTGATCTGACGCTTGAAACCTCGGTCACCGGCACCGTGTCGCTAGAGGCCGAGAAGAAGGGCATCAACATGTCCCGCATCATGCGGACGTTCTACAAGCACGCGGAAGAGACGTTCAGCTTTGAGGTGATCGAACAGGCGCTAGATGCCTATAAAACCGATCTGGAAAGCTTTGATGCGCGCATTCAGATGCGGTTCAGCTTTCCAATGAAGGTGGAGAGCCTGCGGTCAGGCCTGTCCGGCTATCAGTATTACGACATCGCCTTGGAACTGGTTGAAAGTGCTGGAGTACGTAAGAAGATCATCCACTTGGACTATGTTTATTCATCAACATGCCCCTGTTCGCTGGAGCTGTCCGAGCATGCCCGCCAGTTCCGTGGGCAGTTGGCCACGCCGCATTCGCAGCGGTCCGTCGCACGTATTTCTGTGCTGCTGGAAGAGGGCGCAGATGTGCTGTGGTTTGAGGACCTGATTGATCGCGCGCGTGCCGCGGTACCGACCGAAACCCAAGTGATGGTCAAGCGCGAGGATGAGCAGGCCTTTGCAGAGCTGAATGCCGCGAACCTGATCTTTGTCGAGGATGCAGCGCGTCTGTTTACCGAGCAGTTACAGATGGATACCCGGATTTCCGATTTCCGTGTGATCGCCAGCCATCAAGAAAGTCTGCACAGCCATGATGCGGTGTCAGTCTTGACTGAGGGTGAGACCTTTGCCGTCGAAAGCATTGATCCCCGCCTGTTCCAGTCGCTGTTCCATATCGGCTAATCGGCGATGGTGACCGGCAGCGCGCCGATCCCGTCAATCACAACGGTCACTTCCATCCCGGCCTTGATAGGCCGCGCGCCAATGGATGTGCCGCAGGCGATCACATCGCCCGGTTCAAGCGTCATATCGGCGGACAGTTGGCTGACAATCTGGGCTGGGTTCATGATCATGTCAGCTGCAGGGTAGGACTGGCGTTCACGCGCGCCCACCATGACCTTGATGGTCAGGTCCTGCCAATTGACGTCAGTTTCAATGACAGGGCCGATCACGCCAAAGCCGTCAAAACCCTTGGCCCGTGTCCATTGTGGAAAAGAGGGGTCTTCGAACAGAATATCCAAAGCGGTGATATCGTTGACACATGTATAGCCAAAGATCGCATCCTCAGCCTCTTCCACGCTGATATTGGCGCAGGTTTTTCCGATCACGATCCCCAATTCACCCTCATAAATGACCCGGCCGATGTCGGCGGGCAGGGTGACCATTGCCCCCGGTCCGGCCAAGGATGATAGGGGTTTGAGGAAGAAGAGCGGGTGTTGCGGGATGTCCAGCTTGTTGCGTTCTGCGGCGGCGTAGAAGTTGTTCCATAACCCAATGAATTTGCCCGGCACACAAGGGGATAGCAACGTGCCGCTGTCCAATGGCAAGGGATCACCCGCCGCCTCGTCCGATCCAAGTGCCACACGCGGGTGCAACATGCCGTCTTTGATTACCCCGGTCAGGATCTGACCATCAGCCGTTTTGATGCGCGCCCATGCCATTGCACGTCTCCCGCGTTAAGGAAAGTTAACCGCAGGATGCAACTTTAGCGAAACCCCCGCAAGGGTTTGTATCTTATGGGGTTTCGGTTAAAGCCGGGGCCTTTGCTGCCTTGGTGTAGCAGCCCAAAACCAGATCCCAACCATGCAGATAGCTGGTGCTGACAGCATCTGCAGTGTCGCCCAGAATATCAAAGCCACCATGCGTCAGATCGCATTTCGTGCCAGTTTCGGTCTGCGTAAAAATGACCGTCACAACGGTGGCTTCCTTGTCGGTCCGCCCCGGATGCCAGGTGAAGGCAAGATAGGCATTCGGCTCATAGGCAATCAACTTGCCCCAGATGTTGCGTGTGCCATCGGCACCTTCTTCGACAATCTCGCCGTCTTTGTGGTCGGGAAAGGTGACTTTTGCTTTCGCGCCGGTGACAGAAAACGGGTCTTTGGGCCACCACGCGTCCATGTCGGTGGTGAATAAGGTAAAGGCCTCTGCCGGGGTAAGGGGCACTGTCAGTGTTTTTTCAATTGGATCATGCATTGTTGTTTTCCTTTGCTTTTTCCTGCGCCGCACGGGCGAATGCAGCCAATGCATCATCCCACAGTGTGTCTAAATAGGCGCGCAAACCTGCAACCCCTTCGGGTGCGATGGCATAAACCCTGCGGTTGCCAACGGGCGTGACCGTCAAAAGCCCTGCATCTGACAGCACGCGCAGATGCTGGCTGACCGCAGGGCGGCTGATTGTCATACCCTTGGCGATTGCACCAACAGGCAGGGCGCCCGACCGCAAACGGTCGATAATCACCCGGCGTGTGGGGTCGGCAAGGGCTGTGATTGCATCTTCGTAACTCATAACTTACCGTAAGCCGTCGCTTACGATTCGTCAAACCTTTCGTGCGCCCTTGAAGCCCCTGACCCCGAACACTAAGACTCTGTCAGGATATTTGAACTAGGACGGTCCCGTCCAAACATGAGGCAGTCAAAATGCAAGACCCCACCGAAACCTATATGAACCTTGTTCCAATGGTGGTCGAACAGACCGCACGGGGTGAGCGCGCCTACGACATCTTCTCTCGTCTGTTGAAAGAGCGGATCATTTTCGTGAATGGCCCTGTGCATGACGGAATGAGCCAGCTGATTGTCGCGCAGCTGCTGCATCTGGAATCCGAGAACCCCAAGAAAGAGATCAGCATGTACATCAACAGCCCCGGTGGCGTGGTGACATCTGGTTTGTCGATCTATGACACGATGCAGTACATCCGCCCCAAGGTCAGCACATTGGTGATCGGGCAGGCGGCGTCGATGGGTTCACTGTTGCTGACAGCAGGTCATGAAGGCATGCGTTTCTCGCTCCCAAATAGCCGCGTGATGGTGCACCAGCCCTCTGGTGGCTATCAGGGGCAGGCCACCGATATCATGATCCATGCCGCTGAGACACAAAAGCTGAAGACACGGTTGAATGAAATCTACGTCAAACACACCGGCAACACGCTGAAAAAGGTCGAAGCAGCACTTGAACGCGACAACTTCATGTCGCCCGAAGAGGCGAAAGATTGGGGTTTGATCGACGAGATTGTCGAAAACCGCACAAAGGCCGACGACTAAAGGCTTTGTGACAGCAAGGCGTCCAACAGACGCGGCTTTGGCCGCGTTTGTCATTTTTCTGACCAAATGTCGTATTATGCGGCTTTTGCCGGGGCCGTTAGCGGAATGTTAACGACAAATTGCATAAAATCATTTTGACATTGTGGACCTCGGCGGGCTGTCCTAGTGTTGTCTAAACGCAGTCCGATTTATGTTTGATCGGCCCATGGGCCAAGAGGTTTGAGATGGCGAATACAAGCGGCACCGACAGCAAAAACACCCTCTACTGCAGCTTTTGCGGCAAAAGCCAGCATGAGGTGCGCAAGCTGATCGCCGGGCCGACCGTCTTTATCTGCGACGAATGTGTTGAACTTTGCATGGATATTATCCGTGAAGAGACCAAGACAGCAGGCCTGAAAGCAGGCGATGGCGTGCCAACACCGACAGAAATTTGTGGCGTTTTGGATGACTATGTCATCGGTCAGTTGCATGCCAAACGCGTTTTGTCCGTGGCTGTCCACAACCACTACAAACGCCTGAACCATGCCGAGAAGTCTGATATCGAGCTGGCGAAATCCAACATCATGCTGATTGGCCCCACGGGTTGCGGTAAGACGCTGCTGGCACAGACTTTGGCGCGCATTCTGGATGTGCCCTTTACGATGGCCGACGCGACGACGCTGACCGAGGCTGGCTATGTGGGTGAAGATGTTGAAAACATCATCCTCAAACTGTTGCAGGCGTCTGAGTATAACGTTGAACGCGCGCAGCGCGGGATCGTCTATATCGACGAGGTCGATAAGATCACGCGCAAGTCTGACAACCCTTCGATCACGCGCGATGTATCGGGCGAAGGTGTGCAGCAGGCGCTATTGAAGATTATGGAAGGCACCGTTGCCTCTGTGCCGCCGCAAGGTGGGCGCAAGCATCCGCAGCAGGAATTCCTGCAAGTGGATACGACAAACATCCTGTTTATCTGTGGTGGTGCATTTGCGGGGCTGGATAAGATCATCGCGCAGCGCGGCAAAGGCTCTGCCATGGGTTTTGGTGCTGATGTGCGCGAAGATGACGACCGCGGCATTGGCGAGATTTTCACCGATCTGGAACCCGAAGATCTGTTGAAGTTCGGTCTGATCCCAGAATTCGTCGGGCGTTTGCCCGTTATCGCAACGCTGACCGATCTGGACGAAGACGCGCTGATAACAATCCTGACCAAGCCGAAGAACGCATTGGTCAAGCAGTACCAACGCCTATTCGATCTGGAAGATACGAAGCTGACCTTTACAGAAGATGCGCTAGGCGCCATCGCCAAACGCGCGATTGAGCGGAAAACCGGCGCACGTGGGTTGCGGTCAATCATGGAAGATATCCTGCTGGATACGATGTTTGATCTGCCGGGCATGGATACGGTGACAGAGGTCGTTGTGAATGAAGAGGCAGTGACATCTGATGTCGCGCCGCTGATGATCCACGATGAAGGCAAAAAGAAAGAGCCTGCAACCGCGAGCTAAACCGTTGTCTGTGCGCCACATCTCGACCGGATCCCCCTTTGAGGAACAGATCGGCTACAGCCGTGCTGTTGTCGCCGACGGCTGGGTCTTTGTGGCCGGCACCACCGGCTACGACTACGCAAATATGGTGATGCCTGACAGCATCGCAGACCAATGTCGCAATGCGCTGGCCACAATCGGCAAGGCGTTGGAGGACGCGGGAAGCGGGTTGGACCATGTGGTGCGCGTGAATTACATCGTGCCAAACAAGGAAGAATGGCCCGAATGCTGGCCCATTACCTCTGCCGCTTTCGCCAAGGCCAAACCGGCCGCAACGATGATATCGGCGGGGTTGCAGACCCCCGAGATGAAGATCGAAATCGAGGTAACTGCGCGGGTCCCCGCCTGAACCCACTGGACCTTTTGCCGCCAGTCGTGCATGGATAGGCAACGCAATCGGAGACGCGCTATGGGCCTTGCTCACAACATCAAACGTATCTTTACCTGGTGGGACGGACAGTCGTTTGGCACCCAGCTTTGGACCCGCCGCAATGGCACCAAAGTCGGTGAAGATGCTGAAGGCAATGTGTTCTATCGCAACAGCGACGACAGCCGCCGTTGGGTGATTTACAATGGTGAAAACGAAGCGTCGCGCGTGGCCCCTGAATGGCATGGCTGGCTGCACCGCACCTGGGATGAGCCACCAAGCGAAGTTGCCGTGCCCCGCAAAGACTGGGAAAAGCCGCATCAGGAAAACTTGACAGGCACGATGGCGGCCTATGCGCCGGCAGGGTCGATCCGCCGCGCGGCACCGGTTGAGCGTTCTGACTATGAGGCATGGACACCAGAATAGGGGCGCTTTTTGATGCGGTCGATTTTTGTCTCTCTTCTTGTCCTAAGTTTCAGTGCTGCACCATTGGCGGCGCAGGAAATCGTCACAACCCCGATTGAAGAAGTCCCCCTGGATGAGTTGATCGGCCAGTTAACCACTGTCCCGAATGAGGAAGAGGAAGAATTCTTGACAACTTCAAGTGAGGCAGTGGTGCGTGAAGTTGAAACGGCTTTGGGGGGCGATTTGCGTGTCTTGGACAAATTGACTGGGCAAGTCAGTGACGTCACGCTTGAAAATGGTCAGACGGCGACCTTGGGCTTTTTATCGGTCAAATTGAACGAATGCCGCTATCCCATTGAAAATCCGTCGGGTGATGCCTTTGCGCAGGTGATCGTACGTAATAATGAGGGCACTTTGTTCTCTGGCTGGATGCTGGCCTCCGCGCCCGCGCTAAATGCGATGGACCATCCGCGTTACGACGTCTGGGCGTTGCGCTGCACGACATCCTGAGCAGGCGGTAGTGGGCCCGGTTCTGTGAAGGATGCGTCCTTCGCCAATGCATCCATCAACATTGCCTGGTAATGCGCACGTGGTACTTCAACCGCGCCAAGGCTTGCCAAATGTGGCGTGATGAACTGCGTGTCAAAAAGCTGATACCCGCCCAGGCGGAGCCGATCGACCAGATAGGCCAATGCCACCTTTGACGCATCAGTGGCCTTGCTGAACATGCTTTCGCCAAAGAAGGCCCCGCCGATCGCAACGCCGTAAACACCGCCAACCAGCCTGCTATCTTTCCAAACCTCAACCGCATGGGCAAAGCCCGCATCATGCAACTGCCCATAGAGTTCAAAGATTGTGTCGTTGATCCAGGTTTCATCACGGTCGGCACAGCCGCGCACAACATCATGGAACGCTTGATTGTAGGTCACGGTAAAATGGCCGCGTCGCATTGTGCGCGCCAGGCTGCGCGAAATCCGGAACCCATCCAGCGGGAAGACACCGCGCATGCGCGGATCGACCCAGAACACCTCTGGATCGTCGCGCCCTTCGGACATGGGGAAGACACCCACCTGATAGGCCTGCAACAGCAGGTCCGCGGTTAAAGGGGGGCCGCTGTCCTTCACCGCCCTAGGTCAGGTTTTCGGTCAGCCAGTGCTCAAGCCAGTGAATGTTGTATTCACCGGTTTGCACGGCTTCTTCGGCCAGCAATGCGTGGAACAGGGGCACGGTGGTATCGACACCATCAACAATCAGCTCTCCCAAGGCGCGCTCTAGCCGCGCTAGGGCCTCTGGCCGGTCCCGCCCATGCACGATCAGCTTGCCGATCAAGCTGTCGTAATAGGGGGGGATGCGGTAGCCATCATAGAGCGCCGAGTCCATCCGCACACCCAGACCACCCGGCGCATGGTATTGTGTGATCGTGCCAGGGCAGGGGGCGAAGTTGGGCAGTTTTTCCGCGTTGATCCGCACCTCAATGGCATGGCCGTTGATTTTCAGATCATCCTGCGTGAACGACATGGGCAGGCCAGAGGCAACCCGCAGCTGCTCACGCACCAGATCGACACCAAAGATACCTTCGGTGACGGGGTGTTCGACCTGCAAACGCGTGTTCATTTCGATGAAATAGAATTGATCGTTCTCGAACAGAAACTCAATCGTGCCAGCACCGATGTAGTTGATCTTGGCGACAGCATCGGCACAGACTTTACCGATCCGGTCGCGCAGTTCCGGCGTGATGCAAGGGCCCGGTGCCTCTTCAAACACCTTTTGGTGGCGGCGCTGCAGTGAACAATCGCGTTCGCCCAGATGCACGGCATTGCCTTTGCCATCGCCAAACACCTGAATTTCGATATGGCGCGGTGTCGTCAGATATTTTTCGATATAGACTTCATCATTGCCAAAGGCGGCTTTGCCTTCGGCGCGGGCGGAGTGGAAGGCCTGTTCCATATCAGCAGCTGTTTGCGCCACTTTCATGCCGCGTCCACCGCCACCGGCGGTAGCCTTGATGATGACCGGATAACCGATCTCTTCGCCGATCCTTTGTGCATCCGCCAGCGTAGGCACACCGCCGTCCGAGCCGGGCACGCAAGGCACGCCAAGTGCCTTCATCGTGTCCTTGGCGGTGATTTTGTCACCCATGACGCGGATATGTTCAGCGGTGGGGCCGATGAAGGTCAGATCATGGTCTTCAACCGCCTGCACGAAGGACGCGTTTTCAGACAGAAAGCCATAGCCGGGGTGGATCGCTTGCGCACCTGTGATTTCGCAGGCCGAAATGATCGCAGGGAAAGACAAATAACTTTGTGTGGATGATGGGGGGCCGATGCAAATCGCCTCATCCGCCATGCGCACATGCATCGCGTCTGCATCTGCTGTGGAATGTACCGCCACTGATTTGACGCCCATTTCGCGGCAGGCGCGCACAACGCGCAGGGCGATTTCGCCACGGTTCGCGATAAGGATTTTATCGAACATGGGACCGCCCTTATTCGATGATCACAAGAGGTGCGCCGAATTCGACAGGGCCGCCGTCTTCTACCATGATCCGCTTGATCGTGCCGGCACGCGGTGCTGGAATATGGTTCATCGTTTTCATGGCTTCGATGATCAACAGCGTATCACCTTCTTTCACCGCCGCGCCAACGGTGGTGAAAGGGGCAGCACCCGGTTCTGGCGCCATATAGACGGTGCCAACCATGGGCGAAGTTACAGCGCCCGGATGACTGGCTGGGTCTGCGTTGTCGGTGGCCGGGGCTGCAGGGGCGGCAGGCGCGCTGGGGGCCGCGGGTGCCGCAACCGGCGCTGCGGCGGGCACGCTGGCCTGCACCACGGTTTGCGTTTGGCGGCTGACGCGCACGTTCAGGCTGTCGTTTTCGCCATAGTCGCGTTTGACCTGCAATTCTGTCAGATCATTGTCGCGCAGCAGTTCTGCCAAAGCCGCGATGAAGCTGACGTCGCTATCGTGAGAGGTTTTGTTGCCCATGTTTTCCTCGGCCCGTTGCCCATATTATTGGCGCTTTCGCGACGTAACGTCACAAAGCATCAACATGCTTATAGGGCAAGCCAGCGAGGGTGGAAAGCGTGGGTGTCTGGAAAATCACCTAGCTTTCGGTTGCAGGCACCTCTTCCGCTTGGGTCAGGTCCTGCGCTGCGGGTGCGTCTTCTTCTGCGTCGCTGCTGTCCGAGGGCAACATTGGCATGTCATATGGGCGCAGTGTCCGTTCCGGCGGCGCAATCTCGCCCGGGTTGTTGGGGAATTCATACCCTGAAAGGCGCGCTGTCACCACCTGCGCGACAAAGGGTTTGTTGGCGGGCAGGGTTGCGCTGCCATCAGCGCCATCGACGGCCTGCACCTTTGTCGTGATCGCGCGTGGTACCGCTGGGGCTGCACTTGTGGCAGCCGCCGCCGGTGGGGGAAGTGTGAGTGCTGTATCCATTTTATGGCTCCGAAAAGCGAGAAACATGTTGTTAAAGAATCGCTTTTTCGGATTACCAAAACCTTAATCGCACAGAGTGATATCTGTGCGATTTTAGATTAACAGAGGCCACAGATCAGATTGCGAGGTATTGTGCACGCAGCGCTTCGTCTTCCAGCACTTCTTTCGCAGAGCCATCAAAGACCACCTTGCCGATGTCCAGAATGACAGCCCGATCAGCGAGTTTGAGCGCGGCAACCGCATTCTGTTCGACAATCACGGTGGTAATGCCCTGATCACGGATCACGCCAAGTGTTTTGGCGATTTCCTGTACGATCACGGGGGCCAAGCCTTCGTAAGGTTCGTCCAGCAACAGCACTTTGATGTCACGGGCCAGGGCGCGCGCAATTGAGAGCATCTGCTGTTCGCCGCCAGAAAGGGTGACACCCTCTTGCTTGCGACGTTCACCCAAGCGCGGGAATAGATCGTAGATACGGTCGAGTGACCAGCCATGCGGCGGGGCAATCTGGGCCAACTGCAGGTTTTCTTCGACTGTGAGGCCGGGAATGATGCGCCGGTCCTCTGGCACCAAGGAAATACCGTTGGCGGCGGCCTCATGGCTTTTCATTTCGTGCAGTGGCTTGTGGTCCAGCCAAATCTCGCCATGGGTAAGGGCGGGGTCATCCAGACGCGCAATCGTGCGCAAGGTAGATGTTTTGCCCGCACCGTTGCGGCCCAGAAGGGCAAGGATCTCGCCCTCGTGGATATTGAAGCTGACATTTTGGACGATGTAGCTCTCGCCGTAATAAGCCTCGATCTCCCATACACTGAGGTAAGCAGGGTGGGTCGCCGCGTTATTGGCATGCTTGTTGAAAGGTGCGTTCATTTTTTGTCTCCTCCCAAATCAATTTTCTAGAAAATGATGGGCTGGCTGAATTTCTAGAAATTCAGCCGGGTTAAACCTGTGCCTCGCCAAGGTATGCTTCGCGGACCTTTGGGTGGCCTTTGATATTGTCAGGCGTGTCCTCGACCAGCGGGGTACCTTGCGCCAGCACCGTGATCCGCTCTGCCAAGGAAAAGACGACGTTCATATCATGTTCAATAATCGCCATCGTGATCCCGCGCTTTTCGCGGATTTCCTTCAGCAAGGCGATGGTGTTTTGCGTATCTGCCCGCGCCATGCCAGCTGTTGGTTCATCCAACAACAGCAGCTTGGGGTCTTGCACCAGGCACATCGCCATTTCCAACCGCCGCTTGTCACCGCGCGACAGGCTGGATGCGACCATGTCTTTCTTTTCAAGCATGTTGACGTCATCAAGAATGGCGTCTGCCTGTGTCTGGATATCACGTTCGGCAAAGATGCTTTCGACCGCATGCATCCGAAACGCGCCATCGCGCTTTGCAAAGCAGGGGATCATGACGTTTTCAAACACGGTCAGATCGCTGAAAATCTCAGGCGTTTGAAACACCCGGCTGATCCCCATCTGGTTGATCTCATGCGGCTTG
>JBCAZI010000076.1:0-14087 GCA_038533095.1 Pseudomonadota bacterium
CAACCTGCCTGCCTCGTCAACGGATTGGCCGCGCCTGATGGGCGCATCTTCATCACGCGTGGTTTTTTCAACAAATACCGCGCGGGCGAGGTGACGTCAGAGGAAATGGCCAGCGTCATCGCCCATGAAATGGGGCATGTCGCCTTAGGGCATTCGCGCCGCCGTATGATTGATTTTTCTGGCCAAAATGCGATGCGCACCGCACTTGCCATGGTACTTGGGCGCTTTCTGCCCGGCATCGGGCCATGGATTGCCAATGGGTTGATGAGCCTGCTTGCCGCGCGCCTGTCGCGCAGTGATGAGTTTGAGGCGGATGCCTATGCCTCTGCTCTGCTGGTCAAGGCCGGGATTGGGACGGAACCGCAAAAATCACTGTTCAAAAAGCTGGAAACACTGACGGGTGCGCGTGGTGCAGCCATGCCTGCATGGGTGATGAGCCACCCCAAAACACCGCAGCGGATCGCGGCAATTGAGGCCAATGAAGCAAAATGGTCTGCTGGCTAACCGGCCTATGCCCTCTCCAACTCTTTCCCAAAACGCGGCATGCGTGCCTTTTTCATCAGGGCGCGCATGGTCCATGGCGTCTCCGACAGCCTGTTCGCTTCGGCCAAGACGGCATCGGCCACGCCCCGGACGTGATCCGGGGCCTCTGCCAGCAGGATCAGCGCAAACCCATCGGGGTCCCAGCGCATCAGCGCCTCATCCCCCAAGATGTTCTTGGGAAAATCCTTGGCATTCATCGTCAGGATCCCATCGCATGACCCGACAACAGCCGCCGTCAGCACATGAATATCCGCCGCATCAGGCAGCCAGAACTGCCGCTCTTGGGCAGGATCATAGGTCACATTCGCTTGTGGGAAGGCAGCGCTTAGCGATGCAATCTCGCCCCGCGCCCAAACCTCTTCCGCTGGTCCCAGCTTGCCTGCGGCCCGCGCCCATTCTTCCAGAATGCGTGCCGACCAGCGCGCCTCAAACAGCCCCGCCTTAGCGCAGCCCAGCAGGACCTCGCGCATCACGGTGGGGTAGAGCACGCAGGCGTCGATCATCACTCTCATAGGCGAAAGGTCAACGCTTTCAGATAGCCGCTTTCGGCCAGATGCGGCAGCAGCGGATGGTCTGGCCCGGCAGAGCCCGTGTGGATGATCTGTCCGCGTCGCCCAGCCCGCCCGATGCCGCGTGCGGATGCATTGCGGAATTTTGTCAGATCAGCCGCGTGCGAGCAGGAACATAAGGTCAGATAGCCACCCTCGGCCACCAAAGGGGCCGCCAGCCGGGCGATGCGTTCGTAGGCGCGTAACCCAGCATCAAGCGCCGGTTTGGATGGTGCGAATGCAGGTGGGTCGCAGATCACAACGTCAAAACGCATGCCCTCATCAGCCAACGCCGTCAGCACCTCAAATGCATCGCCCTTGCGCGTGGCAAAGCGATCCGCGACGCCCATCTTGGTGGCCCCTTGCGTTGCCAGTTCCAATGCGGGGGCCGAGCCGTCCACGGCCAAAACGGATGCCGCATCAGCGGCCAAAGCCGCCAAGCCAAAACCACCCACATGGCTAAAGACATCAAGCACATGCGCGCCCTTTGACAGGCCCGCGACAAAGGCGTGATTGGGGCGTTGATCAAAGAAGAGACCCGTCTTTTGCCCGCCCATGACATCGGCCATGTAAATCGCCCCGTTCATCGGCACCGCGACCGGACCATCGGGGACGGTGCCTACCAGCACATCGGTGCGTTCTTCCAGCCCTTCCAATGTGCGTGCGCGCCCGGTGCCATTCATGATCACCGTTGTCACGCCTGTGACCTCTTGCAAGGCGGTGGTCAGTTCATTGATCAACACATCGGCCCAAGCCGCATTGGGCTGGACCACCGCCAGATCGCCAAAACGGTCGATGATGATACCGGGCAACCCGTCCGCCTCTGCATGCACCAGACGGTAGAAGGGTTCAGTATAAAGCCGTGCACGATGGGCCAATGCGCGCGTCAGCCGTGCGGCAAACCACGTCTGATCAATCACCGCATCCGGGTCCTGATCAAGCATGCGGCAGATGATTTTGGACGCCGGGTTCACGGTCACCACGCCCATCGGCACCCGGTTGGCATCTTCCAGCCGGGCAATCGTGCCCGGTGTCAGATTGCGGGTGCGGCGGTCGGTCACCAGTTCATTGGCGTAGACCCAAGGGAAACCATGGCGGATAGCGCGCGCCTCTGCCTTAGGGGTCAAGCGCACGACGGGCATTGTAGGGGGTGTTTGATCTGTCATGCCCTGCCTCCTACCCGCTCTTGGTGCGGCTGGAAAGGGGCGGTTAGACCAGTTGCGCGCGCAGCAGGCTGGTCAGGAAATCAGTGACCCGCACCTTTTGGGTCTGACCTGCATCATCCAAACGCGACGCGCGTTCGCCCCCAGGCGCATCCAGGTTCCCCACAACGCGGCGCGCGGGCTCAATCACCTGATCTGATCCGGCACGGCGGATGGTCATGTCAAAGATCACGTTATAGACACCACCTACGGTGTAGCGTGTCCGGTTTGTGACCCCGTGAAAGCGGATCAGCGTGACATCGACATCAACCGGCACATTGCCATCCAGAAAGGCACGGTTGCGCGATGCGGCCTCATTGAACATAGCGGCAATCTGGGGAATGCGTGGTCCGATGGGATCGCCGCGCCACACGACATCACCGCTTGGATAGAAGGATTCACTTTCCGAAATCCGCAGGCCAGCCCGCGCGGTAAAGTTAAAGCCGCGCAGGGCATAAGACCGGTCAATTTCCGGACGCGGCGTACTACGCAAGCCAGATCCTGCAGCACAGCCTGTCAGGCCCATGACGGAAAGCGAAGCGATGAATGTTCTACGATGCATAATGCCAACTCTTTGATTACATTGCTGTCCTATCACAGCACTTCTGGCGCTTTAATTCATGCAATTGTGTTAAAATCTGGCCAAACTGGCGGCAACATGCCTCTTGTTAGCGCTAACACAACATGTTATGCGAGGCCGACCGCGAAACAGCCGAGGATGCCATGCCGCTTCACCCCAAAATCGCTGAAGTCACCGACCGTATTCGCGCCCGTTCCGAGGGGCCGCGCCAGACCTACATGGACACGATGGCACGCGCCGCCGCAGAAGGGCCGCGCCGGTCACATCTGACCTGCGGCAATCAGGCCCATGCCTATGCCGCCATGGGTGACGACAAAGAAAAGCTGACGGCTGCGCGCACCCCCAATATCGGGATCATCACCGCTTATAACGACATGTTGTCCGCCCACCAGCCTTTTGAAACCTACCCTGACCTGATCCGCGCGGCCGCCCGTGCCGCTGGCGGCACTGCACAGGTTGCCGGTGGTGTGCCCGCGATGTGTGACGGTGTGACCCAAGGCCAGACCGGGATGGAACTGTCGCTTTTTTCCCGCGATGTGATTGCCTTGGCTGCCGCTGTTGGCCTGTCGCATAACGTCTTTGATTCAGCGATCTACCTAGGCGTCTGCGACAAGATCGTGCCCGGCCTTGTGATGGCCGCTGCCACCTTTGGCTATATTCCTGGTCTGTTCATGCCTGCCGGTCCCATGGTCTCTGGCCTGCCCAATGATGAAAAGGCCCACGTGCGTCAGGAATTCGCCAAGGGCAATGTGGGCAGGGATGAGCTGATGAAGGCAGAAATGGCCTCTTACCACGGCCCCGGGACCTGTACGTTCTATGGTACGGCAAATAGCAACCAGATGTTGATGGAATTCATGGGGCTGCACCTGCCCGGCGCATCCTTCGTCAATCCAGGCACACCCCTGCGCGATGCGTTGACGACAGCAGGAACCGAACGCGCGCTTGAAATTACGGCACTTGGCAATGATTACACCCCGGTTTGCGATATTCTGGACGAGAAGGCTTTCGTCAACGGCATCGTCGGTCTGATGGCCACGGGCGGGTCCACCAACCTCGCCATCCATCTGCCTGCCATGGCCAAGGCCGCTGGTGTCATCCTTGATCTGCAAGACTTCAGCGACCTATCCGAAGTGACCCCGCTGATGGCCAAGGTCTATCCCAACGGTCTGGCGGATGTGAACCATTTCCATGCCGCTGGTGGCTTGGGCTACATGATCGGGGAACTGTTGAACGCAGGCCTGCTACATGACGACACCAAAACTGTCGCCGGTCAGGGGTTAGAGCTTTATTCTCAGGAACCCAAGCTGATTGATGGTCGCATAAAATATGAACCCGGTGCAGGTGCGACGCTGAATGACAAGATCCTGCGCCCCGCCAATGATCCTTTCCAGCCGCAAGGCGGTTTGGTGCAACTGTCTGGCAATCTGGGGCGCGGTGTGATCAAAACTTCTGCCGTCGCGCCAGAGCGGCATGTGGTTGAGGCCCCTGCCCGCATCTTCCACACGCAAGAGGCGGTGAAAGACGCGTTCAAGGCGGGTGAGTTCACCCAAGACACGATTATCGTCGTCCGCTTCCAAGGGCCCAAATCCAACGGCATGCCTGAACTGCACGGGCTGACACCGACCTTGGCCGTGTTGCAAGACCGCGGGTTGAAAGTGGCCTTGGTCACCGACGGACGCATGTCCGGCGCATCCGGCAAAGTACCATCGGCGATCCATGTTTGCCCCGAGGCCGCCGATCATGGACCGATTTCACTGCTGCGCGACGGCGATATCGTCCGGCTGGACGCAACAACCGGCACCATCGAAGTCAAAGACGTCGATCTGTCCACCCGCACACCCGCCACGGCTGACCTCAGCGGCAACGGCAACGGCGTGGGCCGCGAATTGTTCGAGGTGTTTCGCCAGAACGTCGGCCTTGCTGCCGAAGGGGCCGGTGTTGCTGTTTAAACCAACACTTTCTTCGTCCCATCAAACTTCCGCCGGAGGCTGCGACACAGCCCCGGTCACCGCATTTAAGGATCACAAAATGACCCCGCAAGACGCCTCTGCCGCCGCTGAAAAGGTTTGCCTTCTGGCACCTGTTGTCCCTGTTCTGGTCGTCGATGACGCCGGCATCGCCGCCGACCTGGCCCGCGCACTGGTCGCAGGCGGCTTGCCCGCATTGGAGGTCACCTTGCGTACACCAGCGGCATTGGATGCGATCCGCGAAATGGCATCAGTGCCTGGCGGGGTTGTCGGGGCTGGCACTTTGCTGACGCCCAAAGATGTCGAAAACGCAAAGGCCGCGGGTGCCACATTCGGCGTGTCGCCGGGTGCAACAGACCTGTTGTTGGATGCCTGCGAAGCAAATGATCTGCCACTGCTGCCCGGCACCGCCACCGCGTCAGAGGCGATGCGCCTGTTAGAACGCGGCTATACCGTACAGAAGTTTTTTCCTGCCGAAGCAAACGGTGGCGCACCAGCGTTGAAAGCCATCGGCGCACCCATTCCGCAAGTAAAATTCTGCCCCACCGGTGGGGTCAGCCTGAAGAATGCCAATGACTATCTGGGGCTCAGCAACACGCTTTGCGTTGGCGGGTCATGGGTCGCCCCGAAAGACAAAGTCACTGCAGGCGATTGGGATGGCATCACCGCACTGGCCACCGAAGCCGCCGCATTGGCCCGATAAATCTGTCACTGATCTCATACCCTTCATCGGGTATTAGGGTTTTGCCTCTAGCCGTTTGCAAATCAACGGATGGAGCGCGCTATGTTGGAATCATGGTCAATATCAAAACGGATCGGCAGTGGCTTTGTTATTCTGACGCTGATGCTGATTGGACTTGCATTGTTTTCCCACCGGGCAGTGGGCGCCTTGGGAACGGGCTATTCTGATTATCGCGCAACCGCGCTTCAGGGCGTTGCGGTACGCGAAGCGATGGAAGATATTTTTGAAGCAAAGATCGCCGTGCTGTCCTATGTCGAGACTCCGGTTTCAGCCCAGCGGAATGAGGCAATCGGTAACCTGGATGAGGTTCTCGATAGCACTGAACTCGCAGATAGGTTTAATTCCGCTTCCACCGAAGGCGCAGAGCGTGACCGGTTGCTGGAACTAACCCGGACCTACAAAGACCGGTTTTTTTTCCTTGCAGGCCAGCTTGTGGACTTGCGCTCGCTACAAGCTGAGATTGATGGCCAAGTAGAGCTCTTGGCACAAAACGCCAGCGCGCTTTTTTCAACGGCCGTTCAAAACGGCAATCCCTCAATCGTCTCAGCAGCCGGGCGCGTCTTGCAAGCAGCGACCGAGACAACCTTGCAAGGCAAACAGTATCTCCTGACCAGTGCCCCAGCAGATCTGGATGCCTTCGTCGAAAACAACATTGCGTTCAATCGCGCCGCTGAGCAGTTGCGGGGTTTGGGCGTGACCGCACCGCTCAGCAACCAAATTTCGCAGCTGGTAGATGCAAGTCGTGAAATTGAGGACAATTTGCGCCAGTTTTCGCAGAACCGACAAGCGGCATTAGAGTTGCAAAGCAACGTTATCGACCAAATCGGAAGTGAGATTGACGCAGGTTTTGACCGCTTTGCCGACGATCTGCAAATGCGGCAGGATCAATTGGGCCCGCGCGGGGCAGCCATTGTCGCACAATTGCAGACCTTCATTCCGATCATTGGCATCGTTGCCGTCATCGTGGCGATTCTCGCGTCCTTCGTGATCGGTCGTTGGATCAATGGGGCGGTCTCACGCCTTGTCGATACGACAGAACGGCTCGCCGCGGGTGATGACGAAATCGAGGTGACCGGAACCGAACATAAGCACGAGCTGAGCCGTATGGCGCGTGCCTTGCTGGTGTTCCGTGATGCGCAGGTAGAACGCAAACAAGCCTCGGCGGAGCGGGCCAAACTGCGCGAACAACAAGATAGCGTCGTGAACACAATGAAATCAGAGTTGGCGCAGCTTGCCGCGGGCGATCTGACCGCAAAAATCGATACCGCATTTGCAAGTGAATACGAAGACTTGCGCCATAATTTCAACGAAGCCGTCAGCGCCCTGGACTCTGCCATCGCACGGGTTGCTGAAACGGCGCAAAACATCATGGCGACAACCAATGAAACCAATACCGCGACCAATGATCTGTCGCAACGCACCGAAAATCAGGCCGCCACGCTTGAAGAAACAGCAGCAGCTCTTGATCAGTTAACAGCCAGCGTCAAATCGGCGGCCGAACATGCCAAATCTGTTGACGCTTCCGTCGCGAAAGCACGCTCTGAGGCCGAAAAAAACGGCGAGATTGTTGCAAGCGCCGTCAGCGCCATGGGGGAGATTGAGGACTCCTCTAAGCAGATCACCCAGGTCATCAGCGTGATTGACGACATCGCCTTTCAAACCAATCTTCTGGCCTTGAATGCTGGGGTCGAGGCAGCGCGCGCGGGCGAATCGGGCAAAGGTTTCGCAGTTGTCGCCTCTGAAGTGCGCGCCTTGGCACAACGTTCAGCAGATGCGGCGAAAGAGATCTCGGCCCTGATCGAAAACAGCTCTCGTCATGTCTCGCAAGGCACCCAATTGGTTGGCAACGCAGGCGAGGCCCTCACTGAAATCATCACCCAGGTGAACGATATCTCGTCGATGATATCACAAATTGCCACCAGCGCCGAAGAACAGGCCATTGGATTGAACGAGATTAACCTTGGTGTGAACCAGTTGGATCAGGCCACGCAACAGAATGCGGCCATGGTGCAGGATTCGATCAAACGTGGCGATACACTTGCCTCTGCGACCGATCGGCTCAACACGCTCATCCGCCACTTCCAGGTGTCATCTCAGGTGGTTAAACCGATCCAAATGGTAGAACCGTCAGATGCGCTGACCAATGCCATCGCGCAAACCCATACCAAAGCATCCGCAACACCGACCCCAATGAAAAAGGCAGTTGCGTCAGCAGGATCGGCGCAGCCGGATTGGGAAGATTTCTAACGGCCCACCGCCCATTACTGTCGGCCGCGGCGGCCGCCTCTGCGGCGGGGTGCGGGGGCATCAGCCAAGGCTGCGCGCAGGGTGTCCAGCATCGGATGAGGCGCAGGAACCAGCGCGCCATAATAGGCCACCAAAAGGCTGACTTCGGCCTTCACGTCGCGACCGGGCGGTAACCCCAAGGCCCAATCCAGAAAGATACTACGGCACTCTGGCCCTGCGATCCCCTCAATGGCGAAAGCATCCTTGATCAATCCTTTCGGATCATAAAGCTGATCTTGGTCGGTCATGCCCCCTCCAAATACCGCGCAATGATGGATGCAGTCTGCACCTGTGCCGCCTCAAGACGCGCCATCAAACCCGCAACGTCCTGCGATCCTGTTTCGCGTAAAATCAAACGCCACGCCCCTTCCGACAGATTGTCGACATCTGCCTCACCACCTGCCAGAAAACGCAATCCGGCCTGCAACTGCCAGAAAAGATCAAAAGCCTTTTGCAACGCAGCCGCATCCGCGGCATCCAGCCAGCCATCCACGACACCAGCCTGTAATTGCGTGCATGTGTCAAAGGCTGGACTCGCTGTTTTCAGGGCGACCATCTGCGCGAATAACTCGATATCCTGCATCCGCCCCGGCCCAACCTTGGTATCCCAACCTGGGTTCTGCGCCTTCTGTTCGGCAATGCGCCTGCGCATATCGGCGACATCAGCCAAGATGGATCGACCGCCGGATTTCGCTTGCAACAGCTGCTGCCGAAAAGCCTCGATCGCCGCGCAAAGATCAAGGTCACCGGCAACCGCACGCGCACGCGTCAGGGCAAGATGTTCCCAGGTCCACGCCTCATTTTCCTGATAGTCCTGAAAGGATAGCAGTGATGTCGCCACCGGCCCTTGCCGGCCCGAGGGGCGCAAGCGCATATCAACCTCATACAGGCGGCCCTCGGCCATCTGCGCGCTAAGCGCTGTGATCAGGGCCTGCGTGAGCCGCGCAAAATAACTGCGCGTCGGCAATGGCCTACGCCCATCAGAGCTATCCTCGCCCTGCGCATCATAGACCATAATCAGGTCCAGATCAGAGGTTGCGGTCAACCGCCCCGCCCCCAGCGAACCCATCGCGATCACCGCACCACCACGCCCCGGCGCGGGCCCATGTTTGCGTGCAAACTCTGCGGTGATAGCCGGCCCTAGGGCGACCAAAACCGCCTCCGCCAAATCCGCATATTGTACGCCTGCTTGGTCGGCATCAATCAGGTCGCGCAGGAAATGCACGCCAATGCGGAAATGCCATTCCTTGGCCCAGCGGCGCGCGGCCAAAAGCTGCGTTTCATAATCACTGGCGGCATCCAAGCGCGCCTTTAGCTCGTCCGCTAAAGTATCCTTTCCCGGCCATTCGGCAAAAAAGGCCCCGCCGATGACCGCATCCAGCACGGCTGAATTCCGCGATAGGTATTGGGCCAAGGCCGGTGCGGTGGCACAGATATCGATGATCAACTGTGTCAGCTGCGGGTTCGCCTCAAAAAGTGAAAACAGCTGCACACCTGCAGGCAGCCCTGCCAAGAACCCGTCAAACTGCGCCAGCGCCTCATCCGGTTTGGCGGCCTCTTGCAGGCGCGCGATGATTTCCGGAGTGATACGGGCAAAAATCTCGGTCGCACGGGCCGTGCGCAACGCGGGGTAGCTGTGCCAACGCGCAACGACATCCTGCCTCCAATCGGGGATATTGGCGCTCTCTTCGGCCTCTTCAGGCGCGAAGAAACCTTCGGTCAGGTGATGCACATCCTCCAGCCGATCGCGCAATGAATTGCGCAAGGCGCCCACCTCCATCCCCATAAAGGCAGCCAGCCGGGCGAAGCCTTCATCATCCGTGGGCAAGGTTTGCGTTTGTGCGTCATTGATCATCTGCAACCGATGTTCGACCTCGCGGTGAAACCGGTAATGGTCGTAAAGCTGCTCTGCTGCGTCTTGCGCCACCCAATCGGCGGCTGCTAAAGCCGCCAGGCCTTCACGGGTTCTGCTGGATCGCAATGATGGATCGCGGCCACCTGCAATCAACTGTCGTGTTTGGGTAAAAAACTCAATCTCGCGGATGCCACCGCGCCCCAATTTCATATTGTGCCCTTCCAGCACAAGGGGGCCGTGCAGCCCCTTATGGTCGCGGATTTTCAGGCGCATGTCGTGGGCATCCTGAATGGCCGCGAAATCCAGATGTTTGCGCCAGACAAAGGGGCGCAATGTGCCCAGAAAGCGCCTGCCCGCCTTTTGGTCACCGGCACAAACACGGGCCTTGATAAAGGCCGCCCGCTCCCACGTGCGGCCGACGCTTTCGTAATACCGCTCTGCCGCTTCCATCGACAGGCAGACCGGTGTGACGGATGCATCAGGGCGCAATCGCAGATCGGTGCGGAACACATAGCCCCCTTCGCGCACGTCAGACAGGATTGCCGTCATCTTGCGGGTCACGCGGATGAAGGCGCTGCGCACCTCGTGATAATCGTCGGGGTCGAAGCGGGTTTCGTCAAACAGGCAAATCAGATCGATGTCAGAGGAATAATTCAGCTCGCCCGCGCCCATCTTGCCCATGGCCAGCACGACCATGCCGCCTGCATCGGCAGGGTCGCTGCCGCCGGGCAGTTTGCCGCGCGCAACCTCTGCCGCGACCAATTGGGTGATCGTCACCTGCACAGCGGCATCTGCGAAATCGGTCAGGACCTGTGTCACTTTTTCGAGCGGCCAAACGCCGCCAAGATCGGCTAGGCCCGCCAATAAGGCGACCCGCCGCTTTGCCTGACGCAGGCCCGGCGTCAGATCGTTTAGCCGCAATGCTGCGACGTCCGATAAGAGTCCCGCAATCGCGCCCTCAGGATCATCCAGCGTGGTCACAATCCAATCCGCCTCGCGGCGCAATAGATCGGCCAGATAGGGGCTGCATCCTGCCGTGCCCGCGATCAGATCCGCCACTCCGGGGTCCACATCAGGGAACTGCGCACGCGCATCTGCCCCGCGCTCTGCGTCGTAAGGGTTGGGTAAGCGTGTGATGCGGGACGCGAATGACATGGGGGCACAGTGCTGCGCGCATCTGCGCTGGTCAATGCAGATCGCATGGCTAGACTGCCCAAAAAGGACAGGATCAATATGAGCAAAAGTCTGAAACGCGTGATGGCCGCTTTGGCCGATGCAGGGCTGTATATCACCCCGCTGGAACTGGGACCTGAGACGCGTACGGCCCAGCAGGCGGCAGATGCGGCGGGCTGTGCCCTCGATCAAATCGCCAAATCGGTGATCTTTGCAGGCCTGACCAGCGGCAAGGCGATCCTCTTCGTCACTGCGGGTGGCAATCAGGTGGATACGGGCCAGGCCAGCGTAGTCGCGGGCGAGCCCTTGGGCAGGGCGGATGCGGCGCTGATCCGCGCGCAAACGGGGTTTGCTATCGGGGGTGTCGCCCCTATTGGGCATCTGAACCCGATAAGGGCGTTTTTCGATCCTCGATTGGCGGAATTCCCGGTGATTTATGCGGCTGCTGGCACGCCACGGCATATTTTTCCAATTGAACCCGCAACATTGCAAGAAATTTCTGGCGCGCAAGTCACTGATTTCACGTCATAATAAAAGTAAATGTAAAAAACATTTACATTTGGGGTTGAACTAAGCGCTCCTCCCTCCGATATCTGTCATGTGAAAAGCATTCACATCAACCGCAAACAGATAGTTAAGGAGCCAAAATCATGAACACCGCCACATCCCAACCCGCAATGGCTATGGACCGCGCCCCCGGCTTTTTCGCCCGCGCCGAAGCCTGGCTTGATGAGCGTGGCAAAGGCGCCTGGATCGCCGCCATGGTTCTTGGCTTTATCTTCATTTGGCCCATCGGCCTTGCCCTTCTTGCCTATATGATCTGGAGCAAACGCATGTTCAATTCATCTTGCCGTTCAATGACCCGCAGCCGCGCCCGCCAAATGGGTAAATCATCCGGCAACAATGCGTTTGATGCCTATAAGGCCGAAACACTGCGCCGTCTGGAAGAAGAGCAGGACAACTTTGAGGCCTTCCTCAAGCGTCTGCGTGACGCCAAGGATAAGGCAGAGTTCGACCAGTTCATGGACGACCGCGCCAAGAAAATGACCGACGCTGAAGACGACAACAGCGGTCCTGCGCCTGCATAAGCGCTGTCCGCACCAAAGGGTGGCCCGCAGTCCCCGGCAGGCCGCCCTTTTCACTATCCAACGCAAAGAGGCCCCAAATGACCATGTCCGCCGATTTCACCACTGACCATGATTTTGATCCGCAGCTTTATGATGGCGTCACGATCAAGCGCGGCTTTGCCTGGGTCTTTGACGTTGTCATGATCGCGCTGCTTTGCGCATTGGTCCTGCCCTTTACGGCCTTTACGGGCATCTTCTTTTTCCCGGCCCTGATGCTGTTCGTTGGTTTTATCTACCGCTGGTTCACATTGGCGGGCGGCTCATCGACCTGGGGCATGCGCCTGATGGGCATCCGCTTTCGTGATCTGCATGGTGCGCCGCTTAGCTCTGGTTTGGCCTTCGCGCATACGCTGGGTTACACGATCAGCATCGCGGTTGCCCCGCTACAACTGATCTCGATCATCATGATGCTGGTCACCCCGCGCGGCCAAGGATTGACCGATCTTTTGCTGGGCACAGAGGCGATCAATACCCGCCGTTAAGCATGCGACATTCGAGGGGCTTGGCCTGCGATCAACAGATTGTTAAGCTTTCTCGAAATTAGTCGGACATTCCATGCGCCACACGCTGCCCATTGCCCCGCAGTTCTACGTGACTGCCCCCCAGCCCTGCCCCTATCTAGAGGGCCGGATGGAACGTAAGTTGTTCACAGCGCTACAGGGCGACACGGCCACAAAACTGAACGATAGCCTTTCAAAACAAGGCTTTCGTCGCTCGCAGAATGTTCTTTATCGCCCCTCTTGCGCGGAATGTTCGGCCTGTATGTCGGCGCGCATTGATGTGTCGCAGTTCACACCCAGCCGCAGCCAGCGCCGCGTGACGAAACGGGCGGCCCATCTGCATCGCCGCGCGACATCGCCTTGGGCCACCGAAGAACAATATGCCCTCTTCCGCGAATATCTGGATGGGCGTCATGCCACCGGTGGCATGGCCGATATGGATATGTTCGAATTTGCCGCGATGGTGGAAGAAACGCCGATCCGCTCGCGTTTGATCGAATATACCGATCAGAACGAACTGACCGCTGTCTGCCTGACCGATATCCTCGATGACGGGCTATCGATGGTCTATTCCTTCTTTGACCCGGCAAATGACAAACTATCGCTTGGCACCTACGTGATCCTGGATCACATCGCCATCGCCCGCGAGTTGGGCCTGCCTTACGTCTATCTGGGCTATTGGGTGCCTGGCAGCCCCAAGATGGATTACAAGGCCAAGTTCAAAGGGCTAGAGGTCTATCGCGATGGGAAATGGAACCAGGTGAGCGATCCGGCAGCATATAGCGCTGATATGCACCCGCTGTCGACCGATCCGATTGCCGAACAGGTCGCCCGAATTGATCTGCCAGACGGGCGCAGCTAACCTATATATCTCAAAGAAAAAGGGCGGCGCCATCGGCACCGCCCTTTCCTTTTTTGTCACCCCTACCCCTAGTTCAGCAGGTTCGGCACAATTGTGACCACTGCCGGGAAGAAGGCCAATAACAGCAAGCCAAAGACCTGAATGCCAATGAACGGCATGACCCCTTTGTATATCTGCCCCGTCGTGATCGACTTGGGCGCAACCCCACGCAGATAGAACAGCGCAAAGCCAAAGGGCGGCGTCAGGAAGGAAGTTTGCAGGTTCACCGCGATCATGATCGTCACCCATTTCGGGTCAAACGTGCCGCCATAGATGACGGGCCCCACAATGGGGATCACAATGTAGATGATCTCAAGGAAATCCAGCACGAAGCCCAGCATGAACAAGACCAGCATCACCAGCAGGAACACCGTCCATTCATTGTCGAAAGAGCGCAGGAACTGCTGGATGTAATGCTCGCCCCCGAAAGAGATCAGCACAAGGTTCAACAGCTGTGACCCGATCAGGATGGTAAAGACCATCGAGGTCACTTTCGCCGTTTCACGCACCACCGGGGCCAAGACGCCCCCCGCAATCAGCACCCAGCAACACCACATGAGGCCAAAGAGCGCAAACAAGAAGCATCCGAAGGCCACCAGATAGGCCAGACGGTTTTCGAAGAGAACAACCTCTTGCCCCAAGCGCATGTCAAAGTTCACGCCG
>JBCAZI010000077.1:0-14032 GCA_038533095.1 Pseudomonadota bacterium
GACCTCTCGCTAGGTGCGATTTCAGGTGCGCTATTGAAGAGTCTTGGGCCGAAGCTGAAACCGAAAGCGTCGACCGATACCTGGTGGCGTGAAATTGTGACGCCCGCGTGTGCTGTGATCAACAACGCCCACGAGCTGGAGGGGACGCCTCTGATCCGCGTGAAGCCCTACGACAAGTTCGAGCGGATCGCTCAGGACAAGCGGCGCGGCAAGCTTAGCCGCGTCGAGCGCACGCCAGCTGATAAGGAATGGATCGAGGCGTTTTGCCGTGCCGCCGATCCGTACAATGCCGCGCTGGTCCGTTTCATGTTCGAGACGGCTGCAAGGATTGATCAAGCCGTATCATTGGAGCCTGATGACCTTCGGCCACACGAAAACAAGGTTCGGGTAAAGGCGCAGAAGGGACATCCGGAAAGTTGGATCACCGTCTCGCCTCAGATGATGGACGAGCTGCTTGCACTGCCGCCTAAACGCCCCAAAAATCGCAAGACCGGCAAGCTGATGAAGGCGCGTGTTTTTGGCTATGGCAGCTCTACCGGTTACAACACGCGCTGGAAGACGATCTGCAAGCGCGCGGGCATCTCGTACCTTTCATCCCACCCAGCAGGGCGGCACGGGTTCTTCACGGAACTGGTTGTGCGCCAAGGCGTAGATCCAGTCACGGCAGCCAAAGCGGGGCGCTGGTCAGACCCCAATTTGCCCATGCGCATCTATGCCCACGCCGAGACCGATGAGGCCGACATTAGGGCCCGTTTTCGTACAAACCATGTACAGGATGACACTGTACAAACACCCAACAGTAAGAAATCACAAAAGGAATAGCGCTATGAACGCATCCCTCCTAAGGGGCAGGTTGCAGGTTCGAATCCTGCCGGGGTCGCCAAAATTGCTATATGGCTAGAACGGTGCCGAAGGCGGACAGGCACTTTTGCCACGGCAATTGCCGCCAGATTGACCACTAAACCAATCCCGCCTTGACCTCCGACAGTAAGGCGTCAGAGGCCTTTGCAAGCAAAGATGTGTCCGTGCCACAGGCGACAAAGGAAAATCCTTCATTGAGCAGCTCTGTTGCGAAGGCCGGATTCAACACCAGCGTGCCAACCGGAACTCCCATTGCGATCAGCTTCTGAGCGGCAGGCCTGATCAGCGCCCAGACCTCTGGGGCCATAGGATGCCCGACCTTTCCGATGTCCGCAGCGATATCGGCAGGGCCAAAGAAGACACCTGTGATGCCGTCGACATTTGCAATCGCCTCAGCCTGTTCCACTGCTTGCCGGGTTTCTAGCTGCAGTAAGACAGTCGTTTCAACTTCGATCCGGGCGACATAATCGGTGACCCGGCCAAATTTGGTGGCCCGTGTCGCGCCCGAAACACCACGCACACCATGCGGCGGATAGCGCGTCGCGGCGACCGCCTTTTCCGCCTCTTGCACGGATTGGATCATCGGGAACATGATGCCGGGCGCGCCAAGATCCAGAAGGCGTTTCACGATCACCGGATCGTTCCAATCCGCCCGCACGATCGCTGTTGTGTTGCTGGCTGCGAATGCCTGAAGCTGGCCCAGAACGCTGAAGTAGTCGTTGGGCGTATGCTCCATATCGATCAAGGCCCAGTTATAGCCGGCAGGCGCTGTAACCTCGGCCACGATATTGCTGCATAGGCTGATCCACAGACCCACTTGTTTATCACCTACTTTCAAGGCGCGGGTGAAGGGGTTGGGGGCCAGCGTGGTCATAGCGTCTCTCCTTTCGCAATCGCGGCTTCGACTTCGGCGATGTCAGCCGCAGACAGGTTATAGTCCCGCGCTGCTGCTTCTGCCGAGATATAGCCGCGCGCGAGGTCGCGTTTGACCAGATCAACAGGCCGCTCTGACGGCGCACCGTAGCCGGCACCACCGGGGAAGGCCATCACCACGCGTTCGCCATGCGGGACGAACTGTTTGCCTTTCACATGCATCGCGGCACCGTCACTGCGTATGATCGTCGTATGCGCACCGTTCTTACCACCACGCCGCCCCCTTGCGGGATGTGCGCCACGGTCAAACATAGCTTGGATATCGAACTCATGCCCGTCCTGCGCCCCGACCTCCATATATTGGCCAAGTCCGCCACGCGTTTTGCCTGCGCCGCCGCTATCTGGCCGCAGCTCTTTGCGCCAGATAATCACCGGACCCGCGTGTTCTGTCGCCTCAATCGGCATGGTCATCACGCCTGATGGAAATGCGGTCGCGTTCAGCCCGTCATGTTCCGGTCGTGCGCCAGAACCACCTGAATTGAAAGTCAAGACTTCTGACCGCCGTGCGTTTGCGGGCGCGGGCCCATCAGTACGCGGGCGCAAGGACACCTGAAAATTGCACAGGCAACCTGCCCCTTCTGCGGGTACCAGGCCCGGTACGATCTTATCAAGGGCGTCATAGACAGCGTCGGGCACAAAATGCCCGACGATATGGCGCAGGGCTACGGGCGCTGGATGCAGGGCATTGACGATTGAGTTTTCAGGCGCCGTGATTTCGAACGGAGCCAAGGATGCCGCGTTATTCGGGATCTCTGGCGCGATAGCGACCTTGAGCGCATAACATGCGTAGGCCTTGGCATAGACCAGCGGGCAGTTGATGCCCTTCTTATCCACGACGGACGATCCGCTAAAGTCTGTTACGATCTTGTCGCCCTGCACGCTGACTTTCACCTTCAGGGTGATCGGCCGATCAAACCCGTCCATTGTCATCGCGCCTTCGGCCGTTTCCTGCGGCAGGGCGGCGATACGTTCAATCGTAGCGCGGCGCGAGTTTTCAAGAATGAAGGCCGCGATCCCATCCAGATGATCGAGGTCAAATTCCTGCATCATGTCAATCAAGCGGCGATGGCCGATTTCATTGCAATTGGCGAGAGCATAGATATCGCCGATCAGCTGATCAGGTTCGCGCACATTGCCACGAATGATGCGAACAAGGGTTTCATCGACCGTGCCCTTCTCTGCGAATTTCATGATCGGGATGTAAAGCCCCTCTTCATAAACAGAATGCGCGTCAGCACCAAACCCGCGGCCACCGATATCGACAACATGTGCTGTGCAGGCAAAGAAGCCCACCAGAGCGCCGTTGTGAAATGATGGTGTGACCATGGTGATGTCATGCAGATGGCCGGTGCCTTCCCAAGGGTCGTTGGTGATATAGACGTCACCTTCCAAGATGTTCTGGCGCCCGACCCGCCGGATGAAATGCGCCACCGCATCGGCCATTGCGTTGACGTGACCGGGGGTGCCTGTCACCGCCTGTGCCAACATCTGGCCGTACGTGTCATAAACCCCCGCAGAGAGATCGCCCGCTTCGCGCACCGATGTTGAAAAGGCCGTGCGCACCAGTGCCTGCGCCTGTTCTTCAACGACCGAGATCAGGCGGTTCCACATGACCTGATAGGCAACTTTTGACTGGTCTTGGGTCATATCGCGTTACCCCTTTTTCACAAGGTCGATACAGCCATCCGGCTGGCAGATTGCATCACGGCTGACGGGGACGATGATCGTCGTTTCATCTTCGACAACCGCAGCTGGACCTGTCACGCGTTGTCCCGTCGCCATATCGGCACGGTGAATGATATCCGCATCAACATATTTGGCAGAGGCCCCATCAAACAAAGGCCGCCGCCCTGCGGTCTGAGCGATGTCTGCGCCATGGGTTTCATCCACGCGCGCAACTTTTTCAGCGGGCGTTGTCGCATTGACGGACCAGACCGTAATTTCGATATCCATTCCCGCCACAGGACGCCCGAACAGTTTGGTATAATCCTCAATGAACCGCGCCTCAAAAGTCGTGGCATCAGGGTTCATTGCTTGGTCTTCTGTCAGTGCGATGGGGATTTCCCAACCTTGACCCGTGTAGCGCATATAGACCTTGAACTCTGACAGGATCGGGCTGACCTCATCACAGCTGCGCACAAAACCTGTGGCCTCTGCCTTGAGCGCGGTCAGAAGCGCCTTAATTCGTTCGCCATCGAAATCCGATAGCCGCATATAGACAGACCTGTTTGCCTCAAACGAAAAGGCCGCGCGCAGGAACCCGATGGCAGAGCCGACACCCGCGCCCGGCGGCACCAATAGACGTTCAACGCCCAGCTTTTCACATAGACGGCCCGCATGCAGCGGGGCCGCACCCCCAAAGGCGATCATCGTATATTCGGACAGGTCCTCGCCATTTTCCACGGCATGCACACGTGCGGCGTTGGCCATGTTTTCATCCACCACTTCGGCCACGCCAAAGGCCGCTTCAACCGCGTCCATATCCAGCATATCGCCCAGGTTTTCCTTCAGCGCCGTTTTCGCCGCATCAGGATGCAGCGTGATCGACCCACCTGCAAAGTTATCAGGATCAAGCTTGCCCAGAACCAAATCAGCATCGGTCACACCGGGCCGTTCACCACCACGGCCATAGCAGGCGGGTCCAGGTTCAGACCCCGCACTTTCCGGGCCGACCCTGATCTGACGCATGGTATCGACATGGGCCAGCGATCCACCGCCTGCGCCAATCTCAACCATATCAATCACAGGGATCGAAATCGGCATGCCGGACCCTTTTTTGAAACGATAGGTGCGGGCGACCTCAAAAACACGGCTCGTCTTTGGGGTCTGGTTCTTGATCAAGCAGATTTTGGCCGTCGTCCCGCCCATGTCGAAGGACAGCACCTTTTCCAACCCATAGCGCGCCGCGATATGGGCCGCAAAAACAGCGCCACCGGCCGGGCCAGATTCAACCAAACGCACTGGGAAGTCCGCGGCATTCTGGAGCGAGATGATCCCGCCACCTGAATGCATCAGGAAGATACGGCAAGCGACACCTTCGCCTTTCAAACGATCCTCAAGCCGCCCAAGATAAGAGGCCATCAAGGGTTTGATATAGGCATTCGCGACGACGGTATTAAAACGCTCGTATTCGCGCATCTGTGGGGACACCTCGCATGAGATTGAAACCGATACATCCGGCAATGTCTCGGCCAGCACATCACGCACCAGCTGTTCATGGGTTGGGTTCAGATAGGAATGGATCAGCCCCACAGCGACAGAGGTATATCCGGCGGCAGCAATCTGTGCGACCACCGCTTCGACATCAGCGCGATCCAGATCGACAAGGATTTGACCATTGGCATCCACGCGCCCCGGAACGGTATAGCGCATTTGGCGCGGCAACAGCGGGTCGGGCAGGTTAAGGTTGAGATCATATTGCTCGAACCGCGATTCGGTGCGCATTTCAATCACATCGCGAAACCCTTCGGTCGTGATCAGCGCCGTTTTCGCCCCGCGCCGTTCGATCAACGCGTTGGTGGCCAATGTCGTGCCATGGATGATCTGCTCAATCTCGGTCGGGGTTATGCCGGCCTTGGCGCAAACCTGTTGCATCCCATCAACGATCGCATCCTCAGGCGCGGCATAGGTCGTCAGCACTTTCGTTGAAAAGGTATCGCTGCCTATTTCCAACACAACATCGGTAAATGTGCCGCCAATGTCGACGCCCAAGCGGGCCGAGACAGTCTTCATCTCTGGTGTCCTTCATATGGGTCGCAGGTCTGCTGACGGCATTAGAGAACAAAGACCGCCGGACAAAAAGCCATTTGTGCCGCGATGGGCAACAAACATGACCTGGTGTCGGTCATCAATCTGACGTTTGCGCGTTAAACACAAACAGTTGTTCGCCATCAATCATGTAGCCGTCGATCAACGCCGCTGCACGGTCGGACGTCAGCCAGCCTTCCAACCGGGCCGTCAAATCAGATCGCACATGCGGATGCCGCTGCGCGTTGACCGGCAAGTAGGCATATTGGTTGAACAAAGCCGGATCGCCTGCAAACAGCAGGGCAAGCTCACCCTTATTGGCGAAATTGAGCCAGCTGGCACGGTCTGACAGAACATAAGCCTCCATGCCCGATGCCGTGTTCAGCGCAGCCCCCATCCCCGCACCGACCGCGCGATACCAATCGCCTGATACTGTCGGATCAAGGCCTGCATCCTGCCAGAGGCTCTGTTCTTTCTTATGCGTGCCGCTGTCATCGCCGCGGCTGACGAAGGGTGCTTGCGCCAATGCGATCTGGCCCAGGCTTTGTGCTGCATCGGTGGCGTCAGTGATCCCCGCAGGGTCCTCTTGCGGGCCCACAATGACAAAGTCATTATACATGATCTCACGCCTGTGGGTGCCGTAGCCTTCAGCGATGAACGCCTCTTCCGCCGCACGTGAATGCACCAGAATGGCATCGACATCACCCGCCTGACCCAGCCGCAATGCCTGCCCGGTGCCGACGATCAATAGCTGGACCTCTAGCCCTAGATCCTTCTGAATTTCTGGCAGCAGCACGTCAGCCAAGCCAGAGTTATGAAACGATGTTGTCACCGCCATCCGTAGACTATCCTGCGCCTGCACCGCGCTTTTCCAAAGCAGTGTAACTGCGCAAAGAAGCCACTTCATTCCACGATGTCCCCCTTTAGAAAGGCGCGGGCCGCATCGGTTTGCGGGGTATCAAAAAACGGCGCGGCAGGGCTGGTTTCATGTACCTGCCCCCCGCGCAAAAAGATGATCTCATCTGCGATGCGTCGCGCTTGGCCCATATCATGGGTCGACATGATCAGCCTTGTGCCTTGCGCCTTTTGCGCTTGCAATATCGCCTCAATCTCTGCCGTGGCCCGGCCATCCAGAGATGCAGAGGGTTCATCCAGAAAAACCACCTGCGGGTCAGTGATGAAGGCGCGGGCCAGGGCCAGTTTTTGCTGCTCACCCCCTGATAGGCTGGTCGCGGCACGGTCAGACATCGCGTGCAATCCAACGCGCTTGGCCCAGTCATGGGCCTGCGCCACCGCTGTGGATTTGGCAACTCCCCGCACCAAAAGCGGATAGGCAATGTTGTCCACAACACTGCGTCGCAACATCACCGGGCGTTGAAAGACGAACGACTGCATGGGGCGCACTTCGTCCATCGGTACTTGCCACGTGATGCTGCCCGCATGCAGCCGGGCGGTGCCATGTAAGAGACGCAACAGCGTCGTTTTACCAGACCCGTTTGGCCCAATAATCACCGTGGCCGCTGCGCCCGCCAGATGCAGTGTTACCGGGCCGACCAGCACCTTGCCCCTGCGCCGCGTTTCGGCATCTGTCACCACCAGCGGAAATACCATGGCTACCACCGCCCTTCGCGTTCGGTCTGGCCCAGCCAATGGATCAGCAGATTAACCGCAATAGTCAGTGCGATCAGTACAAAGCCCAGCGCGAGTGCCAGCGCGAATGCGCCCTTGCCTGTCTCCAGCGCAATCGCCGTGGTCAGCACGCGGGTCACATGATCAATGTTCCCGCCCACGATCATAATCGCGCCGACCTCGCCAATTCCGCGCCCAAAGCCTGCCAATGATGCCGTCAGCAGCGCACGCCGCGCATCCCAGATCAAGGTGCGCATCTTTTGGCTCTGGCTGACGTTCATCGAAATCAGCAAATCATGGTATTCCTGCCAAAGGTCGCGCAGCGATTGATGCGCAATGCTGGCGATCAGCGGCACGATGATGATAACTTGCGCAATGATCATCGCCGTGGGGGTAAACAACAGGCCCAGCACGCCCAATGGCCCCGACCGTGACAGCAGCACATAAACAATCAGCCCCACGACAACGGGGGGCAGGCCCATCAATGCGTTCAGAATGGCAATCACCAAGCGACGCGCCCGAAACCGGCGCACGGCAAGAAGTGCTGCTAAAGGGAAGGCAATGACGCAGGCAATGGCAAGGGCCGTTAGCGTGACATAAAGCGACCGCAATGCGATCTCGGCCAGCTCTGCATCAAAGGTCAGCACCAGCCAAAAGGCCTGTGTCAAACCATCCCACAGATCGGCCATGCGTGTTTTCCTCTTCGCCTCAGTTGGACAGTGACCAATTTCGCAGGATAAGACCAGATAAGCGCGACAGCGAAAGCTGAAAATACGCCACGATCTTTCCGCATGGGCCGTCAGGAATAGCCCGGTGCGGGCCTGCGCGCCATTAATCCGGCCAGAAAAATGCCCGACAAGATATGCCACATTCCCCAAAAGGCCGCGACAACCGCCATCCCGCCTAAGCCATTGAAGAATCCAAAGATCAGGATCAGGCCCAGGCCAGAGTTCTGAATACCCGTCTCGATCGTGATGGACCGCCGGTCAAACGGTGACAGCCCAGCAACTGTCGCGGCAGTAAAGCCCGCGGCCAGTGCCAGCGCGTTATGCATGAAAACCAAGGCGGCGACGGCTGTGGCATATTGAAGGAATAGGCCCCAGTTGCTGGCCAATGCCAGAACCACGAAGGCGATAAAAATCCCCATCGAAAGATACTGCAAAGGCCTGCGCAAACGCGCTGTGATATCCGGCCGCTTGACGTTCATCACCATGCCAAGGCACAGCGGCAGCACCAGCATCAGCCCCACGGTGATCGCAACGGATATCGGATCAATCTGTGTGTCCCGCAATATCGCGCGAGTCGGCCGATAAAGGCTGCCCCAGAACGCGATATTTGCGGGGGTCAGAAAGATCGCAGCGACGGTTGAGAATGCCGTCAACGACACCGAAAGGGCTGCATTGCCCCCCGCCCGCTGCGTGATGAAGTTTGAAATATTGCCTCCCGGGCAGGCCGACACAAGGATCAGGCCCAGCGCGATGGAAGGCTGCGGATTTGTCAGCAAAACAAGGCAGAAGGTCAGCGCAGGCAACAGGATAAACTGCGATGCAACGCCGGTGAGCAAGGCTTTGGGCGCGCGGAACAGCCTTTGGAAATCGGCTGGTTTCAGCTCTAGCGCAATCGAAAACATCACGACCGCCAGAACCAGATTAAGGATATTCAAACTGCCGGGCGAAAAGTTCAGCACGACGGCGTCAATATCGTTCTCCATGGCGCAACCCATCTACCTTTCCAGCCCAACGGGTCAAATCTGACCCAGCACAGGCCGTTAGTCCACGAAAACCTGCTGATGCCAATGGGCAAAAGCCATGCTAGCTTGTGTGCGAATACCACGACGCGCGGCAGGCTCCACTTGAGGCAACCCAATTCTGATGACCCACTTGATGCGCTGTTGCGCGCGCGTCTTCGCATCCCACATGGGGCGGACCTGCGTCTGAAATTGCTGCGCTGGATCATGGGTGCCATCGACGGGGTAAACCGCGGGCTGACCGGGCACGCGTTTTTTGCGCTACGCGAAACCAAAGAAATCCTGATCGCCCTTGATGGGCGTAGGGGCACGGATCTGATCCATGCGCTGCTGGCGATGAAAGGCGGCACAACCATCATCCCCCATGGGTTGCAGCATATTCCAAAGGAAGGCCCGGTTGTGATTGCCGCGACCCATCCCATTGGCACATTCGATTTTATCGCCCATGCGGGCGCACTGCTGGATCACCGCCCGGACTTAAAGGTCGTCGCAGGTCGCGAGACAGAGCGGTTTTTGGGGGCGGATCGCATTATCGCCGTCGATCTGGACAGCAAAGACAGGGTATTGACCGCGCGGCAGACGCGCGCAGGCATGATTGCGCATCTTAACGACGCAGGCGCGCTATTGGTCTTTGGGTCCGGGCGGGTGCCGCGCATGAAAAACGGGCTGCTGGTTGAACCGCCCTGGCGGACCGGGGTGACCCACACCTCCGCCTCTTGCGACGCCCCTATCGTGCCTGCCTCTGCCGACATGCGCAATTCGCGGCACTATTACCGGACACGCAGGTTGGTTGCGTTGCTGAGCGGTGGAAATGATGAGTTGGGACGCAAAGTAGCGTCCCTGCGCTATGTGTCCGAACTGAAGGCCAAGCTGGGTGGGACATATGATGTCTACTATGGACCCAAGCAGGCGCCGGGGACGATGCCAGATATTCTCAAGGCGCAGGCCGAAGGCCTTGTTCCGGGGCTGTATGAAAGTTGACCTTGCCTATCCGGTACCATTTTTAGCGCGTCGGGGCGGTCACTCCCCAAGCAATATGAGACACCGATAGATTATACCACCTTTGCCATTCATCGGATGAACATTGCATCACAGATGCGGTCGTGGCAAAGATCAAGAGTGCATGGCTGGTTTGTATTGGGCTTCATTTCTAGAATTGGATCTTCTTGATGGAGATTGAAACTGTTCAGCCATTCCAGATTCACCTCGTCTATCTAGCGTTCGTTTCGTTCTTTCTTTGCCTCGTCCTCATGGCACTTGCGCAGGGCATCCCAAGGTTGCGCGGGCGAAGCGATGATACGACCGCCGTTCAGGCAATGCATGTCAGACTGACACCGCGGATTGGTGGCGTTGCGATATTTGGCGCCCTGGCATGTAGCCTTCTTTTGGCGCCCGAGGCTTTGGTGCGTCAGTACGCGGAGTTTATAATCGCAACTGCGTTGATCTTCTTTGTCGGTCTTGCAGAAGACTTGGGTTTTCGTGTTGCGCCCCGTATTCGGTTGCTGACAGTCGCTCTCGCCAGTTTGCTTGTCGTTGCATTGATTGGCGAATGGCTCACTCGGGTCGGTCTACCAGTGGTAGATCCGCTGCTAGAGCTTTGGTTTATCGGGATTCCCTTTACCTTGCTCATCACGGCTGGGGTAGCGAATGGTTTCAACCTGATTGACGGTATCAATGGTCTGGCGGCTGTCACGGCCATCGGTGCAGCAATCGCCATCTCAGTCATTGCGCAAAAGGCGGGTTATCTGCCGACTGCAGTTCTTTGCATCATGATGGCTGCCGTTGTGTCAGGTTTTTTTCTTCTAAATTACCCATACGGACTGATATTTCTGGGCGACGCAGGGGCCTATACAATTGGTTTCGTGCTTTGTTGGTTTGGGATTGCGACGGTGCTCAATGCGCCAGATGTATCCCCTTGGGCAATCTTGCTGACCATGTTCTGGCCGCTGGCGGACACACTGTTGGCAATGTACCGCCGCAGCCTGAGCAACCGAGACCCAATGTTACCAGACCGTTTGCATATGCATCAATTGGTGATGCGAGGGATCGAAATTCTTATCCTTGGGCGAAACAAGCGGCACTTGTCCAACTCTCTAACAACAGCGGTGCTGGCACCATTTGTTCTGACGCCACAGATCATCGGCGTCATGCTTTGGGACAACAACATGGCTGCGTTTCTGGCTGTTTTGATATTCTTGGGATTGTTCTTTGGATCTTATGCAGCCGTCATTGGCACGGTGCTAAAACGTAAGGGGCCCATAAAGCGCAACTAGCCTCAATCTTCTAAGAGAACCGCTTCCAACCGTTGCGCAAGCTTTGCGTAGTCATAATGTTCGGTGGCTGCCTTTCGGCCGTTCTCACCCATAGAACGACGTTCGTCTTCAGGCATTGCGTGCATACGAAGAATGGCATCGGCCAAAGCTTGCGGATTTTCGGGAGGGATTTGCAGACCTGCTTGATACCGTTCAACGGGAGAAAAATTTCCGGACTCAATGGCGTAAAGTACAGGGTTCCCAGAAATAAAGTAATCGAACAACTTGTTCGGTGACACGCCAAACCGAAACAGGGGGTCCGATGTCAGCCCGATGTAACAAACATCACAGGCAGCAAGAACCGACTGCACTTGTTTTTTGGGGACTGGTCCTAAAAAATGTACATTGTCCAATTTAAGCTTGGCGCACTGGCGCCGTAGCGCTTCCCGGTTCCGGCCCTGACCTACCAAAATGAAATTTATGCCCGGCACGTTTCGCAGGATTTCGGCGGCCACTATTAATGTATCAAGCGCATTCGCAACACCGAGTGTGCCAGTATAGACAATCCTCAACCCATCCTTGGGAATTTGCCTGTCAAGCTCCTGCGACAAAGGTTCCGGAAAATCAATGGCTTGCAAAGAGATGCCGTTTGACACCCAAGCGAACTTTTCTCGGTCCATCCCACGCGACACCATGTGCTCAACCGCCCCTTCAAGATTTGAAACGACCCTGTCAGCCTTGGCATAAGCGCGATCCTCTACCCACTGCAAAAACCGTATGAAAGGATGCCGTTTGCCGTACCCCCCGATTTCCATAAGCGTCAACGGCCAGATGTCTCGCACCTCAAACACCAGCCGCGCGCCAAGGACCTTCGCCAGCCGCTCTGCACCCAGATAGCCGATGGGGTGTGGAGATGAATATAGAATGGTATCCGGCGAGTCTGCCAGTCGTCGGCGCAAACCAAATAGTCTTGCCGCAAAGGTGAACCATGCCAGAACGCGCCGCTTGTCATGCGCGTCAGAATAGCGCGGCACGTCAATCCGCACGAACCTGTACCCTTCAACCATCTCTTCAGCAGGCAGGGCATCAACATCAACGCCCTCCCGTAACAGGTGGTGCCAACGGGCCGCGACAACAGTGACGTTGTGACCCAACTTCACCAGCTCTTTGGCAAGGTAATGGTGGCGGCCGCCCATTCCTGTTTCCGGGGTCGAGCTTTCTGGATAGATGATCCAAAGGTTCGCCATGTCACAGAAATGCCTTCAGTCGGTCGACAATCACTTCGGATGCGTTGCCCGCCCCATATGGCGCAATGGCATTCCCTTGCGTTCCTTTCGCACCAGCGATCGCAGCATATACAAGGTCAGGACTTGTAGGGGATAGAAGTTGATTCCAGCCGGCATCGACAAGCTCAACCCATTCGGTTTCGTCACGCAAAGTGACACAAGGTACGCCATGGAAGAACGCCTCTTTCTGGACGCCGCCAGAGTCTGTTGCGATCACCGCTGCATCCTTTTCAAGACCTACCATTTCCAGATATCCCAGAGGCTCGATGATCTGAAGATCGCCAAGCGTGTCAGACAAGCATTCTGCCTCTAATCTTGCGCGGGTGCGTGGATGCAGGGGCAACACAACGGGCATATCTTTTGCAACCATTGCCAACCCTTCGATAATGGCATTTAGGCGTGCAGGATCATCGGTGTTTTCCTGTCGGTGCACAGTTGCCAACACATATTCGCCGCGTTCCAGTCCCTTGTCTTTTGCACCTGCTGCCTGTTCTTCGGCTCTCCTGGCGAAATGTAATGAAGCATCGAACATCACGTCACCGCATTCCACAATGCGTTCTTGAGGCATGCCTTCGTCCAGTAGGTTCTTTGTCGCCGTTTGGGTTGGCGTAAATAAGAGCTCTGCGCAATGATCAGTTAAAATGCGGTTTATCTCTTCTGGCATCCGTTTGTTGAAACTGCGCAATCCCGCTTCGACATGTGCTACAGGAATGTGTAGTTTTGCGGCCGCCAACGCGCCTGCCAGGGTAGAGTTCGTATCACCGTAGACCATCACGAGATCTGGCTGCACTGCAACCAACAAGTCTTCCACAGCAGCGAGCATCCGGCCGGTCATCGCACCATGTCCGCCGCCTGCGATGCCCAGATGATGGGCAGGCATTGGAATGCCGAGCTCATCAAAAAAGATGTCCGACATGTTGGCGTCATAGTGCTGGCCGGTATGGACAAGGATTTCGGTCAATCCTGATGCCTCTTCAATACACCGAGAGACCGCTGCAGCCTTAATGAACTGCGGACGCGCACCAATAACAGTAAGAATTTGCGACAAAAGAATACCTCCCTGTGACGGCTACGAAATAAGGGTTCTATAGAGAGCGACGAGATTTTCGCTCTCAGCTTCCCAATTGTATTGTTGCTCGACGGCCTTACGGCCACGGCGTCCCATTTGCTCAGCATCAGCTGGATGATCAAGAATCCACTGCATCGCGTCTGCGATGGCCTGTGGGTCCAAGGGATCAACCATCAGGCCACAATCTGCACCCTCCACTATCTCCCGCCACAGCGGAAAATCAGAGACGATAACCGGAAGACCTGCGGCCATGTACTCAAACATTTTGTTTGGCTGCGCGCGGATATGATTGGGTTCTGGATGAAACAAGACAAGGCCCGCGCGGCACACAGCCAGCAGATTTGCGACTTCGGGCCTCCCTGCCCAACCATGAAACCTGACCTGTGACCATCCTTGCATTTCTTTAAGCTTGGCTTCCAAGTCGGGCGGCATCCCTCCAGCCATCTGAAGCTTAGCGGACGCGTTTGGCATGAGAGTGAGCGCTTCAACCATCTCGACCGCACCGCGG
>JBCAZI010000078.1:0-13746 GCA_038533095.1 Pseudomonadota bacterium
CATCGGACAAGCCCGCAGGCATGCCGGATGGGCGCATGGGCGGGACCAAGGTTGTGCCATCTGATGAAGACATCCGCGCCTCTGTTGATTTGTTAAACACTGCCAAGCGACCAATGATTGTGGTCGGTCACGGCGCCTATGATGCCCGCGACCAGATTATCGCACTGTCCGAGAAAATTGGCGCGCCGGTTGTGACCACCTTTAAGGCCAAAGGGCTGATGCCCGACAGCCATCCGCTGGGTGCCGGTGTCTTGGGCCGGTCTGGCACACCCATTGCCAGCTGGTTCATGAACGAGGCTGATGTGTTGGTGGCCTTTGGTGCCAGCTTTTCAAACCACACGGGCATCGCGCTGAAACAAAACATCATTCAGGTCGATTATGACCGTATGCAGCTGGGCAAATTCCACCCGGTCCGCGTGCCTGTTTGGGGCGATATCGGCGCGTTTTGCGATGCGATTGCCGATGACGTGCTGCCGCATGCAGATGCCGACGATCAGGTCACTGAACTGGCCGAACGCTGGGACATCTGGCGCGACGAGAAACAGCGGCGACTAGCCGAGGAACAAAGCGGTGGTATTCATTCCTTTGCGATCTTTGAGGCTTTGGGGCAATTGGCCCCCGATGACGCCATCTTTGCAGTCGACGTGGGCAATAACACCTATTCCTTCGGGCGTTATCTGGAAACCAAAGGTGATCAGCGCGTGCTGATGTCAGGCTACCTTGGGTCGATTGGTTTCAGCTTCCCAGCAGCTATGGGGGCTTGGGCTGCGACGCAGGACATTGAAGCGCTCAAAGGACGCAAAGTCATCTCGATCTCAGGTGATGGCGGCTTTGGCCAATACCCGATGGAGTTCACCACTGCCGTGAAATACGGCATGGATATTACGCATATCTTGCTGCACAATGGCCAACTTGGTAAAATCTCGAAGGAGCAGCGTTCGGGCGAGTGGCCGGTTTGGGAAACCGACCTGCAAAACCCGTCGTTCGCGGCCTTCGCAAAAATCTGCGGCGGGCATGGGCAGAAAGTGATCAAAAGCGAAGACATCGCCGATGCAATCGCCAAGGCGCTGGCTGTCGATGGGCCTGCCTTGGTTGAAATTATGACAGATGCGGAGCTGGTCTGATCGTTTTGAGATGATGCGGCGGCGGGCTGCTTTGCGGGCTGTTGCCGTTGACTTGAAATACCAAGGTCATCACAAAACGCACCCGGCGCGTATGCGCCATGCCCGACCTCCCCCCTGGGAGGGCATTCTTCCTATCACCGGCCGTGCTGGTCGCGCTCTTGCTCTTTGGCATGAAGGTCTGATTTGCGGCACGGCCCTACGGAGGTCGGGCATGGCGCATAAGGAATCGTCGTTTCCATTTGAACGAAGCGCCGCCTACTGCTGCTTTTCGAAGAATAGTGAAATGGTGCGGTCGGGGGGACTCGAACCCCCACGAGTGTTACCTCACAGCGACCTCAACGCTGCGCGTCTACCAATTCCGCCACGACCGCACGATCCTAGGCTCGGCTGCTTCTAGTGCCTGTCCCCGATCTTGCCAAGGGGCAAAACGTTTTTGCGATAAACTGTCAGCAAAAGGACGATCGAGGCTACAGTGGGCACCACAACCCCAAGCAGGCTGGACCCACCGAGGACCACATCGTTCATCCGCCGCCCCGGCGTCAGGGTCAGTAATCCGGTGATACACAGCCCCCAAAAATAAAGTCCCACCATCGTGGCGCGGTGCTTTGTAATTTGGCCCCGACGCGCCTGTCCGATCCCTTGCCACAGCGACCAGAGCACATAAACGGACAGCACATGAATCGGCCCGAAAGGCCCGATCAGGCGCAAGCTATTGATCCAGAACGATGTGATCGCTGTCGCGGCCATCGCTAACGCCCAGACATACCCCAGCGCCCGGTGCCATGTATCGCGTGACTTGCGCAGTAAGGCGGCGGGCCCCAAGAGCAATGATAAGGTGGCCCCCAGAACATGGGCTTGCACGATCAGCGGGCTTGATAAGAGGGGTTCAAAAGTCATTCAGGCTTCCATAGTTTTGACGCTATGCAACCCGTGTCATCCCCCTTCCCCGTGGCCAAGCCGCCATACGCCAATGCAAGGTCGACTGCGTGAACGGCACGGTCATGTCATCCACGCTGCGTGAATGGCGCACAGATTTGCTGCGCCGGCCCGTTTTGGTGGGCATGATCGGGGCTGGTGTCATCCTTGGCATATCAGGTCCGTTCGACACTTTGCGCCAACTGACGCTGGTCCCCCGCCTGCTGTACTGGGTGTTTGTGGTCTGCGCGACCTTCAGCCTTCGGACACTGGTCATCATCCTGATTGCCAAACTGACGCCTCGACTGGGCCCTCTGCGGCGCATGATCTTTACGGTGCCCTCCGTCGGTTTGGTGGTGACGGTTTTCTTGACTGCGATAAATGCGGCGGTCTTTGCCGTTTGGCCAGACACGATCGGGGATGTGATCGAATTGTTTGTGATCGTCATGGCGATTGCGGCGGTGATCGAGGTGGCATCCGGCCTGCTACAATCCGCTACCCCAAAGGACATGCCCGATATCCTTGCCCGGCTGCCGTTGGATAAGCGCGGTACGCTTGTCGCGATGACGGCCACTGATCATTATGTTGATGTGGTCACAACCAGGGGGCACGCATTGGTCCTGATCCGGCTTTCCGATGCGATCAAAGAGGCCGGGATCGACGGGTTGCAAGTGCACCGCTCGCATTGGGTCGCGCGCGATCAGGTCACAGCGTCCCGACGCGAAAACGGGCGCGCCATCTTGACCATGTCGCATGGCGCAGAGATACCCGTGAGCCGAAGCTATATGCCCGCGGTCAAGGCCGCAGGCCTGCTACCCCTATCACGGATGGATGCGCCCTAGATGGTGGAATGGATCACAACCGGTGGGCTGACCGCGTATGAGGATGCCCTGGCCTTTATGGAGGCCCGCGTCGCGGGGATCATTGATGGCACGGCGGATGAATGCATTTGGCTGTTGGAGCATCCGCCCCTTTACACCTCAGGCACCTCGGCCAAGCCCGCAGATCTGGTCGATCCGGACCGTTTTCCCGTTTATGAGGCGCGGCGCGGGGGTGAATATACCTATCACGGTCCGGGGCAGCGGGTCACCTATGTGATGCTTGACGTGGGCAAACGTGGGCATGACGTGCGCCAGTTCGTCAAAGACCTTGAAAACTGGGTGATTGCGACGCTGGACACATTCAACGTGAAAGGGGAAATCCGCGAAGGGCGCGTTGGCGTTTGGGTGGAACGGCCCGAAAAACCTTTGAACCCAGATGGCACAATGGCCGAAGACAAGATTGCCGCCCTCGGCATTCGCCTACGCAAATGGGTGTCTTTTCATGGGCTCTCGATCAACGTCGAACCGGATCTCAGTCATTTCGACGGGATCGTGCCCTGTGGCATCCGCGACCATGGGGTGACATCCTTGGTGGATCTGGGGCTACCTGTAACCATGGATGATCTGGATGCGGCCTTAAAGCAGGCATTTGTAGCCCGCTTTCCAGACTAACCGACTTACGCCCTGCCCTAGTGCAAGCGCACCTTCGCCAATAGTTTCTGGCCTGTGTAAGCGACACGCGGCGTCGTATTCGCGCAGGGTGGCGCCATCTGCAGCAACACGCCGTAGGGTTCTGCCGGATCGTCCGAACAAACAATCGTAAAGCCATGCAGCCGTTCCGGCACATCGCGCTTTGTGTCATAGATCAGATCGAATTTCTCCCACACATCGGCGTATTTCAAAGTGTTCACCAGGGAATTAAAGCCTGCACCATCAACAATCGTGGCGGGTCCTTCGGTCTTTATCATGATCTGATCCATCTTCTGCTCTTTTGCACCGTTTCGCTCGATGCTTATCTATCTGCCGAAGAGTTCTTAACGACAGCCTAAAGCTGCCTAAAGGATCATGCTATTTTCATCCAGTTGATCCAGAAAATTTGATGCGGATCGGCGGTGAATTGCTGAGACGGTTAAGACGAATGGTGGTCGTTTCCAAGAATTGCGCTTGGAGCGATCATTTTGAACAATACGGGTTATGGTTCGCACTAAAAGGTCAGAAGCGTCGCACAACTGCGGTTCATCTCCAGTGCCCCTGCGCCAAATTAACCCATGCAAACAGGTGCATCCTTTGTTGCTCCTTAACGATCAACCGATTAGAACCGTCCCAAATGGCCGTCGGGCAACGACTCGGCTGTCAAAAGTAGCCAATACGAGGAGAGCCAAATGGCAGACGCAGCCATCCACGGCGACGCACACGAAGACGAGCGCGGTTTCTTTACCCGCTGGTTTATGTCCACAAACCATAAAGATATCGGTATCTTATACCTGTTTACCGCAGGTATCCTTGGCTTTATCTCGGTGGCTTTCACCGTCTATATGCGCCTCGAGCTTATGGAACCTGGCGTGCAGTATATGTGCCTTGAAGGCGCACGCATGACAGCTGCCGCAGCGGGTGAATGTACGCCAAACGGCCACCTTTGGAACGTTTTGATCACCTACCACGGCGTCTTGATGATGTTCTTTGTGGTCATTCCGGCCCTTTTTGGCGGCTTTGGTAACTATTTCATGCCTCTGCAAATCGGCGCGCCTGATATGGCATTTCCGCGTCTGAACAATCTGTCTTACTGGATGTTTGTCGCTGGTGCGTCGCTTGGTGTGGCGTCAATGCTGTCACCGGGCGGCAATGGGCAGGCCGGGTCAGGCGTAGGCTGGGTGCTCTATGCGCCGCTGTCCACGTCAGAGGCGGGCATGTCGATGGATCTTGCGATCTTTGCGGTGCACCTGTCAGGTGCCTCCTCGATCCTGGGTGCGATCAACATGATCACGACCTTCCTGAACATGCGCGCACCGGGCATGACGCTGCACAAAGTGCCGCTCTTTGCCTGGTCGATCTTTGTGACCGCGTGGTTGATCCTTCTCGCCCTGCCCGTGTTGGCTGGTGCGATTACGATGCTGCTGACGGACCGGAATTTCGGCACGACCTTCTTCCAGCCAGAAGGCGGTGGTGACCCGATCCTCTATCAGCACATCCTGTGGTTCTTTGGTCACCCAGAGGTCTACATCATCATTATCCCAGGCTTCGGTATCATCAGCCACGTGATTGCCACCTTCAGCCGCAAACCGATCTTTGGCTATCTGCCGATGGTTTATGCGATGGTTGCGATCGGTGTTCTGGGCTTCGTTGTTTGGGCGCACCACATGTATACCGTGGGCATGTCACTGACGCAGCAGTCCTACTTTATGTTGGCGACAATGGTTATCGCGGTGCCGACAGGTGTGAAGATCTTTAGCTGGATCGCCACCATGTGGGGTGGATCTGTTGAGTTCAAAACACCCATGTTGTGGGCGATGGGCTTTCTGTTCCTCTTCACATTGGGCGGTGTGACCGGCATCGTGCTGTCACAGGCTGGTGTGGACCGTGTGTATCACGACACTTACTATGTGGTGGCGCACTTCCACTATGTGATGTCGCTCGGTGCGGTCTTCTCGATCTTCGCGGGTATCTACTTCTACTTGCCGAAAATGTCAGGTCGTATGTACCCTGAATGGGCGGGCAAGCTGCACTTCTGGGCGATGTTCATTGGTGCGAACCTGACATTCTTCCCACAGCACTTCTTGGGGCGTCAGGGTATGCCACGCCGCTATATCGACTATCCTGAAGCATTCGCCTACTGGAACTACATCTCAAGCTGGGGCGCATTCCTGTCATTCGCGTCATTCCTGTTCTTCATCGGTGTGATGGTCTGGACCCTGACAAAAGGCAAGCGCGTCACCGAGAATAACCCTTGGAACGAATATGCTGATACGCTGGAGTGGACCCTGCCAAGCCCACCCCCAGAGCACACGTTCGAGACACTGCCAAAGCAGTCTGACTGGGACAAGCAACACGCGCATTAGCCGCTAGCGATATTCTGATACCGAAGGCCCCGCTAAGTCAGCGGGGCCTTTTTTGTTTGCGCCTAAGTTTCGACGCCAACGTCGTAGTCACAAAACTGGGTGTATTGCAGCACCACATTGTCGTTCTCAATCAGGATAACACCAAGTTGCGGGGCCTCTTGGGCCACGACAAAACTATCCCAATACCACGCGGGCCGCGGTGCCGGCGCCTGGAATGACAGCGCCCCGATGGTTGCAAACGGAATCCCCCGGACCGTCCCTGCTGTTGGTCGATGCACATGCCCCATAAACAGATGTTTCACGTTCTTATGCGCGCTTACGATGTCCAGAAAGGCATGATCATCCTCAAGCATGATTTCGTCTTGTGGCGGCAGCCCCAAGGCGAGCGGTGGATGGTGCATGAAGATATAGGCGGGCTTTGCGGGGTCTCTGGCCAACGTCTGATCAAGCCACGCTTGGCGCGCGCTGCAGAACTGCCCCGCGTGGGACCCTACTTTATGCGTATCGAGACAAATGAATGTCTGATCTGGGGTCTCGACGACATATTGAATGAAGTCGGGCATCACATTGGCGGGCAATGTTAAATGCGCACGAAAGCTATCGCGTTCATCATTATTGCCCATCAGCGGATGGATCGTGACCTTGGATTTCGCCAAATATCTGGCAATGCCTAAATAATCCTCAGCTACGTCATCCCCCACCAGATCACCTGTCAAAACCGCAAAGTCAGCATCAGCATGGTGGTCATTGAGATAGGCAATTGCAGTCTCTAATCTAACACGCGGGTCCAACCCGTCGATAGTCCCGGTCATTTGGAAATGCGGGTCGGACATCCAGATTATCTTCGTCATCGCGGTCGTCCCTTCCTATTTGCTTACTTCGATTGACCTGACGCAGGATCCATTAAATCACAGTTCAGCATGGAGGCGACCGTCTGCCGCGGTTGATCCTGCCACAGACCGCGATACAACCACCCTATGCCCTACGAATGGACCCCAGAACCCCCATATGAACAAGCCGAGTGGCAACTTAGTCTCTGGCCCTATCGGTCACTGCTGCGCAAGGATTTCGTTATCTTCATCGGGGCGACGGCTGCCCTGGTGTCCCTGCCATTGCTGACGCTTCTGGGACAAGCCGTGCTGTGGGGTCTTTTGCCCTTTTTCGCGCTGATGATCGCAGGCGTCTGGTATGCGCTGCATGTCAGCTACCGCCGGGGCGAGGTGCTGGAGGAATTCACCGTCGATGATGCGCGCGCGCATTTGATCCGCCACAACCCCAAGGGCGACACACAAGAGTGGGAGGCCAATCGCTATTGGGTGACAGTGCATTTGCACCCCAAGGGTGGGCCTGTTGAAAACTACCTCACCCTACGCGGCGGTGACCGCGAGGTGGAAATTGGTGCCTTTTTGGACGCCGAGGAACGCTTGGTGCTGCATGATGAACTGCAGCGCGCCTTGCGCTCAGCCTAGACGGTCTTTGACCATGGGCCCGGCTTTGCCAAAATCCATACGGCCAGTATATTTGGCCTTCAGTGCGCCCATCACCTTACCCATGTCACGGATGCTTTCGGCACCGACCTCTGCAATCGCGGCAGCGACGGCTTTGGCGGCTTCGTCTTCGCTTAGCTGTTTGGGCAGGAACTCTTCGATGATCTTGATTTCAGCGAGTTCTTTTTCGGCCAGCTCCAGCCGCCCGCCCTCTTCATAGGCGCGCGCGCTTTCCTGGCGCTGTTTGACCATACGGCCCATGATGGCAAGGATATCGCCATTGCTGACCCCGGCCTCATCATCGCCAGACCCGCGCGCGGCGATGTCTTTGTCTTTGATGGCCGCATTGATCAGCCGCAGCGTTGAAAGGCGATCCGCCTCTTTCGAACGCATCGCATCCTTCAGGGCCGCATTGACCCGGTCGCGCATGTCCATAAATGTGTCCCGTACATTTGCTGTCAAACGAGTGAGCAACATAGAGTGCCATTGCCCAAGTGACAAGCATCCCGTCCGCGACGTCAGCCCTTGTTTGCAAGGCGGCAATCCGGCCTTGACCCGCCTTTGCGCGTTACGTACACCCGGCACAATTTGGCATCTGGGGAGATTGATCATGGCGCAGAAACCAACGGCTTGTCTGGCCCTTGCGGATGGAACGATCTTCTATGGTGTGGGATTTGGTGCTGCGGGCGAAACGGTGGCAGAGCTGTGTTTTAACACCGCGATGACCGGCTACCAAGAGATTATGACTGACCCGTCCTATGCAGGTCAGGTTGTGACCTTCACCTTCCCCCATATCGGTAACACCGGCGTGAACCCCGAAGATGACGAAACCGCCGATCCAGTGGCCGAAGGCATGGTCGTCAAATGGGACCCGACCCAATCATCCAACTGGCGCGCGACGGAAGAGCTGACCGCGTGGCTGGCCAAGCGCAACCGCATCGGCATGGGCGGCGTTGATACCCGCCGTCTGACCCGTGCGATCCGGCAGCAAGGTGCGCCGCATGTCGCATTGGCCCATGACCCGGAAGGCAATTTCGATATTGCCGCATTGGTTCAGAAAGCGCGGGCTTTCCAAGGGCTTGAGGGGCTTGATCTGGCCAAGGACGTCACTTGTGCGCAGTCCTATAGCTGGAACGAAATGCGGTGGGCCTGGCCCGAAGGGTACAAACCCCAAACCGCCCCTAAACACAAAGTCGTAGCGATTGATTTCGGGGCCAAGCGCAACATCCTGCGCTGCCTGGCCAGTGCCGGTTGTGACGTAATCGTCCTCCCCGCAACCGCCACCGCGGAAGAGGTGCTTGCGCTGAACCCTGATGGTGTTTTCCTATCCAACGGTCCCGGTGATCCTGCTGCCACAGGTGAATATGCCGTGCCGATGATCAAGGGTATTCTAGAGACCGATCTTCCTGTCTTTGGCATTTGCCTTGGGCACCAGATTCTGGCGCTTGCCGTGGGTGCAAAGACGATCAAGATGAACCACGGCCACCATGGTGCCAATCACCCGGTCAAAGACATGGAAACCGGCAAGGTTGAGATCACATCGATGAACCATGGCTTTACGGTCGATAGCCAGACCCTGCCCGATGGTGTGGAAGAAACCCATGTGTCGTTGTTTGATGGCAGCAACTGTGGGATCAGAATCGCCAACCGCCCCGTTTTCAGTGTGCAATACCACCCAGAGGCCAGCCCCGGCCCGCAGGACAGCTATTATTTGTTCGAAAGATTTGCAGAAGCGATGAGCGCTTAACCCTCGCTTAACCAATTCCGTTCAAATTGCGCCTACGAAGCAGTCATTTGTAAGTTGATGTGTTAAGGTTTGCTTCGTGCACTTTTTCTAAGTGGGCTGCAGTTGGGCTATTCTGCAGCTTCCACAGCTTCCGCATCCAGTTTCAGGCGGGTGACAAAAGCCTCTGAAATATGGTCGCGCAACGCCCGATAGGCCGCATCGCCATCCCCTGCCTCAATCGCTGAAACGATGGCCGCATGTTCTTGCAGCGTCTCATCCCCCCGGCCCTCTGCCGCGATGGATGTGGTGGCGAGGAGCGCCATCGACCGATGCACCAGATCCAACTGCTGCACCAAAAACCGGTTGTGCGAAGCAAGATGGATTTGTTTGTGAAACCGCCGGTTTGCCCGGCTCAGCGCCTTGGGATCGCCGACCAGTTTCTGATCCGCATCCAGCATATCGCGCAGCACTTTCACCTCTTCCGGGGTGGCATGGCGTGCGGCCAGCCGCGCGGCAAGCCCCTCCAACTCACCCCGCACGACATAAAGTTCAGACAGTTGCGAATGATCCAGCGATGCCACAATCAGCGAACGCCCGTCGCGCGTCAGCAAGGACTGCGTTTCCAACCGTTGCAAAGCTTCACGGATCGGGGTGCGCGAGACGCCAAATCTTTCGGCCAATTCGCTTTCTACCAACCGGTCACCCGGTTTGTAGATATGGCTGTCAATTGCTTCGAGGATCAGGGCATAGGCGTCTTTCTGGGACGCGCGTGGGTCTTGCATCGGGGCCACCTTTCATACTTCGTTCACCATACGCCCCTGTTTGCCCCGCAATCAAGCCAAAGCAATTGCACCGCACTGGCGCCGCACGTAACCTGCCGCCATGGTTTGCCAGCATTTTGCCCATGTAGACACGTGGGTTTTTGACCTCGACAACACATTGTATCCACCATCTGCCGATCTGTTCGGGCAGATGGATGTCCGTTTTTCGGCCTATGTGCAGCGTTTAACCGGGCTGGACTGCGCCAGCGCGCTGGCGCTTTGTCATGAGTATTGGGACCTCTACGGTTCTACGCTGACCGGGCTGATTGCGCATTACGACGTTGATCCGCATCATTTTCTGGCGGATGTGCACGACATTGATATTTCGCATCTGACCGCGGATGCCGCCTTGTCCGCGGCGATCAAGGCGCTGCCGGGGCGCAAAATCGTCTTTACCAACGGATCCGAAAACCATGCCAAGCGGGTCCTGGCCGCACGCGGGCTGACCATGCAGTTTGATGCGGTTTACGGCGTAGAGCAGGTTGATTTCAAACCAAAACCAACACAGGCTGCCTTTTCTGCGGTCTTCGCCAAGGACGGCGTTATCCCCACTAAATCCGCGATGTTCGAAGATGAGCCGCGCAATCTGGCCGTGCCGCATGCCTTGGGGATGCGCACGGTGCATGTGCATGAAGACCCGCATGATGCAGACCATATTCACCATCACACAGATCACCTGACGGATTTCTTGTCGCAGCTTGCCCGCTGACCCTTTCCGCCCGCCAGCCAGAGGCCTATGTCAAACCTATGGAACGCCAATCAACAGATATCGTGATTGCTGGCGGCGGTGTGGCCGGGCTGACCGCTGCAGCAGCATTTGGCACTGCAGGGTTCAACACCACCATCATTGATCCAACCCCACCGATCACAAACCGCGACGCCGACGGGTCTGACCTGCGCACAACCGCCTTTCTGCAGCCCGCCCAGCAGTTTCTGGACGCAGCCGGGCTTTGGCCGCGCCTTGCGCCGCATGCCACAGCTTTGCAGGTGATGCGCATCGTCGATATCGGCACCGATGCGCATGTCACGCGTGATTTTGATGCCGCCGATATCTCGGACCAGCCGTTTGGGTGGAACCTACCCAACTGGTTGCTCAGGCGTGAAATGGTGGCAAGGTTGACAGAGCTGCCCAATGTCGATTTTCGCCCCGGCATCGGCTTTGCGCGCATGTTGGCGCGCAGCGATGAAGCGATCGTGACTTTGTCAGATGGTAGCCAGTTGTCGGCCAAACTGGTGATCGGTGCAGATGGGCGCAACTCAGCTGTTCGCCAAAGTGCTGGCATCAGTGTTAAAACAATGCGCTACGGGCAAAAAGCAGTTACATTTGCCGTCACCCACGATGCCCCGCATGACAATGTCTCAACCGAAATTCACCGCGCGGGTGGCCCTTTCACGCTTGTCCCTCTGCCCGATCATGACGGAAAGCCATGCTCTGCCGTTGTCTGGATGGAAAGCGGGGCAGAAGCACAAAGGCTAGCAGCGCTGGAAACGACCGCGTTTGAGACCGCCGCCAATGACCGCTCTGCTTTTCTTTATGGTCCGCTGAAACTGGCCAGTCGCCGCACCGTCTGGCCCATCATTAGCCAAATCGCAGGCGCATTGACCGCCCCCCGCACCGCATTGGTGGCAGAGGCGGCCCATGTGATGCCACCCATTGGGGCCCAGGGGCTGAACATGTCTTTGCGTGATCTGTCCTGCCTGCTTGAGCTTGCGATAGCGCAGCCTGATCAGCTGGGCGCGCCAGCCATGCTGGATGCCTATGCCCGCAAACGCCACCCCGATATCAAACTGCGGGTCACGGGTATTGATGCACTAAACCGCACCTCAATCGCGGGCAGCCCAACGATGCAAGCGCTGCGCACGAAGGGGATCGAGGCACTTTATGGCATCACGCCGGTCCGCAAAACCCTGATGCAAATGGGGCTGGGTGCGGGTTAAAGCACCTTATCCAGCACAGGCACCAAACGCGCCAATGTCGCATCTACATCATAAAGCTTGTCCAAACCGAACAGGCCCAAGCGGAAGGTGCGGAAATCATCAGGCTCATCACATTGCAGCGGCACACCTGCGGCAATCTGCATGCCTTCGGCTGCGAATTTTGACCCATTCTGGATCGCCGGATCATCTGTATAGCTGACAACAACGCCCGGCGCGCCGAAACCCTCAGCCGCGACGGACCGAATACCCTTTTCGGCCAGAACCTTGCGGACTGCATTGCCCAAAGTCCATTGCGCCTCTTTCAGTTTCTCAAAACCAAAGGCGCGGGTTTCCAGCATCGTGTCGCGGAAGGCGCGCAACCCATCGGTGGGCATGGTCGCGTGATAGGCATGGCCGCCGTTCAGGTAGGCCTGCATGATGCTGTGCCATTTCTTCAAATCAACGGTGAATGAGTTCGAGGTCGTCTGGTCGAGCCGGGCCGCCGCGCGTTCTGACATCATCACCAACCCTGCACAAGGCGTCGAAGACCAGCCCTTTTGCGGGGCAGAGATCAGGACATCAACGCCAGTGGCCTTCATATCAACCCAAGCGCAACCAGACGCGATGCAATCCAGCACCATCAGCGCGCCCACTTCATGGGCCGCATCAGCCAGCGCCTTGATGTAATCATCAGGCAGGATGATCCCGGCCGAGGTCTCAACATGCGGGGCGAAAACCACATCTGGTTTCGCCGCCTTGATTGCAGCTGTCACATCTTCAATCGGGGCCGGCGCAAAAGGCGCGCGGGTGTCGTTGCCCGCTTGGCGTGCTTTCATCACCGTCGTTTGCGCGGTGAAATCACCTGCCTCGAAAATTTGGCTCCAGCGGTAGGAAAACCACCCATTGCGCACGATAAACGCATGGGCCCCCGCACCAAACTGGCGCGCGACAGCTTCCATTCCATAGGTCCCGCCACCAGGAATCAGGGCCACGTGATCTGCATTGTAGACCTCACACAACATGCCCGAAATATCCGTCATCACGCCCTGAAAAGCCTGCGACATGGAATTAAGTGAACGGTCCGTAAAGACCACCGAAAATTCCATCAGCCCATCAGGGTCTACCGGTGTAAGTGCGCCATCCATAGCCATCTCCGTTATCAGATGCCTATGGCTAATCCGTCGCTATCGCCAACGCAAAGCCTATTTAGGTATACAAATGGGTATTAAGCGACAGCCGGCGCGGTATCTGTGGCGTCTTTCTTGGCAAAGACAGTCCGGTTCCGCCCCGCCCCCTTGGCGAGGTACAAGGCACGGTCCGCCTCCTGAATTGCCAGATCGATATCATACAACCGCTCTTTCAGCGATCCGCCAATCGAGACGGTGACGCGTAAATCATTTCCAGCAAATTCCATCACATCCTCTGCAATGGCCTGACGCATGCGCTCAGCAGCCTCAAAACCATCTTGCTGGTTCTGCCCGGCCAGGAAGATCACGAACTCCTCTCCGCCAAAGCGGCAAACGATGTCGTCCCCCCGCGTGTTTGCAAGCAATATCCGCGCAACACGCGCGATAACGGCATCGCCTGCCATATGCCCAAAAGTGTCATTGACCACCTTAAAGTGATCAATATCCACCATCAGCGATATCCCATAGGCCGACGGTTCATCCCGCATCCGCGCAAAGAAGAAATCACGCGTGGCGACATCTGTCAGCCGGTCGCGGTTGACCAGCCTTTGCAGTTCAAGACTAAGCCGGATATTGCTGCGCACCTGAGTCCAGATGAAGAATGAAAAAGGAAACGTCACAACCAGTGCGATGAATGGGGCAAGCGTCAGTGCGGCGCGTAAATCTTGCCCTTGAAACAGGAAGAACACCAT
>JBCAZI010000079.1:0-13646 GCA_038533095.1 Pseudomonadota bacterium
TGGCAACATTCGTTTTGCACCGCTGAATTCATGGCCTGATAACGCCAGCCTTGATAAAGCGCGCCGTTTGCTGTGGCCGGTCAAAAAGAAATACGGCAATGCACTGTCATGGGCCGACCTGATCTTGCTCAGCGGGACCGTGGCCTATGAGGCGATGGGTCTGAAAACCTTTGGTTTTGGCTTTGGCCGCGAAGATATCTGGGGCCCGGAAAAGGACGTCTATTGGGGGTCCGAGAACCAATGGCTGGCCCCATCCGAGAACCGCTATGGTGATCTGGCGACGCCGGGCACGATGGAAAACCCACTTGCCGCGGTGCATATGGGCCTGGTCTACGTCAATCCTGAAGGTGTGAACGGCAACCCTGATCCGGCGCGCACGGCCTTGCATATTCGCGAAACATTCGGCCGTATGGCGATGGATGATGTCGAAACCGCAGCGCTGACATGCGGTGGCCACACCGTGGGTAAAGCCCATGGCGCGATGGCAGGTGACAACATCGGCGCAGAACCCGAAGGCTGCCCCGTGCACAACCAAGGCTTTGGTTGGAACAACCCCGATCAGGACGGCAAGGCGACCAACGCCTTCACATCCGGGATCGAGGGCGCCTGGTCGAAAGAGCCATTGAAATTCGATATGGGCTATTTCGATTATCTGTTCGGATACGAGTGGGAGCTGACAAAGTCACCCGCAGGTGCGCATCAGTATCAGCCGGTGAACATGCCAGAGGATGAAAAGCCGGTTGATCCAACCGACCCATCCGTACGGCGCATGCCGATGATGACAGACGCCGATATGGCGATGAAAGTCGACCCGATCTATAGTGAGATTTGCCAGAAATTCATGGCCGATCCTGAATTCTTCCGTGATGCCTTTGCCCGTGCTTGGTTCAAATTGACCCACCGCGATATGGGGCCACGGCCAAACTACTACGGTCCGTTTGTGCCGGATGAGGAATTGATCTGGCAAGACCCCATCCCAGCAGGCAGCACCAGCTACGACGTGGACGCAGTGAAAGCCAAGATCGCCGAATGCGGTCTGACGGCGTCCGAAATGATCGCAACCGCATGGGACAGTGCACGCACATTCCGCGGGTCAGATAAGCGGGGCGGTGCCAATGGCGCACGTATCCGCTTGGCTCCACAAAAGGATTGGGCAGGCAATGAACCAGTGCGTCTGGCCAAGGTGCTGGGTATCTTGGAGCCCATCGCTGGAGATGCCGGTGCATCAATCGCTGATGTGATCGTGCTGGCGGGTAACGTCGGGCTGGAACAGGCGATCAAGGCCGCAGGCTTTGGCGTTAATGTACCCTTCACACCCGGTCGCGGAGATGCAACAGACGCGCAGACCGATGCCGATAGTTTCTCGGTGCTGGAGCCACTCGCCGACGGTTTCCGAAACTGGCAGCTGAAGGAATACTCAGTCTCACCAGAAGCAATGATGCTGGACCGTGCACAGCTTTTGGGGCTGACAGCGGCCGAGATGACCGTTCTGGTTGGCGGTATGCGCGTGCTTGGCACGAACCACGGCGGCGGCAAGCACGGCGTGTTCACCAACCGCGTTGGCGCCTTGACGACAGACTTCTTCGTCAACCTGACTGACATGGGTATGAGCTGGCACCCGGTTGATGGCGGCACATACGAGCTGCGTGATCGTGCGACTGGTGCGGTTAAATTCACCGCGACAAGTGCTGATCTGGTGTTCGGCTCAAACTCGATCCTGCGCGCCTATGCAGAGGTTTATGCTCAGGACGACAACGCCGAAAAATTCGTGCGCGACTTTGTTGCCGCATGGACCAAGGTCATGAACAACGACCGTTTCGATCTGGTCGCTTAAGTAACTTACTGGCCGGGCGGTCATAAGCCGCCCGGCCATCCCTGCATCATGACAGACAAGTGTCATGGTCAATCCCAAATGCGCGCTATAACCTGTTACATCAGACAGGAGAGCGCCCATGCCAAACCCGACCGCCGCGATGCTTGTGATAGGTGACGAAATTCTTTCGGGCCGGACACGCGACGCCAATATGCATTACCTGGCCGGCGAATTGACCACGCTTGGGATCGACCTGAAAGAGGTGCGCGTTGTCAGCGATGACCGCGACGCCATTATTGCGGCAACCAAAGCGCTGTCATCAGGTTATGACCACGTCTTTACCAGCGGCGGCATTGGGCCCACCCACGACGATATCACCGCCGATTGTATCGCTGCCGCCTTTGATACCCCCATCGACATACGCGACGACGCGCGCGCGCTGTTGCAGGCGCATTACGACCGTTCAGGGTTAGAGCTGAACGCGGCACGGCTGCGCATGGCGCGTATTCCCGATGGAGCAGCACTGATCGACAATCCGGTCAGCACGGCACCGGGATTTAGCTTGCGCAACGTCCATGTTATGGCCGGCGTGCCATCGGTGTTCAAAGCGATGGTCGCCAGTTTATTGCCGACGCTGACCGGGGGTGCACCGCTTTTGTCACGTACCCTGCGCCTGATGATGGGCGAGGGGGATATCGCGGGACCGCTCAGCGCTTTCGCAGATGAATTTCCTGACCTCTCTGTCGGGTCATACCCATTTCAGCGGGATGGCAGCTATGGGTGCAACATCGTGGTGCGGGGCAGTGACGCGGCACTGCTCGAAACCGCGATGAGCACGCTCGAGGCCCGCTTTTCTGGATGAGCTTTCCGGATGCCCAGAAACTCTATGCTGTGATCGACGGCACCTGGCCTGCTTCGGCCAAACAGGCGCTGGGTCCTTGGACCATTCGCATTGACGGCAGCGGCAGCAGCCGGGTCAGCGCCGCCACTGCCGAACAACCTGTAACAGAAACGGATATCCCACCTGCCGAAGACGCGATGCGCGCCGCCGGGCAGGTGCCCCTGTTTATGATCCGCGAGGGCGAGACAGAGTTGGACAATATCTTGTCCGCCCGCGACTATGTGATCAAAGACCCGGTGAATATGTATGCGATCGCAGTGCCGCAAATTGCGACTGAACGCCCCCCACCCGTCACCAGCTTTGAGGTTTGGCCATCGCTGGCCACCCAGGTCGAAATATGGGCTGAAGGCGGAATAGGTGCTGGGCGTTTGGCTGTGATGGACCGCGCACGCGCTCCTAAAACCACCTTTCTGGGACGGCTGAATGACAGGCCGGCGGGCACCGTCTTTGTCGGGATCGCCGCCGACTGCGCGATGATCCATGCGCTTGAAATCAGCACCGCACACCGCAGGCAAGGTCTTGCACAGCACCTAACGCGGGCGGCTGGTTTTTGGGCGCAGGCCAACGGCGCGGATTATCTGACCTTAGTGACCACACAGGCGAATATTGCCGCCAACGCGCTCTACTCTTCCCTCGGGATGACGCTTGTGGGACAGTATCACTACAGGACTTTGCCGGAGTGATCTTTTGACCGACCAACCCACAGCCCTTGATCTGCCCATGGCAGACCCGCTGCCTGAGGCGACGCAGAAATACTTTGACATCTGTCAAGAAAAGCTGGGGAAGGTGCCGAATGTCCTGCAAGCCTATGCCTTTGACATCGATAAGCTGAACGCTTTCACGGCGCTTTATAACGACGTGATGCTGGCAGAGTCCGGCCTGTCAAAGCTGGAACGCGAGATGATCGCGGTTGTCGTATCGTCCATCAACAAATGCTACTACTGCCTGACGGCGCATGGTGCCGCAGTACGCCAGCTTTCGGGTGATCCTAAACTGGGCGAGATGCTGGTCATGAACTGGCGTGTCGCTGATCTGGAAGCGCGCCAAAAGGCGATGCTGACCTTTGCAGAGCAAATGACAACTGCTAGCGCCAAGATCGAAGAGAAAGATCGCGATGCGCTGCGGCAGGTGGGTTTCTCTGATCGTGATATCTGGGATATCGCCGCTGTTGCGGGCTTTTATAACATGAGCAACCGGATCGCATCGGCCACTGATATGCGCCCCAATGATGAATATCACGCTCTGGCCCGATGATCCGCGCCCTGACTGCCCTTCTGGCCCTTGTCGGTGGTGCGGCGCAGGCCCAAACGCTGGATTTTCCCAGCAATGCCAGCTTACAGACCCAAGTGGTACGTGCCGCCGATAGCTATGTCATGCCGCGCGGCATATGGGATCGGGGTGAAATGCCAACGCAAACGGTGGAAGGCCAGGTAACGCAGCAGGCCTGGCGGATCGATGCGGCATCGCTGACGACCCTGCAACTGGTGCGTCCTTTGCGCGAACAGCTGCGCAACGACCGCTATCGCATCATCTTTGAATGCCAGACAGAAGCTTGCGGCGGTTTCGACTTTCGTTTTGGGATCGAAACACTGCCACCACCGGAAATGCGGATCAATGTCGGTGATTACCGGTTTCTGGCAGCTGAACGGACCGGAGACGACGGCCCCGAATATCTCACCCTTCTGACCAGCCGCACAGCCGAAGCTGGTTTTGTACAACTTACCCATGTCGGACCAATGACGCAGGATACCGCACCCATTGCATCGGCTCAGGCAACGCCGCTGCGTGCCGTTGGGGCGCAACCTGACGCGGCACTTGCCGACCAACTGGAGGCTGTAGGCCATGCCATTCTGTCCGACCTGAGTTTTGAAAGCGGGTCGGCGCAATTGTCGGATGGGGAGTTCGCGTCGCTAGCGGCCTTGGCCGACTATCTGGCAACGCAGCCGTTGCGCAGGGTCGCTTTGGTAGGACATACGGATTCTTCTGGTGCCTTGGATGTAAATATCGCCCTGTCCAAACGGCGGGCCGCGTCGGTCCTTGAACGTTTGGCTAGTGACTATGGCGTCGATCGCGCGCAGCTGGAAGCAGAAGGGATGGGGTATCTGGCACCCATAGCCTCGAACCTGCAAGAAGCCGGGCGAGAGGCGAACAGGCGGGTTGAAGTCATCATCACATCTACCCAAAACTGACCAGCTTGTCCGACGTCTCATCCTCTTTAGTTAGCAGAGGGGGGTTCCAGACTTCCAAACGCCCGCGCCCATTTTCCTTCGCGTGGTAGAGCGCTGCATCGGCCCGCGCAAACACCGCATCAATCGAGATATCATGCTGCCAGGTGGCGGCACCTATCGATAAGGTCACGGATACGCATTGGTCACCTTTGGTCCGAAATGGGATCGGCTTTGTCAGACGTTCCCCAATGACACGGCCGGTTTCCATGCCGACACCGGGCAGGTAGACGGCAAATTCCTCGCCGCCAATGCGACCGATAATGTCGTTCTGGCGCAAGCTGCGCTGCAAGGTATGGGCGATGGATTTGAGGCAGATATCGCCCGCCTGATGCCCATGGGTGTCGTTGATGGATTTGAACCGATCGGCATCCAGCATCAATAAAACGCCAGCCTGGCCAGTTGTATTGGCCCGTTCCATCAACGCAAAAAACCTGCGGCGATTATTCAGCCCGGTCAGCCCATCTTTGTGTGACAATTGCCAAAGCTTGCGTTGCAGACGTACCTGATAAAAGGCAACTGCAAGAAAGAATGCGATGAATGGCCCACCCACGATTATCGCATGGTACAAGTAATAGGTTGGTGCCTGCGCGCTATATGCCCCAAAAGGGTCAAAAAACCGCGCGAATACAATATTCGCAGCGGTGACAGACCCCACCAGCACAATCAGGCGAACTGCAAAGCCGATCCAGCCTTTCGGCGCAAGCAGCCGCATCAATCGGTCCATGTCTAGCGCCTTTATTACCCGGGCCAGAGGTTAGATATGAGATGTTGTGATTACATTAATGGCCAAAAAAAATGGCGCTGCCAAATGAATGACAGCGCCAGTTAGGTGTCTTGGCACCTTGGGAAAATTACCAGATTTCGGGGCCCTTATCGGCAAAGGCATGGGCAAGAAAGTCAATGAACGCGCGCACTTTGGGCTGCGTAAAGCGGCCCGGCGGGTAGACGGCATAGATGCCTTGCGTCTCAACCGGCAGGTCAGGGATCGCGACTTCGACCAAACCATTCTGCATCGCTTCGGCGTAAAGAAAGCTGGGCAAATAGGCGATGCCAAGCCCGCCAATACACGCGTTCAGCAGCGACTGCCCATCGTTGACCGTCAGCCAACCGGCTGTCCGCACCTGACGCTTTTCACCGGACGGGGCGGTCAGTTTCCAAACGGCAGAGTTTGCCTGGTTGGAATAATGCAGCAACTTATGTTCATTCAGGTCGTCAATTTTTTCGGGCCGGCCATACTGCTCAAAATAGGCGGGGCTTGCGATCATGCGCTTTGTTGTTTCGGTCAGCTTGCGGGCGCGCAGGGTGCTGTCTTCCAGCTCTCCAATGCGCACGGCCATATCAAAGCCTTCGGAAATCAGCTCAACATAGCGGTTGTTCAGCGCCATATTGACGGTGATATCAGGAAATTCGGTCAGGAAATCACCCAGCACAGGCGACAGATGGTTCACGCCAAAATCGGTGGCAACACTGATGCGCAACAGGCCAGAGGGCGCGGATTGCATAGATGTAACCAGCGCATCGGCCTCGCCCGCGTCATTCAGCACACGGCGGGCGCGGTCGTAATAGGCCAATCCAATTTCCGTGGGGCTGACGCGACGTGTGGTGCGGTTCAGCAGGCGCGCGCCAAGGCGGGCCTCAAGTGACGAAACATGTTTGGAAACGGCAGACTTGGAAATGCCCATCTTCTTGGCAGCGTCCGTAAAGCCACCCTGATCCACAACAGTGGCAAAGGCCTCCATTTCCGTCAGACGATCCATGTGAAATTCCTAGCACTTGTTTTTGATACCGTTGTTTCCTGTTTGAAGATGAAATCGGGCAGGAATGGGACAAATGCCTGACAATAAGGGGGTATGAATCCGTTTTGATGCTCAGGCGGAAACAGCAGTTTTTGACAAACATCCTTAATTGATAACGGGATTTCGGCAATCGTTGTGATTTGTGGGGCGCCGCAATTGATGCTGTATTCTGCAAAGTCTGGGCGCTTACACGCGGTGCGAGTCGGTACCTTTGGTCCGCGTCCTTTTATGTTTTTGCCATAGGCGATACATAGCAAAAGACAGCATTCATACAGAACGGGGAAAGCGAAAATGACCAAAGAAAAGGTAGGTTTCATTGGCGTCGGCCTGATGGGTCACGGCATGGCGAAGAACATCCTGTCCCGCGGTCATGCGGTCACGGTGATCGCGCATCGCAATCGTACATCGGTTGATGACTTGGTCGGGCGGGGTGCCAGCGAGGCAGCCGATCTTGCAACATTGGCCGCAGCCTCTGACATCATCCATATCTGCGCGCCCGGCTCACCCCAGGTCGAGGCGATTATCGCGGGTCTGATGCCCGGTCTGCGCAATGGCAGCGTGATTGTGGATTGCTCTACCTCTGATCCAACCTCGACCCAGAAACTGGCCGCAATGCTTGAGGATGCAGGATGCTGTCTTGCTGACGCCCCGCTGGGCGGAACGCCCGTGCAGGCCGAGGCGGGGGAGTTAAGCACGATGGTAGGCGCCTCTGACGACACATTCGCGCGGATCAAACCGGTGCTGGAATGCTGGACGACATCCATTGTGCATCTGGGCGAAACCGGCATGGGCCATAAGATGAAATTGCTCAATAATTTCCTATCCTTGGGCTATGCCGCGCTCTATTCTGAGGCCATGGCAGTGGGCCGCAAGGTTGGTATCAGCGTTGATCAATTCGACAGCGTAATCCGCGGATCACGCATGGACTGCGGGTTCTATCAGACCTTCATGGGCTATGCCGTCGAAGGGAATAAAGAGGCGCATAAATTCACGCTCAGCAATGCGTTCAAAGATGCGCGCTATCTGGTGAATATGGCCGATGAGGCCTTTGTCGCGAACCCTGTGGGGACGGCGATGAAGAATTCCTTTGCCGCCGCGATGAACATGGGGGGCGACGGGGCAGAGGATTATGTGCCGCATCTGGTGGACTATATCGCGCGGTTGAACGGGCTGCCGCCGGGCAAAGACTGATACACTTGCACACAAAATCGCAGGTAGCAAATGGCGGAACGGGCTTCGACTTCGGCTTTTGGGTTACGTCAAACAAGGCCCTAGGTGCCAAGTCTCGCTTCTGTTCAACGTCACCAACTTGTCCATTTGGTCGAGATGTGTTACCATACTGTATTAGACTGAAGGTCGTGGTTGAGTGTTGGCCGGCAGATTTCGCCGGTCGGAAAGCAAGACCCAACGGCCACAATGAACGAGCAATGCCCTTTGATTTTGCTCTAAAATGACTCAACGAAATATCCGGTCATTTTGAGGTGCGATCAGATAATGGCCGTTGGTTTTGGACCAATGAGGGCCGGGCATAGATTCTTTCAACTTAAGAAGAAAACCTTTGTCTTAGGAGTTCAGAAAAATGCCAAAATTATTAACATTTGCAGTTTTTTCCGTACTGGCCCTTTTCCTTCATGGATGTATAGAAGAAGAGACTTCGTCTATAAATGGTGCCAATCAAGCAATAACGATGAGTGACAGTGAGTTTCTTTCGCGCGCTACTCAGCTAGGAGCCACGTTGGACCCGCTGACACCTCAGCAAAGCAGTATTGTATCTCGCGGCAGCGATAGCGAAGTATTCTATCAGGATTGCGATGATAGCGCTTGTTGGTGCGTGGGTGGTTCGGATTGCCTCGACATGATCACCAGCAATGATTGCGAGTACCTTAGATGCAATTCGTCGCCTCAAGGACCAGTTTGCTGGTGCGAACTTGAGCTAATCGCAGGTGTGCCGGGTGACCTTCAAAGCAACTAATGCCACGCCCTCGTCTACGGACAACCAATTTAGTCTTAGAGGATACCTGGCGTGAGGGCCGCTCGCAGCTTGCTAAGTCTTTAGGTGGCATTGGTGTGTCGGGTAAGGCGTTCTGTAACTTTAACGTGATTTGCTTTGCCCGCGCCCAAACTACGCATCGATGTGCTGTTCCGCTATCGTTAGATTTGCGCGGCAAGTCGCGTGCCCTGATCGATTGCGCGTTTCGCGTCCAACTCGGCGGCGACATCTGCTCCCCCGATCACGTGGACTGAACGACCTTGGGCGATAAGATCATCCGCCAAACTGCGTTCCGGCACCTGTCCGGCGCATAGCACAACCGTATCTGCCTCAATCACGCGCGGGTTCTCGCGCGCCTCACCGCTGCTGACATGCAGGCCTTCGGCGTCGATCTTTTCATAATTCACGCCGCCGATCATCTGGACGTTTTTCATTTGCAAACCAGCACGGTGAATCCAGCCTGTGGTCTTACCCAAACGTTTGCCCAGCTTCTCTGACTTGCGTTGAAGAAGTGTAACCTGTCGGACCGGTGCCTCTGGCTGGGGCCCCTCTGGCCGCAAGCCACCACGGGTCTGCGCGGGATCGCCCACGCCCCATTCCTCTAACCACTCATCCAGGTTTTCGGTGGGGCTCTCGTCGGTGACAAGGAACTCAGCGACGTCAAAACCAATACCACCGGCGCCCACGATGGCCACGTTCTGGCCGACCTCCGCCTTGCCGCGGAGTACGTCGATATAGGACATTACATTCGGTCCATCCTGACCGGGAATGGCAGGGTCACGCGGGGCGACGCCTGTGGCGATAATGATTTCATCGAAATCCGCCAAAGCCTCTCGCGTTGCCGTGGTGCCCATCTGCAAGGTGACCCCTGCCTTGGCGACCATCGTGCGGTAGTAATCGACCAGCCCCCAGAATTCCTCTTTCCCCGGCACCTGCTTGGCCATATTGAGCTGGCCGCCGATCTCTTCCGCCTTGTCAAAGATCGTCACGGCATGGCCGCGTTCCGCTGCTGTCAGCGCGGCTGACAAGCCCGCTGGGCCAGCACCGACCACGGCAACAGTCTTGGCTGTCGCAGCCGGTTCGACTGTGAGTTCCGTTTCATGACAGGCACGCGGGTTGACCAAGCAAGACGACAGCTTGCCGCTGAAGGTGTGATCCAAGCACGCCTGATTGCAGGCAATACAGGGCGCAATCTCGGCTGCCTTACCCGCCTTGGCCTTGGCCACGAAATGCGCATCGGCAAGGAACGGCCGCGCCATGCTGACCATATCGGCGCAGCCATCGGCCAGCACACCTTCGGCCACTTCGGGCATGTTGATCCGGTTCGATGTGATGACCGGAATAGTCACCTCGCCCATCAGCTTCTTGGTGACCCAGGTAAACGCCCGACGCGGAACGGATGTGGCAATCGTCGGGATACGCGCCTCATGCCAGCCGATGCCGGTATTCAGGATCGTTGCACCTGCCGCCTCGATCACCTTGGCCAGCTGCACAACCTCTTCCCAGGTCGATCCCTTTGGCACCAAGTCAATCATCGAAAGGCGATAGATCACAATGAAATCTGTACCGACGGCCTCACGCACCCGGCGCACGATCTCCACCGGCAGGCGCATGCGGTTCTCGTAAGTGCCACCCCAGCGGTCAGTGCGTTTGTTGGTGTGGGTGACAAGGAACTGGTTGATGAAATATCCTTCAGATCCCATGACCTCGACCCCGTCATAACCCGCTTCTTTGGCACGTGTCGCGGCGGTGACGATATCGCTGATCTGCTTTTCAATCCCCTCCTCGTCCAATTCTTTCGGCGGAAAAGGCGAGATCGGGGATTTGACGGCTGAGGGGGCGACACAGGCAGGCGAATAGGCATAGCGTCCGGCATGCAAAATCTGCATTGCGATTTTGCCACCCGCATCATGCACCCGGTCCGTCACGATCCGGTGGTTGGCGATGTCCTCGTCAGTGTAAAGGCCAGCCGCGCCAGGGAACACCCCACCTTCAGCATTCGGGGCCATGCCACCCGTGACCATCAAAGCGACATCACCACGGGCGCGTTCAGCATAGAATTCAGCGACCCGGTTCCAATCCTTCGTCTCTTCCAGCCCGGTGTGCATCGAGCCCATGAGCACGCGGTTCTTCAGCGTTGTGAACCCTAGATCGAGGGGGGACAGAAGGTTGGGATATTTGGTCATAAGCGTGCCTCCACTTTAGGCAATCATGGCGAAACTTGCCCTGCACGTCACCCTCAACGTGGCGTAATGTCTGCGATGCTGTCGTTGCAGCGAAAGGTTTTGCGAAACAGGCAAGCTGGGCTAGGCTCGCGGGTGCGAAACAGGGGATGCAAGTATGGAAGCCAGTTTTTCCCGACGTAAACTGCTGACGCCCGCTGAGTTGCGGGCCTTGTCCGAACGGTCAGACCTGCAAGGCGGGTTGCAAATGGCGAGCCATATGGGGGCGATCCTGGTGGTCGGTATCCTGCATGCGATGGCGATGGGTACGGCTTGGGTTTGGGTGACCGGGCTCGCCTTGGGTGTGCTGCTAGACTTCCTCTATGCCGCCCAGCATGAGCTATCCCATGCCACCGTTTTCAAGACCCGAAAGTTGAATGAGGTCTTTGGCCGTATCATCGGTTTTATCCAGATATTCCCCCGCGATTTCGACCAGATCATGCATTTCGCCCATCACCAATACACCCAGGATTGGGAACGGGATGGCGAGTTGGTACGCGAACCCTACACGCTGACCACCTATCTGCTATGGCTCAGCGGGATCACCTATTGGCGCAATCGCGTTTTAGGCGTGCTGCGCCGCGCCTCTGGCACGATCATCGAACCCTATATCCGGGCCGAGGAAGAGGCGCGGGTGATCCGCGAAAGTCGCCTTCATCTGGCAGGCTATGGTTTGATCGCCTTCATATCTGTGATCACTGGATCATGGGCGGCGCTGACCTTCTGGCTGATCCCCATGGTGCTGACCAAACCGATCCACCAGTTGCAGAACACGATCGAGCATCTGGGTCTGTCCCATGAAAACGACATCATGGAAAACACACGATCCACCCGCGCGAATGCGCTGCAGAACTGGCTATGCTGGCAGATGCCGTATCACACCGCGCACCATACCTTTCCTGCTGTGCCGTTCTGGAAGCTGCGCGAATTGAACGACCGGATCGAAGACAAGGCAGGCGAAGTGCACCGCATGGGCTGGCTCGAATTCCAGCGCGAAGTGATCGGCAAGCTGATGGCCAAGGATGAAAGCCAATACCCGATGGATGAGGTCTGGATCATCCCGCGCGCTGGTGGGCGCGTCACGCGGATGCCCGCAGAATGACAGGTGACAGCGCCGTCCCGGCCCTGCGCCGGGACCTCACCCTCACCGTTATGCCATGAGACAGCTTAAGGTCTATACATCGCTTTGGGCGATGCAGCCGCATGACCAGGCTGGTATAAAACTGCCCCATGAACAGGTTTGCGAGATGGTGGCTGGTGCCGGCTTTGACGGCATGGCGATTGATCTGGGTGCGTCGGACGTGGCCGTCGCCCACGCCGTGCGTCCACATATGGAGGCCGCCGGGCTGACGCCGCTGATTGTGGCTTTCCCAAAAACGATTAAAAGCTTAGAGGATACGCTACATTTGGCCGCCGATTTCGGCGCGCCTTTCGTCGATGTGATTGGGCAGGTCATGCCCATCGCGCTGGATGATATGGTGCCGGTGATTGAGACGTGGATGGCTATGTCCGACCGCATCGGCGTGCCTGTACAGTTCGAGACGCACCGCAACTGCATCACCAATGACCTTTACACAACACTGCAACTATTGGACCGCATCCCAGAAATGCGCATTTGCGCAGACCTGTCGCATTATGTGGTCGATCGGGAATTCTGGTTCCCCCTATCAGATCATGACATGGGGCTGATCAGCCGCATCTTGCAGCGTTCTGACAGCTTCCAAGGCCGCGTTGCATCACGTCAACAAATCCAGCTGCAGCTGGATTTCCCTCAGCACCAGAAATGGGTCCAGCTGTTCAAAGGCTGGTGGCGCGAAGGGCTGACTGATTGGCGGGCACGCAACCCATCGGGGGACTGCATCTTTGTGTGCGAATTGGGGCCACCCGAATATGCGATGACCGGACCGGACGGGGTTGAGATGTCAAACCGCTGGGAAGAGGCGCAGGTGATCAAAGGCTGGGTACGGCAGACATGGGAAGAATTGGGTGGAGATGGATAGCGGAATGGCTGCTTCGCGGATTTTCCTGCCGTTCATTTTGGCCCTTTCAGACACCACATAGAACCACCGCCCGGCCACGTTCGGGCATCGCCCGACCTCCCCCAGGAGGGCGATTTTGCAACGTTTCAACATACTGAACACTCAAGGCCATCCAAACGCGCGGCCAAACCGTGATGTTGATGCCCTCCAGGTCGGGCGATGCCCGAACGTGGCCTGCCTAGTACTTCGGGCTCATTTCAGACCTCAGAGGCAGCGCAGAAATTCTGTGGTATGGTGCCTTGTCAACGTCGTGTTGTCGTTGTGGAGGGCATGGCGGATTGGAGGATCAGTCATGGAAACACCAAACTTACCCGCCATCCGCGCGCTGCGCCCAGCCTGGAACAAGGGTCGCATCGTAGGTCAGAAACGGCCACTAAAGCCGAAGCATGTCTGGGCAATCCGCGTTCGACTTGAATTGGCAGAAAATCACCGTGACCTCGCCCTGTTCAACATGGCGATCGATAGCAAACTACGCGGATGTGACCTTGTGAAGATGAAGGTCGTCGATGTTATGGCATCCGGTCAGATCAAAGAACGTGCATCGGTCTTGCAAAGCAAGACGCAGAAACCAGTGCGCTTTGAAATCTCCGAAGGCACACGCGCTTCTGTCGAAAAGTGGATGGAAGATGAGCTCATGATTGGCTCGGAGTACCTTTG
>JBCAZI010000080.1:0-13529 GCA_038533095.1 Pseudomonadota bacterium
CTTCGAACCAATTGACAGAGCAGGCCATTATGACGGTCGAAAACCTGACCGGGCAGGATTGGGCGGTCAAGTTGCGCGATGCGATCCCCTACTCTGAACAAGAGGATCTGGAGGTCGCTTTCACCGCGAGCCCCGCGGTCACACGGCGCGATCCAGACGGGATGCGCGGTATCCTGGAGTGGGATCTGGATCTCGCCGCGGGTGAAAAGCAAGAGGTGACGCTGGATTACACGCTGACATGGCCCGATGGGTTTGTTTTGCGCTGATCAAGTGGCGCGTATCTACAGCCGCCCCTTGGCTGTAGATACGCACTGGAGGTTGTGATACCGCCCGTTTCTGCTGAATGACGACTGCAATCTGAGGGGCAGCATTCTTGGGAATAGTATACTTTTAGGTAGATAGACAGCAGCGGCCTTACTGCGCAAAATAAAGGACTTAGGGTAGGCAGCAGGTTTAGTGGCGTGACAGAAGATAAGACCCCGAAAGGTTTGGCGGAACTCGTGCACAACTGCAGGGTGCCGGTTGTTATTGCCAATACTGCCTTTGCAGACTCGCCTTTGACGATTGTGAATGCCGCTTTTTCCGAAATGACCGGCTATCAGGCTGATCAGATTATCGGTAAGAACTGCCGCTTTATGCAGCCCCCATCAGGTGTCGGGCCCGTCCGGGGGCGCATGCGCGCTTTCCTGACGGATGACACAGCAAAACGGGGTCAGTTTGTGATACCGAACGCCCGCAAAGACGGCAGTCGCTTTCTGAATTTGCTGTTATTGACCAAGCTAAAGCATCCCGACCATCCATCACTGATCATGGGTTCGCAGTTCGATATTACCAGCCGCCCAACGGCCGAATTGGCGACCTATAGTGCGTCGTTGACCTATGATATGCGGCTGATCGCGAAGCTTGTGAAAGACAGCGGTTGGTCCATGCCACCCGCCGATAAGGCAGTGACAGACAGCCTAGAGCGGATTGCCGAATTCGCCTTGTGATGAGTGCTGACCCTAGCCTGTCAGAAAATCTGAAAGCATATCAAGCACCCGCTCTGGTGCTTCAAGTTGCGGCAGATGGCCCACAGCGGGCAATGTTGTGAACCCTGCATGGGGCATCAGGCGGTGCAGCGCGCGCCCGCGTGCAAGGGGGATCCAGGGATCATCCTCGCCCCAAAGGATATGCACAGGGCAGCGCATCTGACCAAAGAATGGCTCGACCTCGGCAGTGAAGCTTTCATCCGCCTGTGCGAATTGACGGTAAAAGCTGATGCGGCCTTCCTCTGTCAGCCAGGGGGCTGCCAATGCGTCAAATTCCGCAGGCGCGATATCTGAGATGAGTGCGCCTTGGATATAGGCGCGCACGACGGCTGCGTGGATATGCGCAGGCAGGCCAGTGAATGCATCCACATGCCGCCCGACATGATCAAAGAAAGCAGAGCCCCAGGGCCGCATCGCCACGACATTCATCAACACCAGCCGGTCGAAAGCGCAGTCATGCAGCAGATGCGCGCGCAAACTCGTGGCACCCCCAAAGTCATGCGCCAGCACGCGCGGTTTTTCGAGTTGCCAGTGGTCCAGCATGGCGGCGAAAATTGCGCCCTGAACATCAAGCCCGCTGCGTTGATCCGCGTATTTCTCGGACTGCCCATAGCCGGGCATATCATACCAATAAAGCGTGAATTGCTGTGCCAGTTTCGGGATCAACCGATGCCAACTGAAGGACGACCAGGGCCAGCCATGCGCCAAGACAAGCGGTGGGCCGCTGCCAGTGGTCCCCCAGGCAACGCGACCGGCGGGCGTTGTGGTGGAGTGATCAAGTGTCCAGTTCATAACCACGAGCTCCTTTTGGCTTAGTGTGGTGAGGCCCACCTTGTCTTGCGGACGTGAGTTGCGTCCATATGTTAGCGTAAGGTGGATCATGATCCACCTTACATGCAGCACGGCCGCAAGGCGCAAAAGGATACCCGCTTGATGACAGAAAACCCCCAAGCGCAGCCCGCTGTCGCTCGCGCGCTTTTGCCCGACTACCTACGTTTGATTGCGCTCTTTGGCATTGTCGTGGTGAACGTGCAATTTATCGCCTTCTCGGCTTTGACAGGGATCGTGGACCAAATCGGTCAATCCTTTGCAGATCGCGTCAGCCTGTTTTTGGTGCAGGGGCTTGCCATGTCAAAAACATACGGGCTGTTTTCCTTTATGTTTGGCGTGGGGCTCGCCTTTCTGATGCGCGCCTGTGAACGTCGCGGCCTGGCCTTTGGCAAGCTTTATCACAACCGGATGCTTGGTCTGCTCCTGCTGGGTCTTGCCCATGGGATTTTGTTTTTCCCTGGTGATATCCTTGTCATTTACGCTGTGACCGGGTCGATCCTTTATCTTTTTCGCAATTGGACCGTGCAGCGTCTTGTGCGCGTTGGTGCGGCTTTATTGATCATTCAGGTTGTGATTGCCGGCGTCGTCGTGTCCTTGCCAGATGAAACGCCGCCGGATTTCCTGGCGTATGAGCATTTTGCCCAGATCGATGGCAGTTTTCTTGATGCTGTGATTTTTCGCAGCGTGGGTTTTGCGATCACACTTGCGGTGTTTTTGGTGTTTCAAGGTGTCTCTGCTTTGGGTTGGTTCTGCCTTGGATTGGCTGCCGTAAAATCCGGCATGATCGACAACGCGGGCCACCCGCTTTGGGCACGCGCGCGCCGCATTTGCCTGATACCCGGTGTTGGTCTGAGCCTTCTGGGTGCCGCAGTTTGGCAATGGGGGCCGCCATTGCCGGGGGCGGCGCTGACGCTTTGTATCGCGCCCCTTGCGACCTTGGGCTATCTGGGTTTGATCGCCGCAATCGCGCGCCCGCCGGGGCCCTTCATGGCCCGCCTTTTGCGGGCCGGTGGGTCCAGCCTGAGTATCTATCTGGGCCAGTCGATCATTCTGACGACCATATTTTCAGGCTACGGTCTGGGCCTTTGGGAGGAAGTGGGCCGGATGACCGCGACTTTGATTGCCGTTGCTGTGACGTTTTTATTGATCACCGTCCTCTCGGTCTGGCGCATGTGGTTTCGCCAGGGCCCGTTTGAGATGGTGCTGCGCCGCATCACCTATGCGGGGCAAAAGGCGACCTGAGACCCCGCAAGAAAAAGGGCCCCGCGTGGGGGCCTTAATCTTACATATTTGGATAGTTCGGCCCATCGCCGCCTTGCGGCACTGTCCAGGTGATGTTTTGGCTGGGGTCCTTGATATCGCAGGTCTTGCAATGCACGCAGTTTTGGAAATTGATCTGGAACTTTGTGTCGTCGCCTTCGCCCACAAATTCGTAAACACCCGCTGGGCAATAGCGTGCAGAGGGCCCCGCATATTTCGGCAGGTTGATCCCAACCGGCACGGATGGATCTGTCAGTTGCAGATGCGCGGGCTGGCTTTCTTCGTGGTTGGTGAAACTGAACGAAACATTCGTTAGCCGGTCAAAGGACAGCGTGCCATCGGGCTTGGGATAGTCGATTTCTTTGTGCTTGCTGGCCTCTTCCGTCGCGTCGGCGTCCGATTTGCCATGTGCCAGCGTGCCAAGGAAGCCAATGCCAAAGGTATTCATCCACATATCCATGCCGCCGATACCAAGCGAGGCAAGCAAGCCATATTTCGACCACAGCGGTTTGACGTTGCGCACTTTTTGCAGGTCTTTGCCGATCTCGCCTTTGCGCACGGCACTGTCGTACCCGTCCAGCATATCGCCACTGCGCCCCGATGTGATCGCCTCGACGGCGGCCTCTGCTGCGGCGATGCCGGATAGCATGGCGTTATGGTTGCCCTTGATGCGCGGCACGTTAACCATGCCAGCCGCACAGCCCAGCAAAGCACCGCCGGGGAATTCAAGCTGCGGCATGGATTGATAACCGCCTTCGGAAATCGCGCGTGCGCCGTAGGCGACCCGCTTGCCGCCTTTCAGCAGTTCGGCCACCTTTGGGTGGTGCTTGAACCGCTGGAATTCCATGTAAGGAAAGACATGGGGGTTTTTGTAGTTCAGGTGGACAACAAAGCCTACGTAGACCTGATTGTTTTCAAGGTGGTAGATGAAAGACCCGCCACCTGCGTTGCCTTCCAAAGGCCAACCCATCGTGTGGGTCACGCTGCCTTCTTTGTGCTTTTCGGGGTCGATTTCCCAAATCTCTTTCATGCCAAGGCCGTATTTCTGGACGTCAGATTTGGCGGCCAGATCGTATTTGGCGATAACCTGTTTGGACAGGGACCCGCGCACGCCTTCGCCCAAAAAGACGTATTTGCCATGCAGCTCCATCCCTGGTTCATAGGATGGGCCGGGGGTGCCATCTGGGTTCTTTCCGAATTCACCGGCGACCACCCCTTTGACCTCGCCATTGTCGCCATAAACGACCTCGGAACAGGCCATGCCGGGGAAAATCTCGACACCCAGTTCTTCGGCCTGTTCGGCCATCCAGCGGCAGACATTGCCCATGGAGACGATATAGTTGCCGTGATTGCTCATCAGGGGCGGCATCACGATGTTGGGGATGCGCAACTGACCAGCCTCACCCAGCATATAGAAGTTATCTTCTGTCACGGGCACATTCAGCGGTGCGCCTTTTGCTTTCCAATCCGGGATCAGCTTGTTCAGGCCAACCGGATCAAGCACCGCACCAGACAGGATATGCGCGCCGACTTCGGACCCTTTTTCAAGGACCACAACGTTCAGATCGGCATCAAGTTGTTTCAGCCGGATCGCGGCGGATAGACCAGCGGGACCAGCACCCACGATCACTACGTCATATTCCATCGCTTCGCGTTCAATCTCGGCCATGTTGCATCCTCTAAACTTCGGGCTCCCGCCCCTTTTAATTAGCTTCGGCAACGGTTACCTCAAGGAAGATTAAGGGGCAATCAAGACACGACGTCAAAATTGGCGCACGCGACATCAAATCGCGGCGAAGTCTTGACTTGGGGCTCTGCTAATAGACTATGAACACTCGATTTATACTTTTTCCCTTCGGAGGGATGTGACGATGGACAAGATACCAGTGACCCAAGCCGGCTTTGACAAGCTGGATGCGGAACTCAAGCACCTGAAATCCGTGGAACGCCCGGCAATTATCCGTGCGATCGCTGAGGCGCGCGAGCATGGTGATTTGTCCGAGAATGCCGAATATCATTCCGCCAAGGAAAAGCAGTCTTTCATCGAGGGCCGCGTGAAAGAGCTGGAAGGCGTGATTTCGCTGGCCGATGTGATTGATCCTGCCAAGCTGTCGGGGACCATCAAATTTGGTGCGACGGTTGCGCTGGTCGATGAAGACACGGATGAGGAAAAGACCTACCAGATTGTGGGCGAGTATGAGGCCGACATTGAGAACGGTAAGCTGAATATGAAATCGCCTTTGTCGCGCGCCTTGATCGGCAAGGATGAAGGTGACAGCGTAGAAGTGCGTACCCCCGGCGGGACGCGCAGCTATGAGATACTGTCGATCACTTACAAATAGGACATGCGCAGCACATGGCGCAGCAACCCAGCACAAACCGGGCCCGCGAGGCCGAAGGCCTAACCCAAGGCGAGGCGATTGGGATCGCCATCGCAGTGGCTTGGATGGTTGTGATCGGGATTTCCTTTTGGTTGTCGATGTCCGAGCGCGACCCTGATGATGGTTTTGCCTTGGGCCGCTGGGTTCTGGCCGTGATCGCCGTGTTCATTCCAGCGGGTCTGATTTGGATCGCGACCTTGCTGGCCCGCACGGCGCGCCACCTGCGCGAGGATTTGTATCTCACACAGGCCGAGGTATCGCGCTTAAGCGGCGCCTTGGCCGCGCAGCAGAATGCACCCGCAGCACCCCCGCAGGGCCCGCCACCAGTCGCAGCACAACCTGCCGAGCCGGCGCAACCACCCTCGCGGTTTGCGTCCCGGCGTGAAGTGTCGCGCCTGATCGTGCCCCGGGCGGCCCCGCAAGCCCCGCAAGATCAGCCAAGCCTGGCTTTGAAAACCCCGCCAGAGGATACGAACCCCCCAGTTGACCGCCCTGATTTCATCATGGCGCTGAATTTCCCTGATGATGAGAATGATACGGAAGGCTTTGCCGCCCTGCGCCGTGCGTTGCGTGACCGCAAGGCCCGCAAGTTGGTGCAGGCCAGTCAGGATGTGCTGACGCTGTTGTCACAAGACGGCATCTACATGGATGATCTGCGTCCTGAACCTGCGCATGCTGATTTGTGGCGCAGTTTTGCCAAGGGCACACGCGGCAAAGCGGTTGATCGGCTGGGTGGGATCAAGAACCCGGCCTATCTTTCTATGGTCAGCACGCGTGCACGCGATGACACGATTTTCCGGGATTCTGTGCATCATTTCCTTCGTTGTTTCGATCAGATGCTTGTGGGGCTTGAAGAGAACGCTACAGATACTGATTTGCTGGCGTTGGCCGAAACCCGCACCGCGCGTGCCTTTATGCTATTGGGCCGCGCGACGGGTACGTTTGACTAGCATATGCTGGATATTTTTCTTCAGACCCTGCCTTTCTTCATGATCATCGCACTTGGCTACGGGTCGGGTGTCACCAAGTTCTTTTCCGAAGAGGCGACAGCCTATCTGACGAAATTCGTCTTCTATTTTGCGCTCTCGGCGATGTTGTTTCGGTTTTCGGCAAACCTGTCGCTGGCCGACATTCTGGATTGGCAGTTTGTCTTTGCCTACCTCAGCGCCACAACGCTCGTTTATCTGATCGCGATGCGCGCCGCGCGCCAGCGTCAGGTCCCCATGACCGAGGCCGCGGTTGAAGGCCAATGTGCTGTGATCGGCAACGTCGGGTTTCTGGGTATTCCGATGCTGGTGCTGCTCTTGGGTGAGGGCGCTGTTGGTCCGGTCATGATGGTGCTGGCGGTTGATCTGATCGTTTTTGGCAGCTTAATCGTCATTCTGATCACCGGCTCGCGCGACGGCCGTATGTCGCCGCGGATTTTGTGGACAGTGGCTGTGGGGCTAATCAAGAACCCGATGATCGTTTCTATTTCACTGGGCTTGGTTGTGTCGGCGAACAACCTGACGATCCCTGGGCCGGTGAATGACTTTCTTAGCTTACTCGGGGCTGCCGCTACCCCTGGGGCGCTATTTGCAATTGGCGCCTCACTGGCCAGTAAATCGGCCGAACGCGTGGCGATTGCGGGCTGGTTGTCATTTTGCAAACTCGTGCTGCACCCGGCGGCGGTGGCCGTGGCCGCGCTTTTCATCTTTGATGTCGATCCTTACGCGGCGGGCGTCATGATTGCCGCCGCGGCCCTGCCTGTTGCTGGTAACGTCTACATTCTTGCGCAACACTATGGTGTGGCACCGACGCGTGTTTCAGCCTCCATTTTGATTTCGACCGCGTTGAGTATTGTCACCGTGTCCTTGGTCATTGCGTGGGTGACAAGTTTCTGAACCTGCGCTAGCCCTTGTGCAAACGAAAGGATGCGCGCATGGAAATCATCTCGGAAAATCGCTGTTATGGTGGGACGCAGGGCGTATATCGCCATGCCTCAACTGCTTGTTCTTGTGACATGACCTTTGCGGTGTTTTTGCCCGAAGAGGCCGCACCTGGCCCGGTGCCTGTGCTTTGGTTTCTGTCGGGTCTGACCTGCACGCATGAGAACGCGATGACCAAAGCGGGCGCGCAGGCCTGGGCGGCAGAGCAGGGGATTGCACTGGTCTATCCCGACACCTCGCCGCGTGGCGATGAAGTGCCCAATGATGAGGCCTATGATCTTGGGCAGGGGGCTGGTTTCTATATTGATGCGACGCAGGCCCCTTGGGACAAGCATTTCAAGATGTGGACTTACGTGGCCGAGGAATTGCCAGCGCTCTTGGCTGAGAATTTCCCGCTGGATATGTCCCGTCAGTCCATCACAGGCCATTCGATGGGTGGGCATGGGGCGCTGACCATGGCGATGGCTTTGCCGGGGCGGTTCAAGTCTGTGTCTGCTTTTGCCCCGATCTGTCATCCCACAGCCAGCGACTGGGGCCGCAAACAGTTTGCTGCCTATTGGGGGGATGAGGCGAATTGGGGCCCACATGATGCGACCTTGCTGATGCAAGGGTCGGGATTTGATGGGCCTATTTTGGTTGATACCGGCACGGATGATCAGTTTGGTGATTTGCTGGGCACAGAGCATTTTGCCCAAGCCATGGCGGCCAAGCGGCAGGAAGGCCAAATCAGATTGCAGAAAGGCTATGACCATTCGTATTTCTTCATCGCGACCTTCATGGAGGATCACGTCGCCTTTCATGCCGAGGCGCTTTACGCGTGATCTATGTTGATGCCGATGCCTGCCCGGTGAAAGCAGAGGTCGAGAGGGTCGGCACCCGGCATAAGATGAAGATTTTTGTGGTGTCCAATGGAGGCATCCGCCCGTCTGCCAATCCCTTTGTTGAGACAGTTGTGGTGCCTGACGGCCCCGACGTGGCTGACATGTGGATCGCGGACCGTGCCAAAGCGGGAGACGTGGTGATCACCGGGGATATCCCACTGGCGGCGCGCTGCATCGAGAATGGTGCGCTAGTCCTGAAGCATAATGGCGAGGCGCTGACGCAGGCCAATATCGGCAATGTGTTGGCGACGCGCGATTTGATGGCGGATATGCGGGCGGCGGATCCGTTTCGGCAAGGGGGCGGTAAACCATTTGGCAAGGCCGACCGCGCGCGGTTTTTGGATGGGCTGGAACGCGCCTTACGCGCGGCGGCGAAACTGTGAGCCCCATGTCACCGGCCAAGCTGGGCGCGTTTTGTGGCTCTGTGTCGGTGGTGTTTTTCTCGATCAATGATGTAGCGATCAAGTTTCTGAGCGGCGGTTATGCGCTGCATCAGGTCGTGCTGATCCGGTCGGTCATTGGATTGCTGATCATTGTCGCGGTGATCGCGCCGCTAACGACGGGCTGGGCGATTGCACGCACCAAGAAGCTGAAGATGCATATGCTGCGCGGGCTTTGCGTGGTCTTTGCCAATATGACCTTCTTTCTGGGGTTGGCGGCGATGCCTTTGGCCGATGCGGTGGCGATTTTCTTTATCAGCCCGCTAGTGATCACCCTCTTCTCGGTGCTGTTTCTGGGTGAGGTCGTGGGGCCAAGGCGCTGGGCTGCGATTGCGGTAGGTTTTCTGGGGGTGCTGATCACGATGCGGCCGGGGACCGCGGCGTTTCAGGTGGCCTCAATCCTGCCACTGGCGGCGGCGTTTTGTTATGCAGGCATTCACATCATCACGCGCCGCATTGGCGGGACAGAGAGTGCGGCGACCATGGCCTTCTATATCCAGATCATGTTCATCATTGTGGGCGTGGCGTTCGGCCTGATTGTGGGTGACGGTCGTTTTGGCGATCAATCCGACCCATCACTGGCCTTTCTATTCCGGGCGTGGAGCTGGCCTGTGCCTGCCGACTACCCCATTTTCCTGATCATCGGGATTGGTATCGCGGTGGCGGGTTATCTGATCAGCCAAGCCTATCGCGTGGCTGAGGCGTCTTATGTCGCCCCGTTTGAATATCTGGCCCTGCCGATGTCGGTCGTCTGGGGCATGATGGTATTCGACGAATTCCCCGGCGCATTGGACTATTTCGGGATGGCGCTGATCCTTGGTGCGGGGCTGTTCACTGTCTGGCGCGAGGCGCAGGTGAAACCTGCGGCTTTACAGCGACACTTGCGGCGCTAGGCTGCTTTGGAAAATCACAGGAGTGGGCATGGCAGACGTTAAAGCAGTTGTTTTTGACATTGGGAATGTCCTGATCGAGTGGCAGCCAGAGCGGTTTTTTGATCGCGAGATTGGGCGCGAACGGCGCATGGCGATGTTCGCTGCGATTGATCTGCATGGGATCAATGATGAGGTCGATCGCGGTGGGAACTTTCGCGAGACGATCCAGAAAGCGGCAGAGACCTATCCCGCATGGCATGATGAGGTCATGATGTGGCATGACCGCTGGATTGATCTGACCGGTCCGACGATTGATCATTCGGTGCGGTTGCTGCGTGCCTTGCGGGCCAATGCCGTGCCGGTCTTTGCGCTGACGAATTTTGGCATTCAGACCTTTGAGATTGCTGAGCCTGTCTATCCTTTCTTAGGTGAATTCGACCGCCGCTATATTTCCGGCCATATGGGTTTGATCAAGCCCGATGCAGAGATTTATGCGCAGGTTGAGGCAGATTGCGGGGTGCCGCCTGGAGGGCTGCTTTTTGCTGATGACCGGATTGATAACATCAATGCGGCTGCTGCACGGGGATGGCAGACGCATTTGTTTGAAGGGCCGCAAGGCTGGGCAGATCGGCTGGTGGCCGAAGGATTGCTGAGCAAGGATGCCGCGCAATGACAGTGATGATCCCCTTTGAAGAAGGCCAAAGGAACCTTGAATGGCTCGCACTGACCGATGCTTTGGCGGCAGGGCATGATAGGCCGAAAGCGGATGTGGCGGATGTGTTTCTTTATGAGGGCGACAATACACTGTTGAACCGCTCTGCCTGGATTGCGGGGCTGGGATTGGCCGTCAAATGCGCGACCATCTTTCCAAGCAACAAGGCCATGGGAAAGCCAGCGATTGGCGGTGCGGTGAACCTGTTTTCCGGCAAAGACGGCACCTTGGAAGCGATCCTTGATTTTGCTTTGGTGACCAAGTGGAAGACGGCAGGCGATAGCCTCTTGGCGGCACGGCGGCTGGCGCGGCCTGACGCCAAGAACATTCTAATTGTGGGCGCAGGCACGGTGGGGCATTCGCTGCGCGAAGCCTATGGGGCCGCTTTCCCAGATGCGCAGTTCACGGTTTGGAACCGCTCAGCCGAAGGCGCGCAGGCAATGCAGGTGGCTTTCCCGGATATCACAATCGCGGATGATCTGGAAACGGCGGTGAAGGCTGCCGATGTGATTACATCGGCCACGATGACCACGGAACCGCTGATCAAAGGGGCGTGGTTGCAGCCCGGACAGCATATCGACCTGATTGGCGCCTATCGCCCTGATATGCGCGAGGTGGATGACGCGGCACTGCAACGCGCGCGTGTCTTTGTGGATAGTCGCGACACGACGGTCGGACATATTGGAGAGTTGAAAATCCCCATTGCCGCGGGCACCTTTGATGAGTGTGACATTATCGCCGATTACTACGAACTTGATCGCTTTCAACGCCATAATCCCGCCGAGATTACACTGTTTAAGAACGGCGGTGGCGCCCATTTGGACCTGATGACAGCCCGGTACATACTGGAAGCTAGGTCTGGTTCAGTCTAAGAGGCGCCAATTGTTGGTTTGAAAGGCGCGTCTTTTGTTGGTGTGGTTCTTGGTTCCCTTGGTGCTTTTGGCTGTGGCTTATGCCGCGGTACGCCCCTTTGTCATCGAGCGTCGCCGCCCGGCCATTGGCCCATCTGAGCGGCACGGGGCAAAAGGTGAGTTTGTCCAGCTTTCCCAAGGTGTCACCCATTGCCGTTGGGCCGGATCGGCCCGCGGACCGGTTGCCGTTGTTGTGCATGGTCTGGCCTCACCCATGATCTCGATGGAGGGGGTGGCCGAAGGGCTGGGAAAACTGGGTTACCGCGTTTTGATGTATGATCTTTACGGGCGTGGCCTGTCGGATGCGCCTAAAGGCAAACAGGACCGCGCATTTTTTCTGCGGCAATTGTCAGACCTTTGCGCCTATCACGGGCTAACGGAGGAATTGACGATTGCCGGTTATTCCATGGGCGGCAGCATCGCCACGGCCTTTGCGACCGAATACCCGCATAGCGTGAAACGTGTGATCCTGATCGCCACAGCGGGCATCAAAACCAACGAAAGCGCATTTTCGCGGTTTTGCCGTCGTGTGCCCGGCTTGGGCGATTGGGCGCATGCCATGTTCGCCCATAACCGCATTCTCAAAGCGATCCCGCAAAAGGGGGCAACCCGAGAGATTGATGCAGTCCTGCAGGCCCAGCGGCAAGAGCTGACGCGCCGTGGGTATTTGCCCGGGATCCTGTCCAGCCGCCGTGGCATGTTGGCAGAAGATCAGGAAAGTGAGCATCGTAAGCTTTACCGCCAGGGCATTCCGGTGACGGCAATCTGGGGCGGTGCGGACCCGATCATTCCCTTGCGCGCCGTGGGTCTGCTGGGGCTGTGGAACCGCGATGCCCGCCAAGAGGTTGTCGCCGCGGCTGACCATGGCTTGCCTTATACCCATAGCAAAGAACTGTCCGATGCGGTGCGGGCGGTTTTGCGTGGCTGACCCCGCCTGCTTTTCATTGCACGGGCGGCGCGCTATCCCAGCAAGATGACAGTGCAAGAGACATATCAACAGGCCGTTGCGGCGGGCACATTGCATGAAGATGACGCCCAGCTAGCTGTTTTGCCAGAGCTTGAGCGGGTGCGTGCGGCCTTGGCCGAACCTGTCAAAAAGGGCGGCTTTTTCCGCAAAGCACCCGCGGCGATCCCCGGCCTTTACATGTGGGGCGGGGTTGGGCGCGGAAAATCCATGTTGATGGATTTGCTTTATGATATCGTCGATGCCCCCAAACAACGCCGCCACTTCCATGCATTCATGCAATGGGTCCATGCCGAGATGACAGCGGCCCGCAAGCAGGGCGTTGATGATGCCTTGGCCCCGGTGGCTGCCAAACTGGCGGATGAGGTGCGGTTTCTGGCCTTTGATGAGATGCAAATCTCGGACATTACCGATGCGATGCTGGTAGGCCGCTTGTTCGAGGCGCTGTTTGCCCGCGGTGTCGTCGTTGTGACCACATCGAACCGCCCGCCGGATGATCTGTATAAAGACGGTTTGAACCGCCAGCTGTTCATGCCCTTCATCGCCCTGCTGAAAGAAAAAATGGTGGTGCATGAGCTGATCAGCGCTAAGGATTACCGGCAGGACCGTTTGGCCGGATCGCCTAGCTATTTCACGCCCATCGATGCCGACGCCCGACGGGCCATTGCCGAGGTTTGGGCGCGTCTAAGCGGCGGGGCGTCAGAGCCGCTGATCCTGCATGTGAAGGGCCGGCAGGTTGAACTGCCGGATTTTCACAATGGTGTCGCCAAGGCCAAGTTCTTTGATCTTTGCGGGCGGCCCTTGGGTGCTGGGGACTACCTTGCGCTGGCCGATGCTGTGCGGGTGTTGATCCTAGAGGACATCCCTGCGCTGTCGCGTCATAATTTCAACGAGGCGAAACGCTTCGTCACGCTGATTGATGCGCTTTATGAGGCAAAGGTACAGCTGATCTGCTCTGCTGCCGCCGCGCCAGAGATGCTTTATGTCGAAGGTACAGGGACCTTTGAATTTGAACGTACCGCCAGCCGGTTGCGTGAAATGCAATCTGCGGATTGGACGAACTGATCTATTCAGGATGCGCGCTGCGGCTGTCAGATGGGGCCTGCGCCCGGTCAAACATGCCATAGTCACGGATGACACCTGCGATCCGCAAACGGTAGTTGTCGAATACACCTTGGCGTCCTTTGGCCCGTGCCCCCTTATGCCGTGATTTTTGAGGTTGAACCAGCGGGCGGTCGCAAAGACGCATACCTTGAAATCGCCGCCCAGATGCGCCCGATGTTGGATGAGGTCGAAGGGTTCATCTCGGTCGAACGGTTTC
>JBCAZI010000081.1:0-12882 GCA_038533095.1 Pseudomonadota bacterium
CCAACTGATGTGGAACCCTTTTTCATGCGGCAGGCGGTCAGTCATGGGATAGTCCTATTCTTTTGTAATATCTGGCGCGTCGACGGCCTTCATGCCGACAACATGATAGCCTGCGTCGACGTGTAGAACTTCGCCTGTCACGGCACTGCCTAAATCCGACAGCAGGTAGAGGGCCGATTTCCCGACCTCTTCTTGTGTCACAGTGCGACGCAGCGGCGAATTATACTCGTTCCACTTCATGATCAGCCGGAAGTCGCCGATGCCAGAGGCCGCAAGTGTTTTGATGGTACCGGCACTGATTGCGTTCACGCGAATCTTATCTTTGCCCAGATCTTCGGCCAAATAACGGACCGAGGCCTCAAGTGCGGCTTTGGCAACGCCCATGACGTTGTAGTGCGGCATGACCTTTTCAGCGCCGTAATAGGTTAGGGTCAGGCAAGAGCCCCCATCCGTCATCATTTTTTCGGCCCGTTGCACCACGGCGGTAAAGGAATAAACCGAGATATCCATTGATGTCAGGAAGTTGCCGCGTGAGGTGTCGACATAGCGTCCCCGCAGCTCGCCTTTGTCGGAAAAACCAATGGCATGGACCACGAAGTCCAACTTACCCCAGCGCGCCTCAAGTGCGGCAAAGAGTGCATCAATCGACGCTTCATCACCGACATCACAGGGCAGCACAATGTCCGACCCTACAGAGGCCGCCAGCGGATCGACTCGTTTCTTGAGTGCTTCGCCTTGATAGGAAAAAGCGAGCTCGGCACCGGCATCTGCGCAGGCTTTTGCGATGCCCCAAGCGATCGATTTGTCATTTGCAAGCCCCATGATCAGACCGCGTTTGCCCTGCATCAGATTGGATGTCATCGCTTACATTCCTTTATTGTTTGGCCACTGGCATATTCACCGTTTAGGCGATTGCTCGCAAAGCGGCAAGTATCTGAACAATCGCGCAAAATGCTTGCCACTGTGCACGTTTACTCTTAGCCTGCGCATGGGGGATTTGTTTAGGGATCAGACATGTCTGACCGTAATGGCATTTTTGCGGGCCCTGACCCGTTCGTGATAGCTCAGCAGTGGCTGGATGAAGCGAGCAAGTCTGAACCCAATGATCCCAACGCGATTGCACTGTCTTCGGTTGATGAAGATGGGATGCCCAATGTGCGAATGGTGTTGCTCAAAGATATCGAATTGGATGCCTTCGTGTTCTACACCAACTATGACAGCCGGAAAGGGCAAGAAATTGCACAATCTGGCAAGGCCGCGTTCGTTCTGCATTGGAAATCACTCGCCAGACAGATACGAGTGCGGGGGCTGGCCTCAAAAGAGGACGGTCCGAAAGCTGATGCCTATTATAAATCACGTTCCGTCAAGAGCAGGATTGGGGCGTGGGCATCAAAACAATCACAGCCCTTGACGTCGCGTGCGGCATTGATGGCAGATGTGGCAAAAGTAACAGTACAAAAAGGTGCGGACCCCGAACGGCCACCTTTTTGGGGCGGTTTCCGGATTGTGCCTCTGGAAATTGAGTTTTGGTCTGACGGCGCATTTCGTTTGCATGACCGGTTTCGGTGGTCACGCAGTGAAGTGGATCATGATTGGGAGGTCACGCGTCTCTCACCGTAGCTTCCTCGGGACAGGAAGCATTGGAGAGAGTAAAGGACGTACAGTCTGGATCTAGCGATGAGACAGTAACGGGTAGCGACGCTAGCGGCGCCGCTGTTCAAAAGGAATAAAAGATGGAAACGCACGACGCCGGCACTCAACGTCAGGTGCTTGGACAGGTAAAATGGTTTGATCCGACAAAAGGATTTGGGTTTGTAATCTCTGAGGAGGGCGGGCCGGATATTTTGCTGCACGCGAATGTTTTACGAAATTTCGGGCAGGGGTCTGTTGTAGACGGTTCTGCCATCTCGATTATGGTACAGGATACGCAGCGCGGGTTACAGGCGACCGAAGTGCTGTCAATTACACCTCCTGAGACCGATGACAGCTTGCCACTGCGGGATATGGTGGAATTTTCCGCCGAGGATATTGCTAGCAAGCCGATCGAACCGGCGCGTGTAAAATGGTTCGATAAGGCCAAGGGTTTTGGCTTTGCGAATGTATTTGGCAACAATGAAGATGTCTTTGTGCATGTCGAAGTGTTGCGCCGTTCGGGGCTATCTGACCTGCAATCTGGTGAGGCCATCGGCATTCGCATGGTCGATGGTGAACGTGGTCGCATGGCAATCGAGGTAATCGGCTGGGAGGTGGCCGCCAAGTGAGGCTGGCCACGGTCGTATGTTGTTTAATGTGTCTGGCGCAGCCTATTTGGGCGGTTTGCGCCGATAACAAATTGACGATTCAAGGCGATTTTGGACAAGCAACCTTCTCGATCGACGTGGCCGATGATCCGCAGGAGCGCGCCCAAGGCCTGATGTTCGTGGAGCAGCTGCCGACCCTATCGGGGATGTTGTTCATCTACGAGCGCCCCCAAAGCGTGAGTTTCTGGATGAAGAATACGCTGATCCCGCTGGATATGATCTTTGCTGCCCCTGATGGTGAAATCCTGCGTATCCACGAAAACGCAATCCCAGGCGATCTGACTCCGATCTCCGGCGGTGATGGTGTGCAAATGGTGCTTGAGATAAATGGCGGTTTGTCCGCGCGTTTGGGGCTGACCGAGGGGGCTGTGATGCAGCACCCCAGCTTTGGCCCAGACGCTATTTTGCCCTGCGCGCAAAAGACTGACGGTTAGGGGTTTTCAAATCAGTTTGGCGGGGCTAAAGACTGCGCATGGTCCGGGGCGTAGCGCAGCCTGGTAGCGCATCTGTTTTGGGAACAGAGGGTCGGGAGTTCGAATCTCTCCGCCCCGACCATAAACTCCACACCGTAAATGCTTCGTGTCCTGCAGAGGACAAATTAACGTGTCAGTTGATGGCAACTAACGCACGTCGATTGATCTGTCCGCGTTCGTCTGGCGCCCATAGAGTCCCGTTGACGCACCGAAAAGATATGGAAATATCGCAATTGCGCGCATGCAATTTGTCAGGCCGATCCCAAATGTGACCGCCGCCTTTTCGCGATTGACGAACAAGAATGCTGCGCCGCGGAGGCAACCAGAGAGGCCCAATACAGCAAATCGCATGGTTAGCCTCAGTCGTTTGCGGACGTTGCCTAGGGTAGTCCCACGTATTCCCAGCTTGCGGTGCTTTTCCCAAACGCGGTAGCGGGTTATCTGATCGATCAGATGGCGTTTCAAGTGATAGCTGAAACCCGTCCGTTCGCCGTCGTATGGTTCGATCGCTAGCGCATGCGGCCAATTTAGTGGGATGATCCCATGCTGATGTTGTGCCCGCAGCATGAATTCAAAATCTTCTCCGCCGCTTTCATTGAATGCGGGGTCAAAACGCAAGCCCAATCCTGATTTTGTATGAAAAACATCGGCGTGCAGTGCATAATTCGCGGTAGAAAAGACACGCGATGGTGCGCCCGCGGGCAGCTGTTCTTGCTGACGTTTTTCTACAAAGGGACTGAGGGTATCCGGATAGACGGTGCGTTGGGCCCCCACGATGATCGATGTCTCAAGGGTCTCAAAAGCGGTGATGTAGCCTGAAAGCCAATCAGCGGCGACCCATTCATCGTCGTCCACGCCGATCAGCCATTGGGCATTTAGCTCTGTGGCTATGTCAAGAACACGGTTGCGTGCATTTGCTAGCCCGGCATTCGGCTCGTGCACAAGAAACACTTCAAATGTCTGTGGTTCGGGTGGAGTGACAATATGGGGTGTGACTGTCGGCGCGTCGTTGTTGTCAACAACAATGACCTTCAAATCATATTTGTAAGAGAAGTTCTGTTTCCAGATGCTCTCTAAAAGGCGACGCAGCAGCGCGTTGCGCTGCCGCGTACATATTCCTATTGCGATGACCGGCTTCACAGACTTGATCTTATTTCAGATCAAGATCAGCCGCAGGTCAGTTCAAACGGCTCAAGCTTAGCTTGAACCCATTGCGTCGTCTTCATCATCATCATCATCGTCAGCCAGAACGGCCACACCGATGAGTACGGCAATGATCGCTGCTGGGATAACCCAACCTGGTACGCTTGATTCTGCCGCGACAGGCTCTGCTACAGTTGGCACTGTTTCTGTGATGGCATCTGCCAGGCCGCCTGCGTATGCAGATACGCCTGCGACGATCAGCGCGCCAAGTACGATCCAAAACTTTTTCATTGGTTTCTCCCAACCTAAAATTAATCTGTCTTCGAAGGCACGCACGACCACCGCCATGCAATACCCTTGAAACCTCCAAACAATACTCTGTTATTGCAGTCAATAAAAACTGCGCAAAAAACCGCGACCTAGGGTCATTTTGTGGCCATCTGACATCGAATTGCACAAAATGAAGTAGTATGTGTGGTGAGTGGCGCCGCCTCGGCCACCACATATCGTGTGACAAGTAAATTCTGATCGCAGTCAGATTGCGCGCCGATGTAAATGAAACGACTGTCTGCTGGCCATGTGACAAACCTGCAACGCGACCCGGGATACGGTAGACCGGGTTTGATATTTGTGGGGATGCGTGCCGCAATGTGATGCTGCAACTTGAGGCATCGGCTGAACCATCGCGTCTAAGTTTGCGAAGTTGAAGGCTTTCTTTTTCGCGGGCGCGTGTCCGGCTTTGTGGACAACTATGTGAGTGAATCACCTGGCCTGATCACGGCCCATGTCCGGGCTTTCCCGTCAACTGAATTAATCCACATTTTGTGTCAAAAACCCGTTGACCCACGAGGGCTAGATGCGTCAGGTTGTGCGGACCGGCAGCCATGACACAAGATGTGGTGTTGGTACGGGGATAGTTCAGCAGGCGGACGCAACGTGCATCGCGTTCAATCACGCGACCCTGATCATTGATCGGGGCCGGTCACGTGACTTCAAAACGAACTTAGTCCCGATGTGTAGTAGCCGCGCAAGCGGCAGTGTTGAGACTTAAGCCGCAACGTCGGCGCAAAATATGGGGCAGACCAATGAAAATCGATCGCAGTTTTACAAAGGCCAAAACCGGCGCCTACGGAGAGCTTGAATTCAAAACCACGACGTCAGAGATTCGCAATCCTGACGGTACAATTGTTTTTAAACTGGATGACTGCGAGATCCCGGCTGAGTGGAGCCAAGTTGCTTCGGACGTCATCGCGCAGAAGTATTTCCGCAAGGCGGGTGTGCCATCTGAGCTGAAGCGCGTGAAGGAAAAGGGTGTGCCTGAGTTCCTGTGGCGCTCTGTCCCCGCCGAAGGTGCGACCTTCGGGGGCGAGACCTCGGCAAAGCAGGTGTTTGACCGTCTGACTGGTGCATGGACCTATTGGGGTTGGAAGGGCGGTTATTTCTCGGCCGAGAAAGACGCGCGGGCCTATTTTGACGAAATGCGCTATATGTTGGCAACCCAGCGTGCCGCGCCAAACAGCCCTCAGTGGTTCAATACCGGTCTGCACTGGGCCTACGGCATCGACGGCCCAGCACAGGGGCACCACTACGTTGATTTTCAGACAGGTGAGCTAACAAAATCGACCTCCAGCTATGAGCACCCGCAGCCGCACGCCTGCTTTATTCAGTCGGTCGATGACGATCTAGTCAATGACGGTGGCATCATGGACCTTTGGGTGCGTGAGGCGCGTCTATTCAAATATGGCTCCGGTACTGGCACAAACTTCTCTTCCCTGCGTGGCGAAGGGGAGCCACTGTCTGGCGGTGGTAAATCCTCCGGCCTCATGGGTTTCCTGAAAATCGGTGACCGCGCGGCTGGCGCGATCAAATCCGGCGGCACAACACGCCGTGCCGCCAAGATGGTGATCGTGGATGCCGATCACCCGGACATTGAGGAATTCATCAACTGGAAGGTCATCGAAGAACAGAAAGTGGCGTCCATCGTCGCAGGTTCCAAGATGCATGCGCGATATCTGAACGCGATCTTTGCTGCGATCAAATCCTGGGATGGGGCGGAAGATGCCGCTTACGATCCTAAGGCGAACGAGACATTGGCCGCGGCCGTAAAGGACGCGAAAAAGTCAGCCATTCCAGAGACTTACATCAAGCGCGTGTTGGACTATGCCAAGCAGGGCTACACCAGCATTGAATTCCCGACCTATGACACCGACTGGGATTCGGAAGCGTATTCTTCGGTCTCCGGCCAGAACTCCAACAACTCCATCCGCGTGACCGACGCTTTCCTGAAGGCTGTTGAAGACGATGCTGACTGGAAACTGATCAACCGCAAGAACGGTGAGGTCGCCAAGATCATCAAGGCGCGCGAGCTGTGGGAACAGGTTGGTCACGCCGCATGGGCCTGTGCTGATCCGGGCATCCAGTACCACGACACGGTGAACGCATGGCACACATGCCCCGAAGATGGTGAGATTCGCGGCTCAAACCCTTGTTCTGAATACATGTTCCTTGATGACACGGCTTGTAACCTGGCGTCGATGAACCTGCTGACCTTCTATACAGATGGCCAGTTCCAGGCTGAGGACTACATGCACGCCACACGCCTGTGGACCGTGACGCTGGAAATTTCCGTCATGATGGCGCAGTTCCCCTCCAAGGAAATCGCGCAGCGGTCTTACGACTTCCGCACCTTGGGGCTCGGCTACGCCAATATCGGCGGTCTCTTGATGAACATGGGGCTGGGGTATGACAGCGACGAGGGCCGCGCGATGGGCGCTGCGTTGACCGCAATCATGTCGGGTGTCTCTTATGCGACCTCCGCTGAGATGGCGGGTGAGCTGGGGGCCTTCCCGGGCTACAAGAAAAACAGCAAGCATATGCTGCGTGTCATCAAGAATCACCGTCAGGCGGCCTTGGGCAAGGCAGACGGTTACGACAAGCTTGAGGTGAAGCCTGTACCCCTCGACCACGCCAACTGCCCCGATCAGCGCCTGATCGAACTGGCTGTTGGCAGCTGGGACGAAGCGCTGAAGCTGGGCAAGAAGCACGGCTATCGGAACGCGCAAGTGTCCGTCATCGCACCAACCGGCACAATCGGTCTGGTCATGGACTGTGATACAACCGGGATCGAGCCTGACTTTGCGCTGGTGAAGTTCAAGAAGCTGGCCGGTGGCGGCTACTTCAAGATCATCAACCAGTCGGTCCCAGCGGCCTTGGAAAAGCTGGGCTATGGCTCGGCCCAGATTGAAGAGATCATCGCATATGCTGTCGGTCACGGCTCCATCGGGCAGGCGCCTGCGATCAACCATACTTCTTTGATTGGTCATGGGTTTGGTCAGCAGGAGCTGGACAAGATCGAGGCAGCACTGGCATCGGCCTTCGACATTCGCTTCGTCTTCAACCAGTGGACGCTGGGCGAGGAGTTCTGCACAAAGACGCTGGGGATCCCAGCCGAAAAGCTGAACGATCCCACCTTCGATCTGCTGCGCCACCTCGGCTACTCCAAGCAGGACATTGATGCAGCCAACGATCACGTCTGCGGAACAATGACGCTGGAAGGTGCGCCTTTCCTGCAAGAAGAGCACTACAATGTCTTCGACTGCGCAAACCCATGCGGCAAGAAAGGCAAGCGTTATCTGAGCGTTGACAGCCACATCTATATGATGGCCGCAGCACAGTCTTTCATCTCGGGCGCGATCTCCAAGACGATTAACATGCCGAATGACGCGACAATTGAGGACTGCCAAAAGGCCTATGAGCTGAGCTGGTCCTTGGGCGTGAAGGCCAATGCGCTTTACCGTGACGGCTCCAAGCTGTCGCAACCGCTAGCCGCTGCATTGGTCGAGGATGACGACGAAGCACAAGAAACCCTCGAATCCGGTACGCCGCAGGAAAAGGCGGCCGTACTGGCCGAGAAAGTGGTCGAAAAGATCATCGTGCAGGAAGTGCGCAACCGCGAGCGTGAAAAGATGCCGCAGCGCCGGAAGGGGTACACCCAGAAGGCCATCGTTGGCGGGCACAAAGTGTACCTGCGGACGGGCGAGTATGAAGACGGCCAGTTGGGCGAAATCTTCATCGACATGCATAAAGAGGGTGCCGGTTTCCGGGCGATGATGAACAACTTCGCCATCGCGGTGTCGGTTGGTCTGCAATACGGCGTGCCGCTCGAAGAGTTCGTGGATGCGTTCACATTCACCAAGTTCGAGCCTGCTGGCATGGTGCAAGGCAACGACAGCATCAAAAATGCGACCTCGGTGCTGGACTATATCTTCCGCGAACTTGCGGTGTCCTACCTCGACCGTACCGATCTGGCGCATGTGAAGCCGGAAGGCGCATCTTTCGATGACATCGGACGTGGCGAGGAAGAGGGCGTGTCGAACGTTCAGGCCCCAACCGAGCATGCCGCGTCGCGATCACTGGAAGTGCTCAAGCAAATCTCGTCCACAGGTTACCTGCGCAAGCGGATGCCGCAGGATCTGGTGGTACTGCAAGGCGGTGCCGGGGCAACAGCCTTGGCCACGGGCACGGATGCCGCAGCGGCGCTGCAAACGCTAGTGCCAGAGGTCAGCGAAAGCGTTGTCGCCACTGGCGCAGCCACAACGCTTTCGGCCCGTGATAAGGCCAAATTGCAAGGCTACGAAGGCGAGGCATGCGGCGAATGCGGCAACTATACGCTGGTGCGCAACGGCACCTGCATGAAGTGCAACACATGCGGCGCAACGTCGGGCTGTAGTTAAGAGTGACTGAGCTTCGGAGCGGGTGCGCTCGCTCCGACGCGGATTGGGCCGCAGGCAAACAAACCGAGCGGTACATAATGAGTGAGCCTGATCAGCGAAACTCAGGGAGGGCCCAGGCCCTCCCTTTTTTATTGCGGGGGCTCTTTCAAAGACCCGCTGCGCGGTGCATGGTTTTTGTGAACGAAGGGTGATTTCCATGACCGATTTTCTGCTGCTGGCCTTTATCTTTCTTATTGCGGGCGTGGTTGCCGTGCCGATTGCCACACGGTTGGGCCTTGGATCGGTCTTGGGTTATCTGATTGCGGGGATCGTGATCAGCCCTGTCCTGGGCTTGTTGAACGTCGATGTCATATCGATCCAGCATTTTGCGGAATTCGGCGTTGTGATGATGCTGTTCCTTGTGGGGCTAGAGCTGGAACCCAAGCGCTTGTGGGCGATGCGTGGGAAGCTATTAGGCCTTGGTGGCGGGCAGATTGGTGTCACCACAGTGGTCGTCATGGCCTTTGGGATGCTGTTTGGCTTGGGATGGACAGTCGCCTTGGCCGTTGGCCTGATTGCAACATTAAGTTCAACAGCTATCGTGCTGCAAACATTGAACGAAAAGGGGTTGATGAAAAGCGATGGCGGCCAATCCAGCTTTTCGGTTCTGCTGGCGCAGGATATCGCCGTCATCCCCATGCTGGCCTTGATGCCACTGCTTGCAATGCCGGAACTGCTGGATGTCGCCAGCGATGTAGCCCATGGCGCTGACGCGAGTCATGGTGCCGATACGGCACATGGGGATGACCATGGCGACGATCATGGCACTGGTATGAGCCTGGTTGCAGGCCTGAATGGCTGGCAGACCGCGCTGGTCAATGTTGTGGCCATTGCGGCGGTGGTTGGCGCAGGCAGTTTCCTGACCCGCCCGGTGTTTCGTTTCATTGCCGGGGCCAATCTGCGCGAATTGTTTACTGCGACGGCTTTGATGATGGTCATTGGCATTGCCTTGTTGATGTCGCTGGTCGGGCTGTCGCCTGCCTTGGGTACTTTCCTTGCCGGGGTTGTCTTGGCCAACAGCGAATATCGGCATGAATTGGAATCGGATATCGACCCGTTCAAGGGGCTGTTGCTGGGCCTGTTCTTCATCACTGTGGGTGCTGCCATCAATTTCACGCTGCTGGCCGATAACCTGTGGCTGATTCTTGGGTTGACCGTCCTGTTGATTGCGGTGAAGGCAGGCGTTCTGGCTGTCTTGGCCATCGTGTTCAAACTGCGCGGCGCGGATCGTTGGCTGCTGGCGCTCAGCCTTGCGCAGGCCGGGGAGTTTGGCTTTGTCCTGCTGTCCTTCTCAGTGTCCAACGCAATCCTGCCGCAGTTGCTGGCAGACCAACTGCTGCTGGTCGTCGCAATTTCGATGATGCTGACGCCGCTTTTGTTCATCTTCTACGACCGGGTCATCGTTCCGCGCTACAGCACCGGAGAGGCTGGCGAGGCCGACGAAATCGAAGAGCAGGGTGAGGTGATCATCGCCGGTGGTGGCCGCGTTGGCGGGCTGGTGCGCCGTATTCTGAGTGCGGCAGGCTATAATCTGACCGTGATCGACTACAACGCGCAACACCTTGAAAATATGCGGACATTTGGTGCACGCATCTATTATGGCGACGCGACACGGCCCGACCTCTTGCATGCCGCGGGCCTGCATGATGCCAAAGTCTTTGTCGCGGCGATTGATGACCGTGAAAAGCTGACAGAACTGGTGCGCTACGTCAGCACGACCGCGCCAGAGGTTCATATCGTCGCCCGCGCCGTTGATCGGCATCATGTGTATGAGCTTTGGGCCGTTGGCTGCCGCGATATCATTCGTGAAACCTATGACAGCTCTTTGCGCATGGGCCGTTCGGCGCTAGAGGCACTGAGCATTCCCAAGGATCGCGCGCAGATGATGGTGGATGCGTTTAACCGGGCGGACCGGTCTTCGATGATTTCGCTCGCTGATGCCTATGACCCGAATATCCCTGTCATGGAAAATGAGGCCTATATCACCCGCGTGCAAGAAATCCTGGGCCCGCGGGAGGCAGCGATGAACGCAGAGATGATGCATATTCTGGAAACGGGCGAGATGCCGGAAGAAGACGAGTTTCTGGAAGGGCCCAGCGGTTAACGCGGGATATCCACGCCCGGGTCCGCCAATGTGAACCCCTCGAACTGAAAGCCGGGTGAGACGGTGCAGCCCACAAGTGTCCAATCGCCGGTTGTTGCGGCCTTTTGCCAATGGCCTTCTGCTACGATGGTTTGCGGTATTTGGCCTGTCGCAAGGTCAGGGCCAAGCAAGACGTCATGCGCTGGCCCATCCAAAGATGCGGCCAGTGACAAGATCAACGGCGCGCCTGCATAGTAATGCCAAATCTCAACCGCATCGACCGCGTGCCAATGGCTTTCCTGTCCGGCTTTCAACAAGAAATAGATGCAGGTCCCCGCCGCGCGCCCAGCATTTTCGGCAACCCAAGTCTGGCGATAGTACCCGCCCTCTGGATGCGGGGTCAGCTTCAGTTGGGCGATAATGTCATCTGCGGTCATGTCAGGCATGGGATCTGCGGCGCTGTATCGCGTGAATGATGGCCGCTATGGCGGGGATCGGGAAAAACCTCGACCATGCGTTTGACCGGTGTGAAACCGGATTTGAGGTAAAAGGGCAGGGCTTGGGGCGAGTCCAGATGGCAAGTGCAGACGTGAAAGCGGGTGATATCCCGCGCAAAGGCCTCTGATTGCGCCAGCGCCATCATCGGGCGCCCCAGCCCTTGGCCTGTTGCTGCAGGGACTATGCCGAATAGCATAAGTTCGCATGCGCCTTCTTCGCGAAAGTCGAGTTCGATCAACCCAATCGCATTCTGGTCTTGATAGACCACCCAATAATCCACGTTGGGGTGGGTGAGGGTGGCCATCACCTCTTCATCGGGGTCCGTCAGACCAGAGGTCCAGAGCCATGGGCTACCCACCTTCCGAAAGAGCGCGCGAAAGGCATCGAGGCTCAGGTCCTCCCTGCTGGCGCTGAAACCATCCGGGAAGGGCAAGCGCGCGCCCATGGTCGGCGCGGTCATCTCAAGCGCCGTGATGACCGTCGCGATATGGTCTGCGGGCACATCATATTTGCCTGGCGCCAAGGTCATCCTTTCAGGATGCTGCGCCCGGCGTAGACCGCTGTCTCACCCAATAATTCTTCGATGCGGATCAATTGGTTATACTTCGCCAGTCGGTCAGAGCGTGAGAGTGAACCAGTTTTGATCTGACCGCAGTTTGTGGCAACTGCGAGGTCAGCAATCGTCGCGTCCTCAGTCTCGCCCGAGCGGTGGGACATGACGTTTGTGAACCGCGCGCGGTGGGCCATATCAACGGCCTGCAGGGTTTCTGTCAGTGATCCGATCTGATTGACCTTGACCAGCATCGAGTTGGCAGAGCCTTTGGCGATCCCGTCGGCCAGACGGGTTGGGTTGGTCACGAACAGATCGTCACCCACCAGCTGCACCTTGTCCCCGATCATATCGGTCAGGGTTTTCCAGCCGCCCCAGTCATCTTCTGACATGCCATCTTCGATGCTGATGATGGGGTAGTCTTCGGCCAGTTTGGCCAGATAGGCTGCGTTTTCTTCCGACGTTAATGATACGCCTTCGCCAACCATCTCATACTTGCCGTCCTTATAGTATTCGGTCGCGGCACAATCGAGGGCGAGGTAGATGTCTTCACCGGGCTTGTAGCCGGCCTTCTGGATCGACGTCATGATAAAGTCGAGCGCGACGCGTGTGCTGGCAAGATTGGGGGCAAAGCCGCCTTCATCGCCGATGCCCGTGTTATGGCCTGCGGCAGAAAGTTCTTTCTTCAACGTGTGGAAGACCTCGGACCCCATGCGCACAGCCTCGCGGATGTTTTCCGCGCTGACCGGCATGATCATGAATTCCTGAATGTCGATGGGGTTATCGGCATGCTCGCCCCCGTTGATGATGTTCATCATGGGCACGGGCAGGGTGCGGGCCGAGGTGCCGCCGATGTAGCGGAAAAGCGGTTGGGCCGTGAAATCGGCCGCAGCCTTGGCCACCGCCATGGAGACACCCAGGATCGCATTGGCACCGAGGCGCCCCTTGTTTGGTGTGCCGTCCAATTCGATCATGGCCATGTCGATGGCCACTTGCTCTGTCGCGTCAAAACCAACGATCGTTTCCGCAATTTCACCGTTTACAGCGGCGACAGCTTCCAACA
>JBCAZI010000082.1:0-12380 GCA_038533095.1 Pseudomonadota bacterium
GGTCGTTGCCCGGTTTTACTTCCAATTGAGTTGGCTTAATCAACTCAGCCCAGTTCTTGTGGATCATATGTCCCTCCATACTAGTCTGCCTTCATGGTCCAAAAAGGCAAACGCCCGAGGTTAAAATGACGGATTGGGACCGTGCTGGAACACACGACCCCAAGGCGTTTGGATAATATATTAGACGCGGCGGCGCTTTGGTGGGCGGCAACCGTTGTGGGCCATTGGCGTCACGTCACGAATGGATGTGATGTTGAAACCAACAGCGGCCAATGCGCGCAATGCGCTTTCACGACCGGAACCGGGGCCCTGCACTTCGACCTCAAGCGTTTTCACGCCGTGATCTTGTGCTTTCTTGCCCGCATCCTCTGCTGCCATCTGGGCCGCATAAGGTGTGGATTTCCGCGAGCCCTTGAAACCCATGGTGCCAGCAGACGACCATGAAATGGCGTTGCCCTGCACGTCAGAGATCAGGATCTTGGTGTTGTTGAAAGAAGAGTTCACATGCGCCACACCGGCTGCGATGTTCTTGGAAACCTTCTTTTTGGTGCGTTTTGTATCACGTGCCATAGATCAAGCCTCCCTTATTTCTTCTTACCAGCAATGGCCTTTGCAGGGCCCTTGCGTGTACGTGCGTTTGTGGAAGTCCGCTGACCGCGAACTGGCAGGTTACGACGGTGGCGCAGGCCACGGTAGCAGCCAAGGTCCATCAGACGCTTAATGTTCATCTGTGTTTCACGACGCAGGTCACCTTCAACCATCAGGTTGGCATCGATATATTCACGGATCGACAGCACTTCTGCGTCAGACAGCTGGTTAACACGGCGCGCGCGATCAATTTTGGTCGCTTCGCAGATTTCTTCGGCTTTGGCGTTGCCAATACCGGTAATATAGGTGAGGGCGATTGGAACCCGCTTTGCGCTGGGTATGTTTACGCCGGCAATACGTGCCACGTGTGCAATTCCTTTTCGTTGCGGGTCCGTCATTCCAGACCCTTTTTTCACAACGGAAGCCCGGACCTTTCAGGGCGCCGGGCTGCGTCATATCGAGGTGTTCTGTGATGCCAGGGCGCGACCCTTAACCACAAATTGATTCCTTCTCAGGATGGCGCTGTTTAGGGGGCAATGAAGGGATGGTCAAGCCACCTGTCGCGGGGCGAAGGATTTTCTAGAAAATCCTTCTGCACAGAACAATTTTCGCCGAAAATTGTTCGCCCTACCCCAATGCGGCCGAGACGCTTGCCGCGACTTCATCCATGCTGGCCAGACCATCCACAGACTTCAGATCACCCTTGGCATAGTAATACCCAATCAGCGGGCTGGTTTGCTTGTAATAGGCCATCAGGCGGATCTTCAGGCTCTCTTCATTATCATCCGCGCGCACGGGCTGACCAGCGGCTTCCGCCTCTTTCGCGCGGCCAACGATGCGCTCAACAAGCACCTCATCATTGACTTGCAGTTCAATCACAGCATCAAGGTTCTCGCCCATCTCAACCAGCAGATTGCCCAAAGCATCCGCTTGGGCCAGTGTCCGGGGGAAGCCATCAAAGATATAGCCACCCTTGCCCTGATCGCTTTCCAACTGTTCGCGGATCAAGCCGATGACAATCTCATCTGTCACCAAGTCGCCGCGGTCCATGACGGCAGCAACCTTGTTGCCCATCTCAGTTCCACTGGTGCGGGCCGCCCGCAACATATCACCAGTGCTCAGCTGCACCATGTTGCGTTCTTCAACAAGCCGCGCGGCCTGTGTCCCCTTACCCGCCCCCGGCGGTCCCAGCAGTATGATATTCATCGACGCGATGGCCCTTTACGTTTTGAACTACGCTTGCCACGCAACTGAGACTTCTCAATCAGGCCTTCGTATTGATGTGCGACCAAGTGTGACTGAATTTGCTGGATCGTGTCCATACCCACAGACACAATAATCAGGATCGACGTACCGCCAAAGTAGAACGGGATGGCCAGCTCAGCCCGGATAATCTCAGGCAGCAGTGCGACCAAAGCCAGATAACCAGAGCCCAGCACCAAGATACGCGTCACCACATAATCCAGATATTCTTCGGTCTTTTTACCGGGGCGAATGCCGGGCACAAAGCCGTTCTGGTTCTTCAGGTTCTCGGCCACATCCTCGGTCTTGAAGGCCACTTCACGGGTGTAGAAATACGTGAAGAAGATGATCATGCCGCCAAAGAACAACAGGTAGAGCGGCTGTCCGGGGCCAAAGAGCGCAAGGATCGTCGACATCAGCGGCCCGGAAGAGCCGCCATTAAAGGTACTGATCGTCGTCGGCAGCAACAGCAAAGCAGAGGCAAAGATCGCAGGGATCACACCCGCAGGGTTCACCTTAATCGGCAGGTGGCTGGTCGATCCGTCATAGACCTTCATGCCACGCTGTTGGCGCGGATATTGAATATGGATTTTCCGCAGGCTGCGTTCCATGAAGACCACGAAGGTCAGCACGACGATCAGCATGATAATTATGCCGACAACAACCGGCGTGCTGATCGCACCAGAGCGGCCTTGCGACAAGAACTGCGCCATAGCGGCAGGGATTTCCGCGATGATGCCAACAAAGATGATCAATGAAATACCGTTACCGATGCCACGTGCGGTGATCTGCTCACCCAGCCACATCAGGAACATGGTGCCGCCAACGATGGTGATCACAGTAGAGGCCTGGAAGAACAGGCCCGGATTGGCCGCCAAACCGCCAGCCTCAAGGCTAACAGCAAGGCCGTAGGCCTGCGCTGTCGCCAGCACAACCGTACCATAACGGGTGTATTGGTTCAGCTTACGCCGCCCCTGTTCGCCCTCTTTTTTGAGGTTCTTCAGCGGTTCCCACATAGACCCCAACAGCTGCATCACGATCGAAGCCGAGATGTAGGGCATGATGCCAAGGGTAAAGATCGCCATGCGCGATAGGGCGCCACCGGTGAACATCGACAGGATACCGCCAATGCCCGCTTGGGCGTCTTCCATAAACTGGGCCAAAGCAGCGCCGTCAATGCCGGGCACTGGAATAAAGGTACCGAGGCGGTAGACGATCAACAATCCAAGCGTGAACATGATCCGCTGGCGCAGTTCAGTTGCTTTGCCGAAGGCGCTCCAACTGACGTTGGCTGCCATTTGCTCTGCTGCAGAAGCCATATGGGTCTCTTTTTTATAAGAAACGCCGCAACACCATTTCCCGGTGCGCGGCGTTTGGGAAAACTCGAAGAGTTATGTAAGCGACGGAACCGCCGCTCACAAGGTTTTACTCAGCCGCTGCTGGTGTTGTGACAGTCAGTGAGCCGCCAGCCTTCTCGACCGCTTCGACAGCGCCTTTTGAGGCACCGGTCACAGCAATCTTGGCTTTAGCTTTGAAATCACCCTTGGCGAGAACGCGGATACCGTCCTTTTTGCGACGGACCAGACCGGATGCGACCAGCGCATCTTCGGTAATGTCTGCTTTGACGTCGATCTTGCCTTCGTCGATGAATTTCTGGATCAGACCGAGGTTGACCACAGCGAAAGATTTGCGGTTCGGCTTGTTGAAGCCACGCTTTGGCAGACGCTGGTAGAGTGGCATCTGGCCGCCCTCATAGCCTTTGATGGCTACGCCGGAACGGGACTTTTGACCTTTGATACCACGGCCACCCATCTTACCTTTGCCGGAACCCGGACCACGGCCAATACGCTTTTTGCGGGTGACAGCACCTGGGTTGTCAGACAGTTCATTCAGTTTCATGTCGCTTCTCCTTTTGCCGGAATTGGCCCCCAGCGACGGGAGCGGCCAAACACGGCGTTTACAGTTGTGAGTCGGGGATAAAGGCCCGACTGGGGGCGTATAGACGGGCGGATAGGGAGCGTCAAGAATTGCAAGAAAAAAGGGGCGGACAGTGCATAACTTGAAGATCGTCAGGTTAGCGCCAATCAAAGCACCGCGCACTTTTTATCAGGGCTGTTGGCCTCCACTTCAAATCGTTCTATCAGATGACATCTGCAACAGGAGCCTCTATGAAACCCAAGCACATAATTCGGAACGCATTGATGCGCCTCGGCGTTCGGCTGCCTGAGGCATTTTTGGAGGCTGACATGCGCGGTATGCGTCGGATGGCCCAACTCTTTGGCAAGGACGATTTTGTTGTTGACCTAGGCGCACACGTCGGGAAATCCGCTATCGAATTTTCACATCGCGTAGGTCAAGTATATGCATTCGAACCCAATCCAGTAAATTTTGCCGAACTTGAAAGACGCACCCGAAGATACCAGAACATCAAGACCTTCCAAAAGGCTGTCAGCGCCGAAAACGGAAAGACACAGCTCTTTTTCGAAGACGCCAAGCCTGGACGTTTTTATGAGGGGTCAACAATTGTTGGAGGCAAATCAAACGTCAGCTATTCAAAGCATTTTGACGTGGAAACGGCGGCAATTGCCGACATCCTAGGACATATCAATTCGGACAGTATTGTCATCAAGATGGACATTGAAGGCGCAGAATACGTTGTGCTGGACGCGATACTTGACTCAGAGCACCTGTGTAAAATCAAAAAGATCTACGTCGAGTGCCATGTTGATCGTATTCCAGAGCTGGCAGAGCCAAAAAAACGGGTTCTTGAGAAGGCAGAGAGCTTGGGTGTATTGGACAAATTGGACTTTACCTGGCCATGACCAAAATCTGCATTGCGACCGGGAGCTATTTTCACCCTCAAGAAACCCAGGTCACATTCCATATCCAGAATCTTTTTGGTGGCAACGCCTGCATCTTGCACGAACATGACATGGAGCCGGACCCTTTTGGTTTGGAACATCACTCCTGGGTCTTGCCAAGAAGCACCAAGAAAACAAATTTCGAAAAGCTGGCCTTCCTAAGTTCAAAAATGCGAAGCATAGTTGAACATCGGACCGCGCGCGTGCCGTATGGCAAAACGCGAGTGGACATCTGCATGTTTTTGGGAAAAGCGCGCCCCGATGCAATACTGGCCGAATTCGGCAATGTCGCCCTGCGGGTAGCCCCAGTCGCCAATCAGTTGGGTATTCCGATTTTCACCTATTTCCGTGGGGCCGACGCATCCTCACAATTGCGGGCACCGCTTAGGGCGGCGGGCTATCGTAGGATGATGGCGCGTCTTGATGGGGTGTTTGCTGTTTCACAGTTCCTTCTGGATGAGCTTGCATCTGTCGGCGCAATCCACCCGAATAGCCACGTTGTGCCAAGTGGCGTAAACACTGAACTATTCATGCCTTTGGAAAAACGGGAAGGCAGTTTTCTGATGGTTGGCAGATTGGTGGAGAAGAAGCGGCCAGACATCACAGTGAGGGCATTTTGCGAGAACGCGCAGAACTTCGATGGCATCACACTTGATATAGTCGGTGACGGGCCAATGCTGGAACAATGCAAAACTATAGTCCAGAACTACGAAATGAACGACAGAATTGTGTTTCATGGCGCAAGACCGCACGACTTTGTGCGCGATATTCTCGGCAGATCTGAAGTGTTCTTACAGCATTCCGTACGGGCGCCGAATGGCAACACCGAAGGTCTGCCGACCGCGATACAAGAAGCAATGGCCTGCGGTTTGGCCATTGTCTCCACAAGGCATGCCGGTATTCCAGAGGCAGTTACAGAGGGCGAGAATGGCTATTTGGTTGATGAAGGAGATTTGGATGGTTTCGCCGCAGCCATCGGACAGATTGCCTCGACTATGCCTCAACTGCCCGAGATGGCCGAACGAAACAGGATCAAGGCCCTCGCGCACTATGATAATCGCAAGCTGATCAAGCTGGTTGAGCATGAGATTGAGGCTGTTCTGAACAACAAGTGACCTCGAACCGCCATCCAAAAGAAGACGCCTCACCGTTCCCGGCGAAGCCCTTTCGTTTTAAACTGTAAAGTTAAACATGATCCGCTTGCGGGGTTCAGTTGCTTTGCCGAAGGCGCTCGAACTGCCATTTGCTCTTCTGCAGTAACCGTATGAGTCCTTTTTTTGAGAAACGCCGCAACACTATTTCCCGGTGTACGGCGTTTGGGAAAACGCAAACAATTATGTAAGCGACAGGAGCGGCAAAAAACATCGCTTACACTTGTGAGCCTGGGTTTAAACGCCCGACTAGGGTCGTAAAGACGGATGTAAGCACCAGATCAGGAACGGCTATTACAAAATGCAATAAGCGCTATTTGCGCGGGCCCAAAACACCCATATCACCGCGCAATCGGGCACGGTACGGTCGAAGCTTCATGAATATGTCATAGTTCAGACGGGCGTTACGGGTGTATCGGATGATTTTTGGTTTCCATTTTCTTTTTCTTGCTGTGTTCCTCGGTGGTCGGGGCGGCGCAGGTGCCAAAGTTTCCTGATAATGGGTCATCAGAAAATCTGCGTACCATGCCACGATATGTTTCGGAAAATGGTTCCGGCCCTCCATCCATGGTTTGGTACCCCCGGCGAAATGCACAAGGACGGCTGGAATGCGTTTGACGACCCAAGCCGATCCCGGGTTGCAATACATATTCCATATCCATGATAGCTCTGCCCAATCTCCATCCAGTGCAAGGTTTAGCGCAGACTGATCTGTATGGATCAAAGCCTGCGGGTACTTCTTGATTTGGGCCAAGCACCGCTCAAAAACACGTTGTTCGCGCCATTCGCGCGTCAGAACAAGCAAGACGCCAGAGTTAAAATAAGGCGATGACGGCAAATCCAACTCAATCGCCTCATGCAGACGTTCGGTTAGGTTCCATTGTTGGGGAAGATCCCGGACAGCAGCGACCCCCTTATTGAGAGGCAAATCAATCTCGAACATGCGTTCAAGGCCGGGACGCGCCATGTAGATATCGCTATCGAGGTAGAGGATTTTTTCATAGGTATCCGCGAGCCCCGTAATCGCAAACAAGCGCAAATAGGACGCGAAATTAAGGTAGTTGCAGCTTGGAAAATCATCACGGTCCACAGATAAAGCAATCTCAAGATATCGGATCGGAAGATCCGTCAGTGTCGGAACAGGCATCGCCCTATGTTCAGTCACAAGGCAAATGTCAGCCGTGTGATGCAGACCCCCATCGACCAATTGCTTGATCAAAGCAAAGGCGTATTCTCATAAAGAACGTCAGCGCATAACAGGATCGCATAGGGTTTTGTTGGCACGCTATCGGTTGCAAACTTGATCATGCGGCGGCTCCATTGGGTAAATCTGCGCCAAACGATCAAGTGCGGTGGCAGTACAATCATAGTCTGAGATCATCGCTGTCATCAACGCCTGCCAGCCCATCCGGATCAACGGAAAACGGCAAGAATACCCGGTGCTATCCCCCAAGACGGTCATTCTTTGTATTTTTCGCGTGATGAGGATCGATTGTAGTATCAGGTGAACGCATCAAACGTTGGAAGTAACGCCACCGCCGACGCATTGCCCGCAGGCCAGGCTTGATCAGCCGCAACGTGTGAAAGTTTCGCAGCGGGTATTGCTGATTGTATCGTGACGGCACCAAATCAGGATAATGCGTCGCCAAAAACATCTTGTACCATCTTACAGCTTCCACAGGCACATAGGGTGGATCGCGCAACCAAGGCTTCCCAAAACCCACAAAGTGAATGAACACCGGCCGCAAAACGCGCATCGGCAGATGGAGTTGACGCGTGTACATAAAATTCCAAATGTACGACAGTTCAGACCACTGGCCGCGCAGCGCCACGTTGATGGCGGTTTGGCCATGACGGTGTGCAACCGCCTCAGGTTTGTCTATCACCACTGTCAGCGACCGCGCCAAGATATCTTGTGCAAGCCATTCGCGCGTATCGACCACCATCAGCCCCGCATTAAAATATGGAAAATGCGGGAGCCCAAGAATGATTGCTTCATTTGGTCGGCTGTCGACATTCTTTTGCTGAGGCATGTCCCGCACTGCGCCGACAGCATGACCGGGGCGCAAATCAAGCGTTAGCAGCGCGGATACATCACCAGATGCATAGAAAAAGTCGCCATCCATGTAGATGACGCGTCTATAATCTTCTGCCAAAGCTGTAATCGCGAACAGCCGAAGATAGGTCGCAAATGTCAATGAAGGGCTGAGCGGGAAACGTACATCGCCTTTGGCGATCGCAACTTGGCAATATCTAATCGGCAAAGACGCTAAGGTCGTAGGTGGCGAAATCGGCGTTTCGCTCACAAGGCAGAAATCTGCATCAAGGTCTGGAAAGTGATTAACGAGTTGCGTGATCAGCGCAAATGCATAGGGCGCAAATTCATCATCAACGCAAAGAACGATCGCGGATGCGTGTTTCTTGGGTGATGTCGCGGTCAAGTTAATCATATTTGCACTCTGTAAACCACAATGCCTGAAAGAAAAACGCCCCGCAGTTTCCTGCGAGGCGCTTTCGTTCCAGACCGTAAGGTGGATCATGATCCACCTTACTTGCGGCTCAGCCTTTTTCTTCGATAATCTCGACCATATGCGGGATGGAGTTCACCATGCCGCGCACAGAAGGTGTATCTTCCAACTCGCGTGTGCGGTTCATCTTGTTCAGGCCCAAGCCGATCAGCGTGGCACGCTGTTTGGCAGGGCGGCGGATCGGGGAACCGATCTGCTTGACGACGATTGTTTTAGCCATCTGTCAGGTCTCCTTACGCGTCAGCTTCAGCGGGTGCTTCGGCCGCTGGGGCCTCGTCACGCTTGGGCAGAATATCAGCAACCTTTTTGCCACGACGCTGGGCGACGTTGCGGGGTGATTGCTCTTTGGACAAGCCATTCATGGTCGCGCGGATCATGTTGTAGGGGTTTTGCGACCCGATGGATTTGGACACAACGTCCTGCACACCCAGCATTTCAAACACGGCACGCATTGGACCACCGGCAATGATGCCGGTACCAACTGGGGCTGTGCGCATGACCACCTTACCAGCGCCGTGACGGCCCTCGATATCATGGTGCAGCGTCCGGCCGTCGCGCAGAGCGACCCGGATCATCTGGCGCTTGGCCTGCTCGGTCGCCTTACGGATCGCTTCGGGCACTTCCTTGGCCTTACCCTTACCAAAGCCGACACGGCCTTTTTGGTCGCCAACAACAACAAGTGCGGCGAAGCCAAAGCGCTTACCGCCTTTGACTGTCTTGGAAACACGGTTGATTGCGACCAAGCGGTCAGCAAACTCTGGTGCTTGCTCTTCACGGTTGCGGCCGCGGCCGCGGTTTTCACGTTCTGCCATTGATGGCGTCCTTTGTTTTCATGCCCGAAGGCGTTGTCCAATCGCGGGTGGGCGAAACGCCCCCGGATCATCGAGCTGCCCCACCAGGGCGGAACAGCTGCAAAATGTAAGGTGGGTCTTGACCCACCCTACCTCTTAGATTTTCAGACCACCTTCACGGGCTGCATCGGCCAAAGCCTTGATCTTGCCGTGAAACAGGAAACCACCACGGTCGAAGTAAGCAACCTCGACACCGGCCTTCTTCGCGCGCTCTGCAATTGCAGAACCCACTTTGGAAGCGGCTTCGATGTTGTTCTTGCCAACAACACCAAGGCCTTTTTCGAGCGAAGACGCAGAAGCGATTGTCACGCCATTGACGTCGTCGATCAGCTGGGCGCTGATGTTCTTGTTGGAGCGGTGTACTGAAAGACGGGCACGGCCTTGGTTGGCTGTGACACCGCGAAGCTTGTTCCGAACGCGCATACGGCGCTTTTGAAACAACTGTCTCTTGCTGTTTGCCATTTTTGCGTTCCTTACTTCTTCTTACCTTCTTTGCGGAAGATATATTCGCCTTTGTACTTGATGCCTTTGCCCTTGTAAGGCTCCGGCTTACGCCAAGCACGAATATTCGCCGCAACCTGGCCAACAACCTGTTCGTCGATACCTTCGACGATCACATCCGTTGGCTTTGGCGCTGTGACTGTCACACCTTCAGGCACTTCAAAGTTGACGTCGTGGGAATAACCCAGCGACAGCTTCAATGTGTTGCCCTGCATCTGTGCACGGTAACCAACACCCGACAGCTCAAGCTCTTTCTTGAAGCCCTCAGATACGCCGGTGGCCAAGTTTGCGACCATTGTGCGGCTCATGCCCCACTGCTGGCGTGCGCGCTTGGATTTGCCGCGTGGTTCGACGGTGACGACATTGCCATCAACAGTGATGGTCACGTCATCTGTGGCTTTGAAACTCCGGGTCCCTTTGGGGCCTTTCATCTCAACAGTTTGACCTGACACTGTGGCAGTGACGCCAGAGGGCAGCTCAACCGGTTTTTTACCAATACGAGACATGGATCACCCCTTAGAATACAGTGCAGAGCACTTCACCACCAACATTGGCAGCACGTGCATTTGCATCCGACATCACACCCTTTGGGGTGGAGACAATCGACACACCCAGGCCCTGACGGACAGATGGGATGTCATTGGCGCCCAGATAAACGCGACGGCCAGGTTTGGAGACCCGCTTCACTTCGCGAATGACAGGGTCACCCTCGTAATACTTCAGCTCGATGTTGAAAGCAGGATGGCCATCTTTGCCGTCCTTCTTTTCATAGCCGCGGATGTAGCCTTCGTCAGACAGCACATCCAACACCCAACCGCGCAGTTTGGACGCAGGTGTTTCCACCGACGCCTTACCGCGCATCTGGCCGTTACGGATACGTGTGAGCATATCACCGATAGGATCATTCATAAACGTATCTCCTTACCAGCTTGACTTGACCATGCCGGGGATTTCGCCATTGGAACCAAGGTCCCGCAGCGCGATCCGGCTGATCTTAAGTTTACGGTAATAGGCGTGTGGACGCCCGGTGAGCTGGCAACGGTTGTGCAAACGGGTCGCAGAAGAGTTCCGTGGCAGTTTCGCCAATTCAAGGGTGGCCTTGAACCGCTCTTCTACGGGAACCTCTTTGTCGTTGATGATTGCCTTCAAGGCGGCACGCTTTTCGGCATACTGCTTGACCAGCCTTTCACGCTTCACTTCGCGTGCGATCATGGATTTCTTAGCCATATCTAATATCTCCCTGGCGCTTAGCTGTTGAACGGCATGTTGAAGTGCTTCAACAGTGCCTTTGCTTCAGCGTCAGTGTTCGCTGTTGTGCAGATCACGATGTCCATGCCCCAGTTCTCATCGATCTTGTCGAAGTTAATCTCTGGGAAGATCAGGTGCTCTTTGATGCCGGTGGCATAGTTGCCGCGACCATCAAAGGATTTGCCGGATACACCGCGGAAGTCGCGGATACGTGGCATTGCAACCGTGATCAGACGATCAAGGAATTCGTACATACGGTCGCCGCGCAAAGTCACCTTTGCACCCAGCGGCATGTCTTCACGGACGCGGAAACCAGCGATGGATTTCTTGGCGCGTGTTGTCATGGCCTTCTGACCAGCGATGGTTGTCAGATCTTCCTGCGCGGTTTTTGCTTTCTTGCTGTCACGGACAGCTTCTGCACCGCAGCCGATGTTCAAGACGATTTTGTCCAGCTTCGGGATCTGCATCTCGTTTTTGTAACTGAACTCTTCTTTCATCGCACCACGGATGGTGGATGCATAAAGGTCCTTGAGACGGGGGCTATAGTTTGCAGCATCTAACATCAGATCGCATCCCCTGTTGTCTTGGCGAAACGGACCTTATTGTCGCCATCCATACGGAAGCCAACGCGGGTTGCTTTGCCATTCTTGTCAACGATTGCCAGGTTCGACAGCTGGATCGGCATCGCCTGTGGCGTGCGCCCACCCTGTGTGGCCTGTGTTTGCTTTTGGTGACGGATGGCAATGTTGATGCCATCGACAACCGCTTTGCCAGACTTGGGATCGACAGAGCTGATTGTGCCCTTCTTACCCTTGTCCTTGCCAGCAAGAACGATCACTTCGTCGCCTTTACGGAGTTTCGCAGCCATGGTTACAGCACCTCCGGAGCAAGCGAGATAATCTTCATGAAGTTTTTCGCGCGCAACTCACGGACAACGGGGCCAAAGATACGTGTACCGATCGGCTCATTGTTGTTGTTGAGGATGACAGCAGCGTTGCTGTCAAAGCGGATGGCAGTGCCATCTTCGCGACGTACTTCTTTGGCGGTGCGTACGACGACGGCCTTGCGGACGTCACCTTTCTTTACGCGACCACGTGGAATGGCTTCCTTCACCGAAACAACAATGATGTCTCCAACACTGGCGTAACGACGGTGGGAACCACCCAGAACCTTGATGCACTGAACTCGGCGTGCGCCTGAGTTATCAGCAACATCCAGATTGGTCTGCATCTGGATCATTTGGTTTCCTTTTCCGACCTATGGGCAAATCCCGATTTCTGTCCGGGGGCCCAGGGTTTCGATTGAACCGGGTGTCGCTGCCTTAGGAGGCAACAACCTCCCAGCGTTTAGTTTTCGATTTCGGCGCACATTCCTGAATGCGGACGGTGTCACCGACGTTGAAAGCATTGT
>JBCAZI010000083.1:0-12265 GCA_038533095.1 Pseudomonadota bacterium
CCCGGTCTGACACCGCGTCCTGTCAACTTGACGCTTGACCCACCTCGCGGAATCGCAAACACTGACGCCGATGGTTCCCAGTCGCCGAAAATGCGTCTGGGATGAAAAGGGAATACGGTGAGGAAGAGCCAAAGCGCGCCAAATCCGTAACTGCCCCCGCAACTGTGAGCGGCGAGCGACCCCGATGATCACCACTGAGCAAACGCTCGGGAAGGGATCGGGCAAGCAGCGACCCGCAAAGTCAGGAGACCTGCCATCAAAGGGCGCAACAACGCGTCAATTTAAACTCAAACCGGGCGGGGTGTCCGGAGCGGAGACCATGATGGTGAAACAGGCTCAACCAGCCGCACAGACATGCCGTTCCCTATCCTCGCATTTGCGCGGAGGGCTGCATGGACCGGACAACACAACATCGCATCACCGTTTGCACATCGTGTAAACACAAAGGGACGGAATGCCGCCCCGGATATGAGCTGATCGAAAAGCTGCGTCAGGCAATTGCCGCAGCTGGCGACAGCATTGCCGAAGACTTTGCCATTTCCGGTGTGGCCTGCATGGCGGGCTGTGACCGGCCGTGCACAGTGGCCTATTATGGCACCCAGAAGGCGACTTACCTCTTCGGCGACATGACGCCCGAAGACGACATCGACGATCTAGTCGATTTCGCCCGCCAGTATGCTGTTTTGCATGACGGCTGGTGCTCATCGGTTGATCGCCCCGGCAAGCTACGCAAATCCACGCTGGCCCGCGTTCCCGCCGCGATAATCGCGCTGGAAGACAGTAAGGCGTTGGTGTCATGAGCGCACATCTTTCCGTCACCGATGTCAGCTGGCGGCCGCATAAACGCGCCGCTGATGTGTTGCACTCAACAAGCTTTGAAATTGCCAAGGGCGATGTCCTTGGCGTAGTCGGCCCAAACGGCGCAGGTAAATCCACACTGTTGCGGTTGCTATATCGCTACCAGGCCCCGACCACAGGACAGGTAAAGATCGATGGCCAGGACATTTGGGCCATCCCAGCACGTCAAGCGGCCCAGCATGTTGCAGCGGTTTTGCAAGAACAAGCCGCGGCATTTGGGCTGAGCGTGCGCGAGATTGTGTCGCTTGGGCGCACACCCCATCGGCAGGGGTATCGCAGCGCTGACCCTCACGATCTGGAAGTGATCGACCGTGTGATGGCAATGCTCGGCCTTGAAGGGCTTGCCAACCGTGACTTCGGCACGCTGTCCGGCGGCGAACGCCAGCGTGTTATGGTGGCCCGTGCCTTGGCACAGGAACCTGAAATCCTGATTATGGACGAGCCGACCAACCACCTTGATATTCGTCATCAACTGGAAGTGTTGGCGCTGATCCAGCAACTCGACCTGACCATTGTCGTTTCGCTGCATGATCTGAACATGGCAGCCAAAGTTTGCGACAATATAATCGTGTTAGAAAACGGGCTGCAACGCGGCTTTGGCAAACCTGATGAGCTGCTGACCGAGACACTTGTCTCTCACACTTTCCGCATCGACGCACGGCGCGAAAAACTGGCACCGAGTGATGCCGACCATTTTTCTTTCCATCTACCAAGCTAGGGACCCAATAATGAAACTCGCAATGACAACCATGATGCTGAGCCTCATGGCCAGTACCGCATTCGCCCAAGTCACAGTGCAAAGCTGCGACCGCGAAGTCACCTTCGACGCACCACCACAGGCCGCCATTTCCAATGACGTGAACCTGACCGAGATGATGCTGGTTTTGGGGCTGACCGATTATATGGTCGGCTACACCGGGATTTCAGGCTGGAACAAACTGGACGCCGAGATGCGCGCAGGCGTCGATGAACTGCCTGAACTATCGGCCCAATACCCATCAAAAGAAGTGTTAATCGGGGCTGATGCTGATTTCTTCTTTGCCGGCTGGAACTATGGCATGCGCGTCGGTGGCGAAGTGACCCCAGAAACGCTGGCCCCATTCGGCATCCAAGTTTACGAGCTGACCGAAAGCTGCATCCATATTGGCGAAAAAGGGGCTGCCTCGATGGATGATATGTACAATGATCTGCGCAATCTTGCGAGGATCTTTAACGTACCGCATCGGGCAGAAGCGCTTATCGATGTCTATGAAGCAGAGCTTGACGCGTTCCTTGCGTCACAACCAGCTCTCGACACTCCGCCCCGCGTATTCGTCTATGACAGCGGTGAGGATGTACCCTTCACCGCCGGTCGCTATGCCATGCCAAACGCGCTGATCGAGGCTGCAGGCGGCGTGAACATCATGGATGATTTCGAGAAAAGCTGGGCCACCGTCGGCTGGGAAGCCGTTGTTGAACGCAACCCGGAGGTCATTGTCATTGTGAACTATGGCGAGGTGACAGCCGAGCAAAAGCGCGAATTCATGATGTCCAACCCTGCGTTTGCAGATTTGGATGCGGTCAAGAACGACCGGTTCGTGGTGCTTGAATATGTCGAAGCAACTCCGGGGCCACGCAACATTGAAGCCGTAAAAACCCTCGCCGCTGCGTTCCGCGGCAACTAGGCCGTGGCCAGCGCCGACAGTGATATGACAGGGCCGGTTCGGCAGAGAGGGCGGCTTAGGCTGACCTTCTGGGTCGGGCTGGTTGCGCTGTTTCTATCATTGTCGGTCGCTGTCAGCGTCGGCGCCGTGTCCGTCTCTTTCTCGACGGTTTGGGGTGTGCTGGCCAATAAACTTGCGCCTGAGCTGATCACCCCCGACTGGTCAGCGGGGCGCGAGGCGATTGTCTGGGACATCCGTTTCCCCCGCGCAATTCTGGCCTGTCTAGTGGGTGCCGGGCTGGCGATCGTTGGGGCAAGCTTGCAGGCGGTGACGCGTAACCCCTTAGCGGACCCGCATCTGTTAGGCATTTCTGCTGGTGGTGCCTTCGGAGCAATTCTGGCTTTGCTGCATACCGGGCTTTTCATCGGTCTGCTGACAGTGCCATTGATGGCGTTTCTGGGCGCATTGGGTGCGACGCTCATCGTTCTTGGCGTGTCACAATTTGCCGCCGCAACCAGCGCTGACCGTCTGGTGCTGGCAGGTGTTGCCGTGTCGTTTATCGTCATGTCGGGCGCGAATATTCTGATCTTTCTTGGTGATCCGCGGGCCGTCCACACGGTGGTGTTTTGGATGCTGGGTGGGCTGGGTTTGGCGCAGTGGAGCCAGCTTGCCTATCCTTTGGTGGTGCTGGTGATCTGTGGCACCTACCTCTGGGCCAATGCAGGCAACCTGAATGCTATGACCATCGGGGATGAAACAGCATCTACACTCGGCATTCCGGTCGCGCGGTTTCGCCTGATGATCTTTGTGGTCGGCGCGATGATCACCGGCGTGATGGTCGCCTTTTCTGGGATCATCGGCTTTGTCGGCCTGATGATCCCGCATATCGTGCGCCTGATTGTTGGCGGTGACTACACACGCGTCTTGCCCGTCTCTGCGCTTTGCGGTGCGATCTTTCTGCTTTGGGCCGATATCTTTGCCCGTACAGTCATGGCACCTGATGACATGCCCATCGGCATTGTCACCGGTTTGATTGGCGGGGTTTTCTTTGTTTGGCTGCTACGCCGAAACCCGACCTAGGACGCTTTGCCATGCGGAAATGCGTTGCAGTCATACCGTGGCAAACATTGGCGAGATGAAACGATATCATCGGGCGCGATATCGCGCGGGGCCACGTCGAAAGAATAGGCTACGCCGGCTTCATCAAGCAGTTGTAGCGTGTTGGTGTCATAAGAATGCACGCCCCCATAAGGGTGGCAATATGTCTTTTCACCCAAACAACCGATCGCATCCAGATAGGCAAATGAATTGGCGATTTGGGTCGACTGCGCATCGCGCGGCAGCTTGCTCATGACCGGGTGGCTGACGGTGTGGGAACCAATGACCATTCCTGCATTACTCATTTCTTTGAGTTGCGCAGGCGCGACATAGAAACGGTCTACATCGAGGCTGTAGTCAAAATGGCGCGCTAGATCGTCAATCACGCCCTCTCGGAACCGGTAATCGATGAAATAGTTGAGGATACGTTTTACCTCAGAAACACCTTCGTAATTGTCTTGCGTGACGTATGTACCCGACCGAAACTCTGCCCGCTTTTGATCAGGGATCATATCATCGGTGATCACATCCAACAGGCGGCGCAAAAGCTGCACGCCGTCCAGCGCGCCACATAGCAAATGGATGCGGTGCACATCCAACAGCTTGCCCGTGGCATAGGGTTGTGTGGGCACATAAAAGATACCCCAAAGCCCCCGCTGGCGCAGTTCTGGGAAGACGAAATCATAGTGGCAGCGCATCGCATCATCGAATGTCAGTATGACTTTGCCAGCGCTATCGCCCATCCCGTGGCCTGCGACAAAGCCGTTCCAATCATTGCGCTCGGCGAAACCATAGGTCTGTTCAAAATGGTCCAGCTGCTTGCGAAAATTTGCAATATCAAGAAACCGAAAATGCGGGTGGTGCGGATCATGCGCCCGCACATAATGGTACATGATCGCCTTCATCTACGCAGACCAGCGTTTTCAACCAGATCAGGAAGCGGTGCAGGATCTGTCAGGTGTCGCAAAATCAAGTTATCCGAGAATTGATCGTAAAGCCGCTGACATGCTGCGGCGTCATAGTCTTTCTGGTAATACAGCGTCCCTTCTGCCTGCGGCTGCGCCTCACGCGTCAGATCAGGAAACCTAGCGATAAGATCAGCATAGGTATCCGTCATCTTGGCAATCAGCCGGTTGCCGATGGAATGAGGGCTGTCACCTAGAAAGATATCGGCGCGGATCTGGTGAATGATCTCACCCGTGTCGATCCCTTCGTTGATATGCATGAAGGTGGCACCCACCATGCCCGGTTCACCGTTGATCAATGGCCAGATGTTGGTGCCGCTGCCGCGGTAGTAGGGTGACAGACCCAGATGAACATTCAGGAACCGCCCTTCGAACCGTTTTAGTAGTTCAGATCGCACTAAAGAGGCACCATAGCAAACCAAGAGTTCGGGTTTCAGCGCGATGATATCTTGCACGATTTCATCGTCATTTATCGCACCTTTGGCAATTCGCCGAGGGTTTGAGTGATCCTGCCCAAACCGCAGCGCATCGCCAAAGAAATCCTTTTCCGCCTGCGTGCGGGCCAGCACATGCAACATTTCCAAAGCGCTTGCCGCAGGGTTGGCTTGCGTGCGCTTTTCAAGGCTTTTTTCGACGCCCTCGCAGTAGGTCGCAAGCACCGTGATCCGGGGATCGGCGGCAATCCTTTGGCGAAAGAACTGATGCCGCGTTTCGTCCCCGGTTAAGATGATCGTTTTCATTGTAGTCTCTTCACGGTGACTGGGACTGTCTGATAGGGCGCGCGGCGCGCCCATTGCTTAGCCGTTTTCGGACAGCTTCAACAGTTGCTTTACGCATTTTGCAATTTTTCCGCCACCGGGAAGCCCTCGCAGACAGGCCAGCGTTTCGGGCCGATGCGGCGCGGTATTGCTGGAAATATGAAGCTCATACAGCAATTCCAGCATACCGCCGATGTTGCGCGGTGTCTGATCTGGTGTGAAATCCAAGACCTGCGTGATGACTTCGCGGCTGAACGTAGCGGCACCCGCCTGTGCAACAGTGGCAAGCCCCTTGGTCCAGCGGCCCGTCGGCAGTGCGTCAATCATCATCAGCTGACTTAACGCGTCTGAAAACAGGTCAACATCCAGTTTGTTCAGCAAGGCCAATTCCGCAATGGCGTCAGCCGTCAATGTACTCACTGACTTGTCTTCAGACGCCAGATAATAGACCAGCATCGCATGCCCAAGCAGGCCGACTGTGATCCCGGGCCTGAACAAAGGTTCCAGAAACCCAAGGCAATAGTGATCAGACAGCTTTTGATAGGTATCCAGTGACAGGATGGCCTGACGGAAGAAAGGTTCTTGCCATCCGGGGCGCAATAGCGACACCCATGCAACATCCTCAAACACTGCACCGCAATGCGCGGTACCAAAGTAATACTCAGGCGGTGGCGGATAAAACATCGCAGGGATAGCTGCTGTCAAATCCGTGTCCTCGACATTGCTGACCGGCACCGCAATGCGCGGCCAATAATATTGACCATTGTCTGAATCTTCGCGCCATGCTTTCAGCGATGCGGGAAGGCCACAATCGGGAAGATGGGGTTTGAAGAGATCCGCAATACGCGGATCAGCCTCAACCGGTTGACATGCCGCCCAAGCCGCAGCCCAAAGCGGGGCGTTTACGCCCGGCACCACTTCGGCACCCAAAGCATACATCAAAGCGCTTTCGAACTCTGTCGCGCCAGAAAGTTTCGGCAGCACATCCGCGGCACCATCTGGCGCAAGTCGCAACAGTGCCATCTGGAAATCAACGCTTCCAGGTGCGACCTCATGCTCACGATACATCGTCAGACGGTCGCAAAGATCATTGGCTGCAATGTGCCCAGAGGTGTCAGAGGGCATCGAAAGCATCGGCAGGATGTGCCCGTTGATCACTTGCGTCAAAAGTTCCGCATTGCGATCCATCAAAAGCCGGCCAAAGGACCCCGGTGACAGGACCATATGTGGCGAGGTCTTATCCATTTCCTGCCACAAGCTGCGCTGCGGCGTCGCCTCCGCCAGATCGCAACCTGTAATCGCAAGCGCCAGTCGCAGGGCACAGTCATTTGGATTGTCAAACAACTGACGCGCCCGTTTCTTGAGCGGTGAAGCTGCGGTGTCGCTGGCGCGCAGTGACGCGCCAAACCGTGCGACGCCATCCATGGCCCGTTCTATGGCGAAAGGGTCGCGATGGTTTTCCAGAACCGAGAGGAACAGCGCCAAAGCCTCGTCAGCGGTTGCGACAGGCACGATAGGGGTGGCTTGCGGTGCTTCCCTGTCGACTGCAGCCTCTTGCGTATCATCCGACAAAGCACCAGCCAAGGCCGCCATACGGACACGCACCGATGGGGCCGCCAATGGGACATATTCAGCCACGGTCGCGCGCACGTCATCATCTTGCGCACAGCCCAGTTTTTCGATCAGATCAAGCACCTTGCCTTGCAAACCCGCATCTTCGGCCACCAAAGCCGTGACAGCGAGCTTGGCAGCATCTGTCGACAGTGATGGATCACCTTTGGCTGCACTTGCGATCAACCGCAGGCCTGCCGTTACTGTGCCTTTGGCGCGGGCCGTCAAGGCAGGCCCGATTGCATCAAGCAACCTCGCAGGTGGTATCGCCTGCGCCTTATCGGCCGTCTGCACAGCTTGAATCGCAAATGATACCGTTGGGGGCACCGTGGATGACAGCAGCCGAAGATATCTGGGCGCTCTGGCCACGATTTCTTCTGTCGAAGGGTTCAGCGCTTTATGAAAACGCGCATACCACCCGGCAACAAACTGACCAAAGTCGCGGTCCAACGCATCCAGCGAAGCATCCAGCAAACGCCCGCGATTCAGCTTGCCCGCATCCGCATATTGCAGAAGTTGCCGCTCCCATGTTGATGAGGGATGCGCATATTTATCGCTCGCTGCCAGGCTAAACTCACCCCCGCCCTCGACCTCAAAGAACCGCCAGACATCTTGTGACAGAAAGATATCTTCCTCGATCTGCCCACTGCTATGAACTGCCCCTTTTGCATAGTAACCCAAAATGAATGCATCGCTGGTGGGGCGTGGGCATAGCCCGTTTTCCCAGATCGGCGCCAGTCGGGGAATGGTATGGGGGTTATTCGCGACCATGAAGTCGACCCAATCCGCGATCCAATCAGGCTGTAAGGCGCGCAACACCTCGTCTATGCGTGGGCTTTTGGGCAGTTGCCATAGCTTGATAGCTTTGAGTTCAGCCAAAGTTGCCGTGGCCAAGACAGCCACAACAACCGCATCTTCATCCCTGACCTTTGGCGCGCTCCGGTCCTTGGGAAAGACCCAGATCGTTGCTTTGAACAGCTGCATGACCGGTTTGGCGTGTTTGCGTCTGTCGGCCCAAGGCATGTCCGCCAGATGCTGCAACACTTTGCTGGCCTTGTTTTGGCAGATGAACTCTATGATGTCGTCTGCCGTCATTGTGGTTGATCCAGATACATCTCGACGGCCAAAATATGTTTGCAGGGGCCACGTAGTTGCGCGTTTTTCGCATACCACGGGCAGGTACACAGCCAGCCGCCATCGTCGCGTTGCAAACGGTGGGTCACACCGTCTGAGACGACTTCAGCGGCATTTTCATTAACCATCCTGACAGCCCCACTGGCCACCAGCCTATCCGCTGCCTTCAGCCGTGGATTCAAAGACCTCACACGTTCCAGATCAAACGGCAGAACCCTGTGAAAATAGCGCCCTGTCATCAAGTCAAACCCAACAAGTCCGATTGCAGCCAGCTCGGCCAAGGCCGCCTCAATATCAGGTTGCGACAGCCCTGTTGCGCTGGACATTGCGTTGACATCGATCTGGCTTTGCCAGTTCAGCTGCGCCCGCACCGCAGCGGTGGCGGCACCATCAGAGGTCGCAAGCTGGGTCAGCAGGCCGCCGTCGCCAGAAAAGCCGCGCCAAGGGTCCATGTTCAAAACCAGGGTCAAACGCTGCGCGCCAAGGTCCATGACCCATGCCGTAGCACCTGTGTCTTGGTTGACGAAAACATCAACCGCTGCGGCCTTGGCGATCAGACTATCCAGCACGCGTAAACGATGGCCACCGCGCAATGGCACAGCGCCCGGGGTTTCACGCGCTGAAAGCCGCGCCAAACCACCGACAACCGACACCCAATGCAATGTGTCATCCTTGCTGCGCGGCAGGGCGTGAAAGAAACGTTGTGCGGCAACGCGTGACAGGCTGTATGCAGGTTTCATCCCGGCCATGATGATCTGCACCTCGGCAAAGCCTTTGATCCAGCGTGGCGGCAGTGGCACTTTCTTTTCGACCAATGCATTGCCGTCATGGACGATCTCTACAGCCTCTGACCCGATCCCCAAATCCAGCACAGCTTCCTTATCGACCGTGGCCAAAGCGCTGCGCAATGCAGGCCCGAAATCAACATTTGTTGTGCCGTTCTGCCGGTGGGCCACCTCCAACGCAGCCTTGCCCATATCCAGCCGGATATAGGCGCTGCAACAGGCCGAGAACCCTTCAAAACGGACAGTATCCGCGCTAACCGTCGCAACCGGATCAGCCTCACGCAGGATACGCGCCAGCATCGCGGGTGGCACGTAAAACCGTGACCCCACAATCTCGGACACTGCGCGTAAGGATCGCGCCGTCACATCGGGAAATAGGGCACGTGCGCGCAGGAAATTATTGTCCGTGGGTGCATCGGCAACATTCTCACAAGCAAGCAACAGCTGTGGATGGTCAGCCGGACCGCTGAGTGACGAAGCTGCCGCATAGCTATAGCGCTTTTCAATGACCGCCAATTGATCTGACCCTTTGCACGGCCCCCGTCAATAGTAGTGCCTAACTGTCGATTTTTGTCCAGCCCCAGACCATAATCTGGGGTAAAACTGACACCGCGTGACCCTAGCCAGTAATCCCTTCAACCTGCGGCAACGGGTTTGGTGAGGTGACGTTTTCGGGCCTTCGCTTTTCATAAAAGGCATTACCGCCTGCCGTCAGGACGTAATGGATATTATTGAAATTGGCGTCATACCATGCAGCATGAAAGAACCGCGCTCCTGCGATATTGGGATGCCTTTCACCGGCCAAGACAGCGGCGGCAGAGGCGCGGGCCAGTTCCTGGCCTTGCCCATCCATTGCTTTGCTCATCACACCCGGCGCGAATTGGTTCTTTTGGCTGACGACAGCACAAACCGAATTGGGGAAATCATCAGACTGCACACGGTTCATCACGACGCTGCCCACCGCGATCATCCCATCGCGGCTGGAACGGTTTGATTCAAAATACATGGCGCGGGCCATGCAATTGATGTCGCTGTCAGAGGCGGATGGACCTGAAGAACGCGACTGTCCTGAGCATCCTGCGAGGCCAACGGCAGCAATAAAAGCCAGCGTCAGCCGCATTTCGAGTACCCGCATGACCCGCAGGTCATGCAGCCTTCGACCATGCGCAGATCATAGGCCCCGCAAGACGAACAGGCCTGACCGCGCGGACCGCCGTTGATCGCCACGACGTCAGCCTGTGGATCGGCCTTGAGCCCCATCCCTTCACCCGCAAGAAACCCGATTGAGATCATGTGCTTTTCGATCACGCCCCCGATCGCGGCAAGGATTGAGGGTACATATTTGCCCTGCATCCATGCGCCACCGCGCGGATCGAAGACGGCTTTCAGCTCTTCCACGACAAAAGACACATCGCCACCGCGTCGGAACACCGCGCTGATCATCCGGGTCAGGGCGACGGTCCAGGCGAAATGTTCCATATTCTTGGAGTTGATGAACACCTCAAACGGGCGACGATGCCCTGCGATCACCAGATCATTGACCGTGATATAGATCGCATGCTCGCTATCGGGCCATTTCAGCTTGTATGTCGCCCCCTCCAATTCCTGCGGACGATCCAAAGGCTCGGACATATAGACGACTTCGGCGCCCTCATCCTCCGTCCGGACTTGAGCCGGGACTTCTGATGGCGATGCCTCTTCGGACACCGACAAAACCGACCCGGTGACATCATTCGGACGATACGTCGTGCAGCCTTTGCAGCCTTGATCCCAGGCGGCCATGTAAACCTCTTTGAAATCGTCAAAGCTGATATCTTCGGGGCAGTTGATCGTTTTGGAAATGGAGCTATCGATCCATTTTTGCGCCGCCGCCTGCATGCGGACATGGTCGAGTGGTGCCAGCGTCTGCGCATTGACGAAGTAATCGGGCAGCGGTGCGTCGCCTTTCAACTCGCGCCAGAGTTGGACGGCGTAATCCACCACCTCTTCTTCAGTGCGCGATCCGTCCTTTTGCAGGACCTTGCGGGTGTAGGCATAGGCAAACACAGGCTCGATCCCGGACGATACATTGCCTGCATAAAGGCTGATTGTGCCGGTCGGTGCGATTGAGGTTAGCAGTGCATTGCGTATGCCATTTTCGCGGATGGCTTCGCGGACATCGGCGTCCATGTCTTGCATCGCACCGCTGGCAAGGAATTGCTCCGCATCAAACAGCGGAAACGCGCCTTTCTCTTTCGCCAGATCGACTGAGGCCAGATAGGCGGCCCGCGCGATTTGATGCATCCATTTGTCGGTCTGCGCCGCAGCCTCTTCAGACCCGTAGCGCTGCCCGACCATTAATAGCGCATCGGCCAGACCAGTTACACCCAGCCCAATACGGCGTTTGGCTTTCGCCTCGGCCTGCTGCGCCTCAAGCGGAAAGCGTGAGGCATCAACCACATTGTCCATCATCCGCACCGCGGTGGTGACGAGATCGGTGAGTGCGCCTTCGTCCAAAGCTGCCGCATTGTCGAAAGGATCCGCGACCAGACGCGCCATATTGATCGACCCCAGCAAACAGGCACCATAGGGCGGCAAAGGTTGCTCACCACAAGGGTTGGTTGCCGCGATCGTTTCGCAGTAATTCAGGTTGTTCATCTGATTGATACGGTCGATGAAGATCACACCCGGTTCGGCATAGTCATAGGTGGATTGCATGATCGCATCCCACAGATCACGCGCTTGGACCGTCCGGTAGACCTCACCGCCAAAGACCAATTCCCAAGGGCCGTCCGCCTTCACTGCTTCCATAAAAGGATCAGTGATCAGGACTGACATATTGAACATCCGCAGGCGTGCCGGATCAGATTTCGCTGTGATAAAATCTTCAACATCCGGATGGTCGCAACGCATCGTCGCCATCATCGCACCACGGCGCGATCCGGCTGACATGATCGTGCGGCACATCGCATCCCAGACATCCATGAACGACAACGGGCCAGAGGCATCGGCCGCTACACCCTTTACGCCTGCACCCTTGGGGCGGATGGTCGAGAAATCATAACCGATCCCGCCACCCTGCTGCATCGTCAGTGCGGCTTCTTTCAGCATATCAAAAATACCGCCCATGCTGTCAGGGACGGTGCCCATGACAAAGCAGTTAAACAGCGTCACCGAACGGGCTGTGCCCGCCCCTGCCGTAATCCGGCCCGCTGGCAGATATTTGAAATCCGCCAATGCGTCGTAGAATTTGCCTTCCCAGGCCTTTGGATCATCTTCGACCGCGGCCAGTGATCCTGCGATCCTGCGCCATGTATCTTCAACAGTTTCGTCGATTGCTGTGCCATCTGCATCCTTGAACCGGTACTTCATATCCCAGATTTGTTCAGCAATAGGGGCAGAAAACGCAGTCATGGCAGGGAATCTCCAGTTGG
>JBCAZI010000084.1:0-12100 GCA_038533095.1 Pseudomonadota bacterium
GCAGGATGTGCAAATACCAAAGGCTTGCTGTGATCGCCAAAACGGCAAAGCAAACCAGACCAGCAGCAGGGATAAAGGTATCTCGGCGATCCGGCGCCATCGCCATCATTCCAGCGGCAACAGCAAAGGTCAGCATGGGCCCTGCATAAATCTGAGCAAGAAACGGTGTGACGCGCCATGGCCAAAGCCCTACGCCAAAACTGGGCGCGATAAACAAGGTCAGTGCAAAGGCGCCGCCACCCAAGGCAATGACCCACAATCCCAATCGCAGAAGCAATGACAGGGGATCATGCCGATCGGCACCCGACGCGGCCCAATACTGCCTTAACAGTCGTATAACGAGAATGGGGCAGAGCCCGTAAAGCGCGAACCAGAACCAATCGACTTGGAACCGTGGGCGCAACCAGTCCATCCCCCAGGGCCCGGGCTTTTGATCAGGAATCCCGAATTCAAACATGTGCAAATTCAGCAAAGACGCGAGCAGTAATGTGAATGTGAAAAGCCCGGCGATGACCGTGGGAATACGCACCATCGACATGCGCGGTGCACGTGCTGCAAAAAACATCATGACCGCGCCGCAGACATAAAGGCTGGCAATCGTGCGTTCATGCAGCGGTGGGGCATCAAAAGGGAGCCCGGGGTTAAACCCAAGCCAGTGCTCTACATAGCAAAAATTAGCGACCCAGATCGCGAAGAAGGCGCCAATGCCAAATAATCTCTTGTGTAATGTCGAAGGTGCGATGCCCGCCTCTGTCGTCTCATTCATACTCATTCCATAACTTTTCTCGTTTTTTGTGACGTTTAATGCATGACCCAAGCCTCTCAATCGGGTGAACAAAATCGCGTCAACTACCGAGTCTACGTTTGAAAAAGCGTTTTATTCCCGTCGGGTGGCGTAATTCTTTCAGCGACCCAAATGTGTTTTCCCGGTCAACGCCGAAACGCCAGAGGCAGGGGAGGTCGCAGAAATTCTGCGCAGTGGCCAGCCATCCCGCATCACGCCAAAAACGAAAGCGGGCTCAACCTAGCGGATTGGGGTGGCCGAGGTTTGGGGGGGGGCTTTGCCAAGGCCAAGGACATCGGACCAGAGCCGCTACGGCTGCTGATCTGGCATGGGCTGACGTATCATTTGGGTGATGGGGAGGTGGGTTGAGCCATCACTTTGTCGAGGGCTTTTTCAAAAGACCTTCGTCAACGGCGGATGCAGGCGGTCTGTTAGGCTTAGTTGACGAGAATAACATTTAGAGCAGCTACAAAAAATTCGACAGAGAAAGCCACCCAAATCAAACATGTGATGATAGCTGAATGCCTCGCAAAGTAACGCAAACCAAGTCTGGCTAACAAACTGCCGTAGAATTTCGAGAAAAGAGGTGGGCGCACATCCTGCGTCCAATTTTCCATCAGTCTTGAAGCTTTGAAACAAAGTAGAGACAGCACAAATAGCGCGGCGATTGTTGCAATAGTGAGAGTCTCGGTCACGTCTTGTTTCTCGCTGCTTAATGGTTTTTTAGAACAATTGAATCAGTTGCTTCTTGCAACACTCTATGCGGGAGGGTTGTACCTAAACTAGGCATCCGCCCCTCACTTCCGCGTCCGCTTCACCTTCCGCGCCGTTTTCGCCGCTTTCTTCCGCCCTGACCCCATCTTGCGCCTTGGTGGCTTCCCTCGCCCGCGCGATGGCCCTTTGGGCATCTCCCGGTCTTCCAGCGTCAGTAGTTCAACGATCAGCCCGCCTGTCACCGGGGCGGCTTCGGCCAGTTTGACGGTCACGCGCTGGCCAAGCCCAATCACCAGCCCGGTGTCTGATCCCATCAGCGTTTGGCTGTCCGCGTCATAGTGAAAGTATTCGCGCCCCAAGCTGCGGATCGGGATCATCCCGTCGGCCCCGGTTTCATCCAGCTTCACAAAGACGCCGAATTTGGCGATGCCGCTGATCCGCCCGGTCAGTTCCGCACCAACGCGATCTGACAGGAAGGCGGCAAGGTAGCGGTCGGTAGTATCGCGCTCAGCCGTCATCGAGCGCCGTTCGGTATCGCTGATCTGCTTGGCGGTTTCGGTCAGGTGTTCCACGTCCCACGCGCTCAGCCCATCATCGCCCCAACCATGTGATGCGATCAGCGCGCGGTGCACAATCAGGTCTGCATAGCGCCTGATGGGCGAGGTGAAATGCGCATAGGCCCGCAGGGCCAGCCCGAAATGCCCGAAGTTTTCGGGGAAATAATACGCCTGCGTCATCGACCGCAGGGTGGCCATATTGATCAGCTCGTCATTCTCGGTGCCAGCGGCCCCCTTCAGCAGCTTGTTTAGATGGGCGGTTTTCAGCACCTGCCCTTTGGCCAAGACGAGGCCAGAGGCGGTGGCAACCTCGCGCAGCGCCTCCAGCTTTTCGGGGCTGGGTTCCTCATGCACCCGGAACAGCAGGGGGGATTTCTTGGCGATGAGCGTTTCGGCGGCGGCGACATTGGCCAGCACCATGAACTCTTCAATCAACCGGTGCGCATCCAGCCGTTCCTTATATTGGACCGAGGAGACCTTGCCATTGTCATCCAGCACGATCTGGCGTTCCGGCAGGTCCAGTTCCAACGGTTGGCGCTGGGCGCGTGCCTTCGTCAAGGCGGCGAAGGCATCATAAAGCGGCGTGATGATGTCATCCATCAACGGGGCGGTTTTATCGTTGGGTTGCCCGTCAACCGCCGCCTGCACCTCTTCATAGTTCAGTGAAGCGACCGATTTCATTAGTCCGCGATGGAAGGTGTGATCAATCTTGTTTCCCGCTGCATCAATGCGCATCGCAACGGCCAGACAGGCGCGTTCGACCCCTTCGTGCAGCGAACATAAGTCGCCAGACAGCCGATCCGGCAGCATTGGCACGACGCGGTCGGGGAAGTAGGTCGAATTACCACGCTTGTGTGCCTCGCGATCGAGCTCGGACCCCGGTGTCACGTAATGCGCGACATCTGCAATGGCGACCCAAATGATGAAACCGTCTGCGTTCTTGGGGTCAGGGTCCGCCTCAACAAAGCAAGCATCATCATGATCGCGTGCATCCCAGGGGTCGATGGTGACCAAGGGCAGATCGCGCAAATCGCGACGCCCTTTCAGGCCCGCAGGTGTCGCGGCGTCCGCCTCGGCCACAACCTCATCTGGAAAATGATCAGGGATACCATGTTGGTGGATCGCAATCAGCGACACCGCGCGCGGCTCCGATGGATCGCCCAGCCGGGCCACGATACGCGCTTTCGGCAAACCCATGCGGCCCTTTGGCCCAGCCTGTTCCGCCTCGACCAATTCGCCATCTTTGGCGCCACCCGTGGCCCCCGCCGCGACGGTCCATTGTTTGTCAGATCCTTTATCAATCGGCAGAACGCGCCCGCCTTCGGATGCCTGCCGGAACACCCCCAGAATACGCTGAGGGTTCGTGCCGATCCTGCGGATCATCCGCGCGGTGTGGCTGTGGTCTTCGGTTTTGTCGACGGTCAGGCGGCCCAAGATACGGTCGCCCGCACCAAGTGCGGGATCACTGGCGCGCAGCATCATCAGAATACGCGGCTCTGCGCCTTCGCCCTTCCATTCCAAGGGGCGTGCAAAAAGATCACCGTCGGCGTCCGCACCCACAACCTCTAGCACAGCCACAGGCGGCAGCTCTTCCGCATCGCGGTACGAACTGCGCCGCTTGGTCAGCTTGCCTTCGCTTTCCAGTTCTTTCAGAAGGCGTTTGAGGTCAATGCGCGCGGCCCCTTTGATGCCAAAGGCTTTCGCGATATCGCGCTTGGCGGCTTTGGTCGGGTTCTCGGAAATCCAGGCAAGGATTTCAGATTTCGAAGGGATGCGTGTCATGATCAGGCCCTATCACGCCCGCACCCCCACGCCAATCGGGTTTAGCGCACCGGTGGCACGCCGTTTTGCAAGGCCCACATCGCGGTTTGCAAACGGTCCGTCGTGCGACGTTCATAGCTGACACCGTTGATGATGCAGCCGGTGTCTTTGACTAGGTTCGTGGCATCTCGCCGCCATGCACCACGTTCACGCGGGTTTGCGAAGAACAACGGGGCGACGATGTATTTTTCGTCCAGAATACGCTCGGCTTGGGTTTTGCGTGACTGCGCGCCATCGGCAATACAGGTCATGTCGTAGGTGACATCAAGGATTGCCGCGGGCCGGCCCGCCGGTGTTGTATTGTAGCTGCCTTGCACGCCGCGCAGGTAGGAATCGTCGACAAAATTGAATTGGGTGGTTTCAACCCCTTCCGGCAAAGCGGGCAAAGGTGGGCGCTCAGGTGCACAGGCCAAGAGGGTTGTCATGATCAGGGTGATCGGTAGTAGGGATTTCATCAAAGAAGCCTTTGTTCGGTTAGGTTTTGTAGCGTGTCCATATGGTTAAGCGCTTTCCGGCAGATAAACCACGCCTGCAAATAACGCGCAATACATGGGCGCGCATGCGGCTTAGGTCGCGAAGTAATCCGTCAGAATGTGGCTGTAGATGGCCTTGAGTTGATGGATTTGGTCCACCGCTACGCGTTCATCAACCTGATGCATTGTTTTGCCGATCAGCCCGAATTCAACGACGGGGCAGTGATGTTTGACAAAGCGGGCATCCGATGTGCCGCCTGTTGTTGACAACTCCGGCTTGATCCCGGTTTCCGCCTCAACCGCGCGGCCCACAAGATCAGAGAGGTCACCGGGTGGCGTGACAAAGCTCTCGCCAGACACCTTGACCCGCATCTCTACCTGCACGTCATAGGCGACCGCGACCTTGTCGGCCTCATCTTGCATCCATGCGGCCAAGTCCGAGCTGCTGTGAGTATCATTGAAGCGGATATTCACAGTTGCCTTGGTTTGAGACGGGATAACGTTTGTTGCTGGATTGCCCGTGTCGATGGTGAGCACCTGCAAGGATGACGGGTCAAAATGCGCCGTCCCTTCGTCCAGCACCCGTGAAGACAGCACATCCATCAGCCGTGCCATTGCTGGCATCGGGTTTTTGGCGCGATGCGGATAGGCCGCATGGCCTTGCACACCTGTGATCGTGAAAAAAGCCGTCATCGATCCGCGCCGTCCGATCTTCATCGCCTCGCCCATCACATCCGGGCAGGTGGGCTCGCCGACCAAGCAGACAGTCATCGCTTCATTGTTGGCGGTCATCCAGTCCAGCAGGGCGGTGGTGCCATCTGTGGCGTCGCCTTCTTCATCGCCCGTGATTGCCAGAACAACCGCGCCGTCCGGGGGGGTGTCTTTGACAAAATCGATCGCTGCTGCCGCAAAGGCCGCGACACCGGATTTCATGTCCGTGGACCCGCGCCCATAAAGAAAACCATCCTTAATCTCGGCACCAAAGGGTGGCATGGTCCAGGCGGCTTCATCCCCCAAGGGCACAACATCGGTGTGGCCATTGAATCCGAACGTCCGGTTCGCTCCCTGCCGCCCCCAACGGGCATAGAGGTTTGAAACCTGACCTCGATCCACCCGCGTGCAAGTGAACCCGCCTTTCGTCAGCACATCCTCCAACAGCACCAACGCGCCACCTTCTTCCGGGGTAATCGAAGGACACCGGACAAGGGCAGCGGTTAAAGCAACGGGATCGGTTGGCATTGGGGTCTCCTTTGTGCATATGGCTAGCGGGAAGGCCAATGGGATGCAAACGCATCCCAAGGGCTATACTTGCCAAATACCAACACTAAATTGAGCGGCGATGTCGAACTTTACAAATCAATCCCTGGACATGGGCCGCCGACATGTTGTTGTGGGCGATGGAATTACAGCTGCCGCCTTTGTGGAACATTGCGATCTGGCAGCAGGTGATCACCTGACCGTGCTGGGGCAGAACGCATCGCAATTGGGGCGCGGGGCCGCCTATGCGGCACAAGATCCGGCTGATCCATGGTGTTATGCATACCTGCTGAATTCTCCTGCCGATGACATTGATCCGGCCTTTGCCCGTTGGTTGGAACGGAATTGGGCAGGCCTGCGCGACACGATGCGAGGCAGGCAGCCGGATTGGCTGGCCGCAGCACAGCCGCTGCTGGACCGCGGTGATACCTATGGCCTGAACGCCCCGCGTGCCTTCTACGGGAATTTCATGCAAGAACAGATGGCCAGTGTCTTTGCCGCTTTGCGCAAACGGGGTGTGACGATCACACTGCATGACGCCAAGGCGGTCAGCCTTTCACAGCTGGCAACCCATATGCAACTGACAACCGACAGTGGTGATCTGCTGGACGCTGACAGTATCGACATCGCGCCCGGGGGGCCCGCAACCCAACGCTTTCCCGGCGATGATGGCCCCTTTAGCGCGCCAACACTGTTCGGGCAAGAAGCCCGCATTGCAGAACACATCAAAGCAGAGGCCGAGATTTTCTGTATTGGCGCCAATGCCACCATGCTGGACGTGCTGCGCCTGTGCCAATCACTGATCCCGGATGATGACCTGAATATCGTGGCCTGTTCACCCAGTGGCGGGCTGCCGCCCCCTTTGGTGCCGCGTCTGCCGCGCTACCTGACCAAACCCGCACTGACGGGAAACCACGCCACGGCGCAAAGCTTTCTCGATGAAGTCTGGACCGCGATGGAAAAGGCGCGTGCGCAGGGTGATGAGATGCGCGAGATCAGAGCTGGCTTTCGCGCCTATTTCATCGAACATGGGCTCAAGTATTTCGTCCCCAACGCGGATGAGGCGCGATTGGTGCCCCGCACCCTGCGTCATTGGCTGCGTGGCGGCACCCGCGATACGATCCTTGATTTCCACCGCCTGATGAAGCTGGGCAAATGCCGCACTTTGGGCGGTGGCGTGGTTGAGATTGAACATACTGATCACGGTGCGCGCGTTATCACTCGCGACAAAGCAGGCAACATAACCGCGCATGACACCGGTTTTGTGATCAACTGTGCGGGTGCCGGGCCGGGGTCCGCCTTTGATCCGCTGACAACACAGCTGATCGCGGATGGGGCAGTGAAAACCTGTGTTGTGACCGGCGGGTTGGAAGTGGGCGCGCGCTGCATGACAGGGGTGCCCAACGTGCGCCACCTTTCACCTGCGACGACAGTGATCGGGGATGAGGTCATGCCGATGCCGCTTTATGATGCGCATCTTCTGCGGACATGGGCGGCGCGGGCTTATCAACAACCTTGAGCTTGCACCACATAGGTATGGATCGTGAAAACAACGGCATCGGTGCGGGGCAGGCGCAGGATGCATTGCCGCTCTGATCGGACAAAGGGCGTCTGATCGCCATCCACCTTCTTATGGGGCTGATGCAGGTCAGCATCGCTGTAGGAGAGTTTGTTAAACCGCCACATCGGTTTGCCCACGCGCACCCCGTCAAAGAGCCGTTGTACACGGCGCGCGATATTGTCGTCATATTCAGGGACGGGTTCATGGATGCCGATCAGCGGTCGATTGATCTTTTCGGCCAATCGCCAATTGGCGGGAAAGCACAGGACAGCGCCGGTCAACACATGTTCGTCGCCACGTTTTTCAAGAATACAGATGTCCTCCTGGACCAGATGGCCGAGGGTCCGCAGCGGAGCCTGCCAATCAATCGCAACCACACGCGCATCCGGGCAGGTGACGCCGGTCTCCGAAACAGCAAATCCGAGGTTTGGCAGGATACGCAGCGCTTCTTCCAAAACCTCTCGCCCCGGCTCCCCCGCCTCGCAAAGCACTGCCTCAGGGCGATCACGCAACAACTGTATGCGGTAAGCCATTTGGGCGGCGTAGGCTTCATCTACGCGCAACCAGTCATCCGCGTCGCAAGGCATGGTTCCAGGCAGACGGGGATTGCCAGCGTGGGCGTCGGGCAGGGCGGTTTGAAGGATCGGGGACATTGGCAAGGCCAATCAGCTGACCTTGTCAAAAAACGGCGTCATCTGCGCCACGATTACGCTGTTTTCCGCCAGTGCACGGGCCATCAGCGCCTTTTCATCGTCCGAGATATCATGGCCCTCTGCCAGCCGTTCGTCCAATGTGCCATAGCCTGACACATCGAGTGGCGCGAGGTCGGCTTGTTTCAGGATCGCCACCGTTTCGCGCACCGCCTCGGCCTCATCCACGCCGCTCGCGTAGCACATCAGCGCCGCACCTGTGGCCTCTTCCGGCAGGCCGTCGCCTGTGTTCCGGCCCACTTCGACCAAAAGCGTATAGACCTGCTGGCGGCTTTCTTTTTTGGTCATTTTGTTTCTTTCTCTTCCCAGCGCGACCGGACCGCCCAGATGGTCGAGACAATGATGACGATCTGCAAGGGTGCGTAGATCAAAAGCATCAGTGCGAGGATGCGCCAGAACAAAGTCAGGTTCATCACAGTGGTCAGCGTCACGGCGGGTAGGAACAGCAAGGCCAGCAGTACGGCGATAATCACAATGTCCGCCGCCACCGGCAACCAAGCCGCCTTGAAAGTCGGGCGTATGCCCGCCGCGATGCGCTTGCGCGCGACTATGCGGCTGATGATCACTTAGTCACGCAGCAGGTCGTTGATGCCGGTTTTCGAACGGGTCTTTTCATCCACCCGCTTCACGATGACTGCGCAATACAGGCTGATGTTGTTCTTGGAAGGCATAGAGCCTGCAACAACGACCGAATAGGGGGGCACTTCGCCATACATCACCTCGCCAGTTTCGCGATCTACGATCTTGGTCGATTGGCCCATGAAGACACCCATGCCTAGGACCGAGCCTTCGCGGACGATGCAGCCTTCGACAACCTCAGAGCGTGCACCGATAAAGCAGTTATCCTCGATAATCGTAGGGCCGGCCTGCATTGGTTCCAACACGCCTCCGATGCCAACGCCACCGGACAAGTGCACGTTCTTGCCGATCTGGGCGCAGGACCCAACGGTGGCCCAGCCATCGACCATGGACCCTTCATCGACATAGGCGCCAAGGTTCACGAAGCTTGGCATCAGCACCACGTCCTTGGCGATATAGGCCGAGCGGCGCACGATCGAGCCGGGCACTGCGCGGAACCCCGCGTCGCGCCACTGGTTTTCGCCCCAGCCGTCAAATTTGGATGGCACCTTATCCCACCAGCTGGACCCGCCATTGCCGCCAGAAATCGGCTCCATATCGTTCAGGCGGAAAGACAAGAGAACGGCTTTCTTGGCCCATTGGTTCACGTGCCAGCTACCATCATCCAGCTTTTCGGCCACACGTAACTTACCGCTATCCAGCGCATTCAGCGTGTCTTCAATCGCCTCGCGAGTCTCGCCTTGCGTCGATGTGTTGATGGTGTCGCGGGCATCCCACGCGGCTTCGATGGCGGTCTCTAGGGCGGCATTGGACATGGGGGTGTACTCCGGTCAGATCATTTCAGGGCTATCTAGCGGGGCAGGGCCGATCAATCAACGCCACTTAATCGAACATCCCATAGATGGCGTCTGATCCTGCGGGCCCTTGCCCGTTTCAGCCACTTGGCGCATGGCATTGATCAGCTCTGGCACGCGATGGGTCGGATCGCCCATGGCGGCATCATCCAGACGGCCACGATATTGCAGGCCGCCTTGCGCATTATATCCAAAGAAGTCTGGCGTGCAGACAGCACCATAAGCCTGTCCAACCGACTGATCCGCATCGACAAGATAGGGGGCGGTCAGACCGTGGTTTGCGGCAAAGCGCATCATATTCTCAGGGCTGTCTGCGGGATAGTCCGCCCAATTGTTGGACATGATGCAGGCCACACCAATGCCTTCGGCTTGTAAGGTTTTGATGTCGGCGACAAGCCTGTCGATGATGGCGATGACATAGGGGCAATGGTTGCAAATGAAGGCGACCAGCAACCCGTTCTCACCCATCAGACTGTCTTTGGAATGTGTCACCCCATCCGGGGTCGCGAGTGAAAAATCGGGCGCCAGTGCTCCGAAATTGCAAATTGGGGTGTTCAACAGCATGGCAGATCCTCTCACGTTTCTGCGTATTTGCATTGCATCTTGGGCAAGGTCAGGCAAGCTTGGCCGCAAACAAGGCAGGATACTGATTTTATGAAAGACAACCGTCACCACCCGTTCCGCGACAGCCATCAGGACCGCGAGGCGGCCAGCCATATCCCTGATACGCCACAAACGCGCGCGCCGTCTTATGCATTGGCCTTTGCGGATGCGGATTTCATGTGCCGTGAAGAACTGCGGCCTGTGCGATTGCAGCTGGAACTGCTTAAGCCCGAAATGTTGATGAACGAGGCGAATGTGAATTCGACCATCGTGCTGTTTGGCGGCGCGCGGATACCTGAGCCTGCCAAGAAAGAGACAGCCCGCACCCAGACCTTGGCTGATCTTTCGAAATATTATGACGAGGCGCGGCGCTTTGCCAAAATGATGACCGAAAAATCAATGGCTTCGGGGGGCACTGATGATGTCATCGTCACTGGCGGCGGACCGGGTGTGATGGAGGCCGGCAACCGCGGCGCAGAGGAAGCAGGCGGTCGGTCGATTGGCTTGAACATCGTGCTGCCGCATGAACAAGCGCCAAACCCCTATGTGACGCCAGAGCTGTGTTTCAACTTCCACTATTTCGCGATCCGCAAGATGCATTTCCTGATGCGCGCCTCTGCCGTCTGCGTGTTCCCGGGTGGCTTTGGCACGCTGGATGAGACATTTGAGGCGCTCACCCTGATCCAGACCGGACGGATGGAGCAGGTGCCGTTTTTGCTATTCGGCAAAAGCTTTTGGGAAAAGATCATCAACTGGGATGCGCTGGCAGATGCAGGCACGATTTCTGCCGATGATCTGAAACTCTTCCGCTTTGTTGAAAGCGCCGAAGACGCAATCGCGGCATTGGAAAATTGGGAAGGCAAAGGCGAAAAGCGGGGCGTGATTCCTGGGCGCTAGCATGTTTGATGCTGTGATGGTGATGGGCGTGTCCGGCTGTGGGAAAACCACGGTCGGAAAGAAGATTGCCCATATCTGTGGTGGCACCTTTCTGGACGGGGATGATTTTCATCCGCCAGAAAACGTCGCCCATATGCGGTCTGGTAAACCGCTGACGGATGCCATGCGCTGGCCGTGGCTGGACCGTCTTGCAGCGGCAGTGAATTCGGAACGTCGGTATGAGTTGACGATCTTTGCATGTTCGGCTTTGCGCAAGGCCTATCGCGATCACCTGCGTAGCGCTATTGGCGATCTGCGGGTGGTCTATCTGGACGCCCCGCAGGATCTGATCGTGTCGCGCGTCACCCAGCGTTCCGGCCACTTCATGCCGGTCTCACTTGTCCGCAGCCAATTCGCCACATTGGAACCGCCAAAAGATGTGTACGCGCGGATTGATATGCGCTTGCCGCCAAAGACGATTGCGGAAAAATTGGAAGAGATTTTCTAGGTCATTGCTTTGCGGCACAGGCACCGGTGCCCTGGGAAGGGTGCCTTGATCCGCCCCATCAGGCGGCTATCGCTGGAGCTAAGGTCAGTGCCTTTGCAAAGGCGTACGCCGCTAAAGCCCGGCTTCTTGCGCGATCTGCGCTTTCGATTTGCGCGCCCGTTCGGTCTCGGATTTCAGCTGGCCACAGGCCGCCATAATATCCTCGCCCCGCGGTTTGCGCACGGGTGAGGCATAGCCCGCCTCATAGATAATATCGGCAAACTTGCGGATGCGGTTGTTTGATGACCGCTTATAGGGCGCGCCGGGCCATTCGTTGAAGGGGATCAGGTTGATCTTGGCGGGAATGCCCTTGATCAGCTTGATCAGGCGGTGCGCATCCGCGTCGCTGTCGTTCACGCCGTCCAGCATCACATATTCAAAGGTGATGCGCTCCGAGTTGGACACTTTCGGATACGCGCGCAGCGCATCCAAGAGGTCAGCAATCGGCCAGCGTTTATTGATCGGGACAAGGCGGTCGCGCACCGCATCCGTGGTGGCATGGAAGGATACGGCCAATTGGCACCCGATTTCTTGCGCGGTGCGTGCAATCTCTGGCACTACACCAGAGGTCGACAGGGTAATCCGGCGGCGCGACAGGGCAATCCCCTCGGGGTCCATTGCGATCTTCATCGCGTCGCGCACATTCTCGAAGTTATAAAGCGGCTCGCCCATGCCCATCAGCACGATGTTTGACAAAAGACGGCTCTCATAAGTTCTGGTGCCGGGTTCAGGCCATTCACCCAGATCATCGCGCGCGACCATGA
>JBCAZI010000085.1:0-11880 GCA_038533095.1 Pseudomonadota bacterium
CTCGGTCACGAAACCACCGGTTTCGACCTGTTTGTTCAGTAGCCAGTCTGAGACAGAAGCTGTGAGTAGTTTTTCAATCAGCGGCCCGCCGCCTTCACCAGCTTCGGCGCGCCATTGTTGGTCAAGGGCGATCACCTCATCCTCGGACAGGCCGTCATGTTTGACGTTTTGTTCTTTGATCGCATCGATCAGGGCCGGATTGGTCAACCAACTTGCCAATTCATCGCGGGCGTAAGCCTCCAGTGGTACACGGTAAACGCCATCCTGACCTGGGGTCGCGATCAGGTAGAGTGTGATGGTGTTATTCATCGCAACAGATAAGGTCTGTGACAGATCGGCCGCTGCATTCACCATTTCAGCCGTGGGTGTTTGACCCGCGATGGCTGCATCAAAAATGCTGCGCTCTGCCTGCCAAACCTCGAAGGTGCTGTTGAGGCTGTCGCGGACAGCATCTGTCGGTGGTGGGTTGATCCCAGCCGCAGCAAACCCGTCACGCAGCGCAATCAAGGTCTGCTGAAACAGGTCAACTGTTTCTTGCAGGCTAGCTTGCGTGGTGTCCTGACCTGAGCCCGTCGCAAGTTCGCACATTTGGCGCGTCATGCGGTAGGCCAACGCACGCTGCCGGATCGCAAAGTTCAGGACCGTCGCATCGCTTTGCAACAGCTGTTGCGGATCAGAATACTGGCCCGAGATGACAGAGGCCAGTTGTTCAGTTTGGTCAAACAGGGCCGCGTAGCCGCCCACAATCACCTCTGCATCACCAGATGAGGCCGCGCCAGACGCCAGATTGGCGGCGGCAGCATCAATCGGCTCCCACAGGGCCGCGGTTTCATTCAAGGCGGTCAATGTGCGCGCCCGATCTTCGGCGCCGGGCATGCCCAATGCGGGGTTCCCATTTACAAGGCCGTCAATAATGCGGTCAAAATCAGCGCGATCGCTTGCCAATTCGGCCTGCGCCTGCGCAACACCGATACCACCATTCACGCGGCAGCTGGCCGAGGTCACGGCCTCCGTCAAAGACCGCAGGCTGGCAGAGCGGCTGACCCGTGCTTTGCCGCCAGTGTAAAGTTCACGGTCAATCGACTGTGCATTGGCGGTGTCAGCGCTGAACACGCCCAGTTGCGGGACAGATACCACTGCCAGCGCAGCACAGAATGATTTCGAAAGAATGCCTGCAGCCTTGGCAGCGCGACGGGAGGATTTTGCGGGGGTCGTCGTTACGGATGTCATGCCATGAGTCCTATTATGCGTTACGCGGCTAGCCCATATCTTGGCCGGTGCCATGCACCTGTTGATCGAGGATACGACAATAACACTGTCTGGGGCCGATCATACCAATTAGGACGAAACCAGTTTTCAAAGTTTTAAGGACGTCAAGCGAAGCGCGGAAAACTAACAAAATACAATAAGACGCGGGGGAGAACACGAATAACAACTACGGGCCGGATTGAAGTCACTGATGCAAGTTCAGGTTACGCAACGGCGCTAAAAAACACGGCCTTGCAGGCCAGCAGCTTCACAGTTTGACAGTCCAGTTTCGTTTAGGGGGCGGCGATACGTGTTCACAAACACGTATCGCCATTGATCTTAGCTTTCCACGGATTTGGAGATCCAAACCTCAACGCGGCGGTTAATGCCACGGCCACGATCAGAGATGTTGCAGGCTGATGGTGCAATTTCACCATAGCCAGCTGTCGACATCGTCACGTTGGTCAGCGAACCACCTGTGATGGCGCGCATTTCGTCCATAACAGCAGCGGCGCGCTGTTCAGCCAGACGCTGGTTGGCGTCAAAGGCACCCACATCATCGGTGAAACCAACGAATGTGACTTCAGTCCCTTCAGGTGCACGCTCAAGATAAGAGATCAGACGCTGCATATCCAAACGACCACGTTCATCCAGCTTGGAAGAACCAGTGCGGAAGCGGAAGGTCGTGGACAGACGATCGTTTTCATCCATCTGGGCCAGCATATCGCCCATCAGCTCGCCTTCGAAACCAACGTCATAGCGCTGCATTTCTGCGATCAGTGCGGCGCGACGTGCGTCGCCCTCAGTCTGGCTGCGGCGCAGGATGCCCAGGTCGATGAAGCCAGATTTGCCGATCACGGCATCTGCTTCAGCAGAAACAACAAAGTCAAGGAACTGCTGTGTAGACGCGTTCAGGTTATCGGAACGGTTGTACAGATACATACGACGGCTCAGCGTATATTCCTCGGTCTTGGCCGAGAAGGCATCTGGTGTCGTTGCGATCCCGCATTCATTGATCAGCGTCAAAGGCTTCGCCCCACGCTGGAACGCAAAACCAAGATAGCCGATGGCGTTACGATCGTGGAACAGCACGTTGGACAAGACCTGATCATCAGGTGCGATACCCTGTGGGCGGAACGCAGGGCGTTCTTCGCCGTATAGGAAGTCCATGAAGTATTCAAAGCTGGCGGAACCGGCCTCCTGCGAGATCACGTTGATCGGGCGGTCTTCACCACCAAGCTGGGACCAGTTTGTGATCTGACCAGAAAAGATGCCTGCCAGTTGCTCTTTATCAAGCTGGCTGACCGGGTTGTCGGCATGTGTCACGACAACCATACTATCAACAGCGATAATGTGCTCTTGGTTCGGGCTGACCATGCTGCCAGCGCCATCAGCACGCAGTGCGCGGGCCTCATCAACTGTGATGCGGCGTGATGACATGCCGATGTTTGCTTCACGGGCCAACAGCGCCTCAAACGCGTTGGTGTCATTGGTTGTTGAAACCAGATAAGCACCGATTTCATCGCCAAAACCACCGTCGTCAATCAGTGTCGCAACTGTTTCACCGGCGGATGCGTTTGTCAGCTCGGCGTCAGCGTCAAGTGCTGCAGCAAAACCAGTCATCAACAAAGGCATCATACCTTGGCCGATTGAGTCAGACCCGACAATTGTCACGTCTGCGGTGACATCATCGAAAGTTGGGCATGCAGCGCCGTCGCAGACCATGCTGCTGGCCGCGATCCGCAACTCGCCCAATGCTGTGCGTACGATGTAAGTGTCATCGCGGAAGTCGATGAACTCACCAGACACGTTGATCGTGCCGTCTGTTGATCTAAGGGTGATTTCCTGTGCCAAACCTGCGGTTGGCACTGCAAGACCGGAAGCAAGCGCCAAAGCCGCTGCCGATGTCTTCAGTTGTTTCATGAGATTGAACGCCACTGTTTTCTCTCCTACCTACTTACTAGTGTGAATGGCCCGCTACCCACGACCCAATTAAATCAGTTAGAAATCGGTACTACTGGCCCGGTTCCTTTGCATGTGGAAACAAAGCGGGCAAATTGGCGAAAATTGTGTCCAAATATTGTTTCTTTCTAAGGCATTTCTTGGCGTCGGGCTATAGCTAAAGGGGTTAACGCGCTTGGGTTTGAGCGGTGGCAAACCCCGAAACCCTAGGCTACACCTTTGATTTTATAGCGCTTCTTCTGATCGACCCTTGGCCGGGACGAGGTAGATTGAGGCGCCAGCGCCCAAGCCACGGGCAGCGATCTCGCGCTATTCACCAGTACGTGGACACATTTGCCGCCAAGATGCGAATGAAAACTTAACGGATTTCGCACCAGTGAGTCGGCCCGTCGGTGCAACGGCGGCGTCAAGGGGATACTCAGCGTTGTTGCGACCTTACCCATCTGATACTACCGCCCTCAGTCCAATTGATGCGGTGGTCAGACCATGAAACCTTGTATCATCTGTGTCGCCATCACCGGGTCAGTCCCGCGCAAGGCCGACAATCCGGCTGTGCCAATCAGCGTAACCGAACAGATTGAAAGCACCCACGCCGCTTTCGAGGCAGGTGCTGCAATCGTGCACGCCCATGTACGTGATGATGATGAAAGCCCATCCTCTGACCCAGACCGGTTTGCGCGCCTGCAAGAAGGGGTAATGCGACACTGCCCCGGTATGATCATTCAGTTTTCGACCGGCGGACGATCTGGTGCCGGGCGCGCGCGTGGCGGCATGCTGCCGCTGCGCCCAGACATGGCATCACTGTCTGTGGGGTCGAACAACTTCCCTGCCCGCGTCTATGAAAACCCACCCGACCTGGTCGATTGGCTCGCCACCCAAATGCAAACATATGACATCAAACCAGAGATTGAGGCCTTTGATCTGTCACATATCCATCAGGCGGTCAGAATGTGGAAGGCAGGCAAAATTGCCGATACCCCCTACATTCAATTTGTCATGGGTGTTCAGAACGCCATGCCTGCCGATAAACCGACCTTCGATTTCTATGTCGAAACCATCAAACGCCTGTCGCCGCAAAGCGAGTGGTGTGCTGCGGGTATCGGTGCCAACCAGATAGTATTGAACGAATGGGCCATTGCCGCAGGTGGGCACGCGCGCACCGGATTGGAAGATAACATCAGACTGGACCGCGAAACACTTGCGCCATCAAATGCCGCATTGGTGGCGCGTGTGACCGCAATTTGCGAGCGCTATGAACGGCCTGTCGCAACACCCGCTCAGGTGCGCGATATGCTCAAGCTACGCCCCATCGCATCTAACCCCTAGCCAGTCTGGATTTTTCTAGACACAGCTGTCCAAACTGATGCAAGGTTCTGTACAGGTATGTATAGAACAATCGGTGCGGCTTTGCTGCGCGGATCCAGGCGGAGGGTCTTTTCATGAAATCTCACTATCAGGCCGTGGTCATTGGCGGCGGTGTTGTTGGCACATCCGTTCTTTACCATTTAGCAAAGTTTGGCTGGAAAGACGTCTGTTTGATCGAGCGCTCGGTTCTCACCGCGGGCTCCAGCTGGCATGCCGCGGGCGGCATCCATGCGCTGAATGCGGACCCCAATATCGCAGGACTGCAGGCCTATACCATCGATCTGCTGAGCGAGATTGAAAAGGAATCGGGCCAGAACATCGGCCTGCATATGACGGGTGGCATAACGCTGGCCGGAACGCCGGACCGTTGGGAATGGCTGCAATCGGCCTATCGCACCTTCCAATCCATCGGGATCGAGGATTGCCGCCTGATCACCCCGGCTGAGGCGAAAGAACTGTGTCCGATCATGTCGACTGACGGCATCTTGGGCGGCATGTGGGCCGACCGTGAAGGCTATATCGACACCACGGGCACTGTGCATGCCTATGCCGGGGCCGCAAAGAAGCACGGCGCAGAGGTCATTGAACATAACCGCGTTCTGGAGCTGAATCAGACAAAGGACGGCTGGGAAGTAGTGACCGAGAAAGGCACAATCCACACCGAACATGTGGTCAACGCCGCAGGCCTTTGGGCCAAGCAGGTGGGGCGTATGGCGGGCATTGAACTACCCGTTTCGCCGCTCAACCACCATTACCTGATCTCTGACACCATCCCGGAACTGGAAGAGCTGGATTTTGAAGTCCCCATGACCGTAGATCTCGAAGGGTTTACCTACATGCGGCAGGACCAGAAAGGCATCCTGCTGGGCATCTACGAGGTTGATCACCAACATTGGAACATGGATGGCGCGCCCTGGGATTACGGGTTTGAGCTGCAACAGGAAGACCCCGACCGGATTGAAAAGGAACTGATCCTTGGATTTGAACGGTACCCTGCCCTGCAAGAGGTTGGTGTGAAAACCTGGGTCAATGGCGCTTTCACCTTCTCACCGGATGGCAACCCGCTTGTTGGACCCGTCCGTGGCAAGCCCAGTTATTGGTGCGCTTGTGCTGTGATGGCAGGGTTCCTTCAGGGGGGTGGTGTCGGCAAATCGCTGGCCGAATGGATGATCCATGGTGAGCCAGAGGCGGATGTGTTTGGCATGGATGTCGCCCGCTATGGCGATTTTGCGGAGAACAAACAGTTCATCAAGGAAACGACCGGCCAGTTCTACACCCGCCGTTTTGTGATGACCTACCCCAACGAACAGCTGCCTGCAGGCCGCCCGATGAAGATGGCCCCGGCCTATTCCGACATGACAGCCGCAGGCTGCCAATGGGGTGCAATCTGGGGGCTGGAAGTGCCGCTCTATTTCGCGCCCTCACCTGACTTTGAGGAGAGGCCCTCTCTTAAACGCTCCAACGCGCATGAGATCGTGGCAGCAGAATGCAAGAACGTCCGCGACAATGTTGGCCTCATAGATATCTCTGGCTTCTCACGGTTCGAGGTGGCTGGCGCGGGTGCGGAAGCCTGGCTTGACCACATCATGGCCTCCAAATTGCCCGCACCGGGCCGCGCGAAACTGGCCCCGATGCTTTCGCCCGAGGGGCGCATGAAAGGTGACCTGACCGTGTTCAACTGGGGTGACGGCACCTATTGGATCATGGGGTCCTACTATCTGCGCGACTGGCACATGCGCTGGTTCCACGACTATATGGGCGAGGATGTCACCGTCACCGATATCTCCGACAAAACGGTCGGTTTCTCGCTCTCTGGGCCCAACAGCCGCAAGGTGCTGGAAAAGCTGATGCATCAGGATATCAGCGCCCTGCCCTTCATGGGCTGCGGGGCGTTCGATCTGGGCCTGCACCGGGTCAAGATCGGGCGACTGTCGGTTGCGGGTGAATTGGGCTACGAAATCCACTGCCCGGCCGTTGAACATATCGCATTGCGCAAGCTGCTACTCGAGGCGGGGGCTGACCTTGGCATCGCCGAATACGGCTTCAATGCACTTCTGTCACTGCGATTGGAAAAAAGCTTCGGCATCTGGAGCGCGGAATTCACCCAAGCCTATACGGCCGCGCAAACTGGTATGGACCGTTGGATCGCTTGGGACAAGGGCGACTTTGTCGGCAAGGCGGCAGCCCAGCAGGAACGCGATGGCAACGGCCCGGCGCAACGGCTTGTCACGTTGCATGTGCAGGCCGAGGATGCAGATGCCAGCGGGTATGAGCCGATCTGGAAAGACGGCAAGCGCGTGGGCTTTGTCACCTCTGGCGGTTACGGGCACACGACGGATATGTCGCTGGCTATGGCGATGGTCGACAGTGATCTGGCCGCCGAAGGTACCGAACTGAGCGTGCATATCGTCGGCGTGGAACGCCAATGCACCGTCATCGCCCCATCTCCCTATGACCCCAAGGGTCAAGCAATGCGCGGTTAACCATGGCAGAGCCCGGACAGCGGAAAGGACGGCGTGGGCGCGGCAACGCGCCCGGCGTGTCGCGCAATGTAAACTATCGGCAATTGCGCAACCCCTTCCCGACAATGGATGTGTTCTCAGCCGATGAGATCGCGAACATGCATCAGACGGCTTTGCGAGCGCTGGAAGAGCTGGGCTTCAAGGTATTGCTTCCCGAAGCGCGCGATATCTTTGCCAAGGCAGGCGCGCGGGTCGAAGATGAGATGGTCTACATCGGGCGCGATATGGTGGAAGCAGCGATCGCATCCGCACCAAAGTCTTTCGATTGCAAGGCAGGTGGGCCGCATTGCGACTTCACGATGGAACTGGGTGCGCTCACCTTTCAGCCCGGTGCGGGCGCACCGAATTGTACCGATCTCAAACGTGGGCGGCGAGCGGGATCAGGTCAGGATTTTCGCGAACTTATTCAACTCACCCATCACTTTGACGTCTTCCAAATGGTCTCGCCCCTCGTCGAACCGCAAGATATCCCCACCCATCTGCGCCACTACTTCACGGTCGAGGCACAACTGACGCTGACCGATAAATTCCCGTTTTTCTTTTCGCGCGGTACATCGCAGGCTATGGACAGCTTTGAAATGCTGCAGAATTTCCGCGGCTTATCGGACGAGGCTTTCGCCGCAAATCCCCATTGCTACACGATCATCAACACCAATAGCCCGCGCACGCTCGACATCCCGATGGCACAAGGGTTGATCGATTTCGCCCGCGCGCGGCAGCTGTCGATCATTACTCCTTTCACACTGATGGGCGCGATGGCCCCGATCACGGTCGCCGGGTCGATCACCCTGAGCCATACAGAGGTACTCGCCGCCCTGACGCTCACCCAATTGGTAAACCCCGGCGCGCCGGTCTGCTATGGCACCTTCACCTCCAACGTCGACATGAAATCAGGCGCACCCGCCTTCGGCACCCCTGCCCACTTCCAGGCCTCACTCGCGGCCGGACAAATGGCGCGGTTCCTTGGCCTACCGTGGCGCAGCGCGGCCGGGTCGGCCTCCAACCTCAACGATGTGCAAGCGGCCAACGAAAACCAATTCGGGCTCTGGGGCTGCCTAATGGCCGGGGCGTCGGTCATCATCCATTCTGCTGGCTGGTTGGAAGGTGGGTTATCGGTGTCGTACGAAAAGCTGATCTGCGACGTCGAGGTGCTGAATATGGTGGCAGAGCTTTGCGCGGGTGCAGCAGCCGGGGCCGATGAGATCGGCTTCGATGCAATGGCTGAGGTCGATCCAAGCGGACATTTCTTTGCCACAACGCAGACCATGGCGCGCTACAATACCGAATTCTATGAACCGATCGTGCATGACTACAGCAATTTCGGCAAATGGACGGAGCGCGGCAGTGTCAATACGTCGGCCCGCGCCACGGCCGTCTGGTCACGCATTCTGGAAGAAGACGCGCGCCCACCAAGTGATCCGGATCGTTTGGCGGCCTTGCGGGGTTTCATCGCCAAACGTACAGCAGAGGGTGGTGCCCCGCCAGAAAGCTGATGGACGACCGTGATACCCCCCTGCTCGACCGGGACAACCCTGATGTCGAACCGCTTGCCGGACACACCAAGGTCACGCGCAATGATTGGCTGAACATCGCGCGCGATATATTGGTCAATGATGGCGTGGGAGAGGTTAAAATCCTGAAAATGGCCGCCCAGTTGGGTGTGTCACGCTCCAGCTTCTACTGGTATTTTGAAAACCGCAAAGACTTGTTGGCTGCCTTGCTGGATGAATGGGCTGCCCGCAATACGGCCCGCATTGTGGCCCATTGCGCGCGGGATGTACCAAATATCACGGCGGCCCTGTGCAGTTTCTTTGAGTGTTTCGTAGACCCCGAAAACTTTGACACTGGTTTGGATTTTGCCGTGCGCGAATGGGCCCGCCGTGATGCGCGGCTCAGGGCCAGGATTGACGCCGCGGACGCAGAACGGATCGATGCCATCCGGGCGATGTACGAACGCCATGGGTATGATCCGGTTGACGCCGATGCACGCGGGCGGATCCTATATTTTATGCAATTGGGCTATCACGCGCTAAAAGTATCAGAACCGATGGATCTGCGCCTGTCACGGGTCGGGCCTTATATGCACGGCTTTTTGGGGCATCCGCCGGATGAGGCAGCGCTTGCCGCTTTCCATAACTACATCAAGCGCAAGAACCTCAGCTAAGGTCAGCGCGCTACGACGAGTTCCGCTTTCAACCCGCCCAGTGTTTCGCTTTCGCCCAATCGCAGTACACCGCCGTGGCTGCGGGCGATATCGGCCACAATGGCAAGCCCAAGACCGACACCGCTGCCCTTGTCCTGGTTACGCGCAGGGTCAAGCCGCACAAAGGGGCTCAGCGCCTCATCGCGTCTATCTGGCGGAATACCCGGCCCATCATCTTCGACCCAAAACCGGACTGCCCTGTCGGTGACACTAACGCCGACCATGGCCTTATTGCCATAGCGCAGCGCATTGCCGATCAGGTTCTCCAAGGCACGGCGGATCGCCAAGGGCCGCAGGCTGACCTTTTCATCTCCGCCCTCAACCCTGCCCATGGTCACCGCTTGGCTCATCCGCTTGGCATCGGCCAGAACCTCTTGCACGATCGCGGACGGTAAGGCCGGTTCCAGACTGTCGCCAGCATCCGACCTTGCGAAATCCAGAAACGCGTCAAGCAAACGTTCCATATCATCCACGTCGTGTTCCAACGGTGCTGCATCTTTGGGGTCCAATAGGGACAAGCCCAAACGCATGCGCGTCAGTGGGGTGCGCAGATCATGGCTGACCCCGGATAACATCAATGTGCGGCTTTGGGTCTGACGCTCTAACCTGTTGCGCATATCGAGGAAGGCCATACCAGCCGCCCGCACCTCGACCGCCCCGGTGGGGGTGAAGGGGGTAATGCGTCCTTTGCCGTAGTCAGCCGCCGCGCGCGCCATACGTTTGATCGGGCGCAACTGATTGCGCAGAAACACGTAGGCAATCGCCGTCATCAAGGCACCCAGCACGACCATGATGACGATCAGCTGATGGGGGTTCGAGGCTGACACGCGCCTGCGCCTGAGTTCGATCTTCATCGGGCCGTGCCGCGTCTCTGCCCAAACCACAACCCAGCGCCGATCCGCGAGCGATACGGCCAAGACATCTGCAACGCCTGCACGCAGTGTTTCGATAACGGTTTGCCCGGTCAGATCAGCGATGGGCAAGACATCCTGCGCAACCATATCATCCGCTGGCAGAACCGTTGTGATTTGCAGCGGTTCATCAATTTCATCGACCGCCGCAACTGCGGACGCCAGACCAGGTTGCGCATTCGCCGTATCGACCAAAAACCGCAGCTCAATGTTGACGGCACTTGTCATCAGCCGCGTCACACCTTCAAAATGGCGCTGAATGAACACAACCGAGACAAGCAATTGCAACAGCAAAATCGGCAGAACCAGAATGAGCGCGGCGCGGGCATAAATCCCGCGCGGCATGTATTTCTTGAGCCATCCAAAGAACATGGTGCCAAGCTAGCCGCCTTATCCGCAAACGGAAAGCGCTTGTGAGCACTGACTTTGCGCCCATCGCCGGTCGCCCGTTGGCGCTGGCACCTGATCTGGCACTGGTCTTGGCCCCAAACCCGTCGCCGATGACATATCTGGGCACCAATACTTACCTGCTGGGCAACGAAAACCTCGCCGTGATTGACCCCGGCCCGGATGATGCGGCGCATCTGCAGGCGCTTGTAGCTGCCATCGATGGGCGCAATGTGTCGCATATTTTGCTGACCCATAGTCATCTCGATCATTCGCCTCTGGCCGCACCCTTGGCCGCGCAAACCGGGGCGCCAATCTATGCTTTTGGCGACAGCAACGCGGGCCGCAGTACGGTGATGACACAGTTGGCACAGGACGGTCTAGCCGGTGGCGGTGAAGGGATTGACCGGCATTTCAAGCCAGATGTGACGCTTTCCAATGGTCAGGTGCTGACAGGCGACTGGGGTGAGATCACAGCGATCCATACACCCGGACATATCGGCAATCACCTGTGCTTTGCCTGGCGCGATACCATTTTTACCGGTGATCACGTCATGGGTTGGGCCAGTTCCCTCGTGTCGCCACCCGATGGAGATTTGACCGATTTCATGGCTTCTTGCGCCCGCCTTGGGACATATGAGGCCGCGATCTATTACCCCGGTCATGGCGCGCCGATCCATGATCCTAAGGGCCGCCTTGCCTGGCTGGTCGAGCATCGGCTGGCCCGCGAAGCGCAAATTCTGTCGGTCCTCTCACACCAACCTTTGGACGTGCCGGAGATCACCGCGCAGGTTTACCAGGATCTGGCCCCCGCCTTGCGCCCGGCTGCGGCGCGCAACGTCTTTGCCCACCTTGTGGACTTGCATGAAAGGGGCGAAGTGACAGCCCACCCCGCCCTTTCCACCAACGCCAGCTTTGCCAAATCCTAATCACAGCACAGGCGCGGAAAACTTTCGCATAAAGCGAACAAATCCCTCTGGACCTCATGGAATCGCATTGCTATATGGGCCCGAGTGTTCCGACGTAGCTCAGCGGTAGAGCAGTTGACTGTTAATCAATTGGTCGTAGGTTCGATCCCTACCGTCGGAGCCAAACTTACAAAAAATGCTACGTAACGCTGCGCCCACTGCGTTTTATGCGCAGGCGCATGACCTTGTGGGCAAGTCTGCTTCACTTAGAAATCCTGCCACATATCCTCGGCGGCTTGCGCGCGTGTGCCACCCCCTGCTGCCGCGACGGCGGGCTGTTTTGTGTATTCAGGCTCTGGTTCTTCTTGAATGGC
>JBCAZI010000086.1:0-11634 GCA_038533095.1 Pseudomonadota bacterium
CAAGACCACAAAGGAACGAAAGATATGACCGATTTTACAATGAGCACGGACGCCGACGGCGTCGCCACAATCGTCTGGGACACAGTTGGCAAATCCATGAATGTGATGAACCAGCAAGGCTTCCTTGATCTGGACGCGCTGGTGGATCAGGCATTGGCCGATGATGGCATCAAGGGTGTGATCATCACATCCGGCAAGGAAGGGTCCTTCGCCGGTGGTATGGACCTGAACATCATTGCCAAGATGAAAGACAGCGCAGGCGATGATCCCGCTCGCGGCTTGTTTGAAGGTGTCATGGATATGCACGCCGTGCTGCGCAAGATTGAGCGCGCGGGCATGGACCCGAAAACCAACAAAGGCGGCAAGCCGATTGCCTGCGCCCTGCCCGGCACAGCGCTAGGCATTGGCCTCGAAATCCCCCTCGCCTGCCACCGCATTTTTGCGGCTGATAATCCAAAGGCCAAAATCGGTCTGCCCGAAATTCTGGTCGGTATCTTCCCCGGCGCTGGTGGGACGACACGCCTGTCCCGCAAACTGGGTGCGATGGGGGCATCTCCGCTGCTGCTGGAAGGCAAGTTGAATGATCCGAAGAAGGCTAAGGCCGCTGGCGTGGTTGATGAAGTGGTCCCTGCCGATGAGCTGCTGTCGGCGGCCAAAGCGTGGGTCCTATCCGAGCCATCAATCGTCAAACCATGGGACGAAAAGGGCTATAAAATGCCCGGTGGCGCGCCTTACCACCCCGCAGGTTTCATGACCTTCGTTGGTGCGTCCGCGATGGTCAACGGCAAGACCCAAGGTGTTTACCCAGCGGCCAAGGCCCTGCTGTCTGCCGTCTATGAAGGCGCATTGGTCCCCTTCGATACTGCGATCAAGATTGAGGCGCGCTGGTTCACCAACGTGCTGATGAACCCCTCATCCTCTGCCATGATCCGCAGCCTCTTCATCAACAAAGAAGCGCTGGAAAAAGGCGCGAACCGCCCCGAAGCCCCTGATCAAAAGGTTAATAAGGTCGGCGTCATCGGCGCGGGCATGATGGGTGCGGGTATCTCGCTGGTCTCCGCATTGGCGGGCATTGAGGTTGTCCTGATCGACAGCACGCAAGAGGCGGCTGATAAGGGCAAATCATACACCACCGCCCACCTCGACAAAGGCATGGCGCGCAAGAAGGTCACGCAGGAAAAGAAAGACGCTGTCTTGAGCTTGATCAACGCCACTACAGACTATGACGCGCTGAAGGGTTGCGACCTGATCGTCGAGGCCGTGTTTGAGGATGTGGGGGTGAAAGCGGACGTGACCGCCAAGGTCCAAGCCGTTACCGGCCCCGATTGCATCTTTGCAACCAACACATCGACGCTACCGATCACAGAGCTGGCGAAGGCGTCCAACGATGCGGAAAAGTTCATCGGCATCCACTTCTTCAGCCCTGTCGATAAGATGCTGCTGGTCGAAATCATCAAGGGCAAAGAGACTGGCGATATGGCCGTCGCCAAAGCGCTCGACTATGTCCGCCAGATCAAGAAGACACCGATTGTCGTGAACGACGAACGCTTCTTCTACGCCAACCGCTGCATCATCCCCTACATCAACGAAGGCATTCGTATGGTGAAGGAAGGGGTGGAACCCGCGCTGATCGAAAACGCGGCCAAGCTAGTTGGTATGCCACTAGGCCCGCTGCAATTGGTCGATGAAACCTCTGTCGATCTGGGTGTGAAGATTGCCAAGGCGACGAAGGCCGCGATGGGCGATGCATACCCTGACGGCGAGGTGGACGAGGTGCTGTTCTGGATGTTCGATCAGGAACGTTTGGGACGCAAATCAAACGCGGGCTTCTATAGCTATGACGAAAAGGGCAAGCGTCAGGGTTTGTGGGACGGCCTCGCCGCGCAATACCCTGTGGCTGATGACCAGCCTGATCTGACCACCGTCCAGCACCGCCTGCTGTTTGCCCAAACACTGGAAGCCGTCCGCGCGCTGGAAGAAGGCGTGCTGGAAGACATCCGTGAAGGCGATGTCGGCGCGATCCTCGGCTGGGGCTTTGCCCCTTGGTCCGGCGGCCCGTTTAGCTGGCTCGATATCATCGGTGCGCCTTATGCCGCCGAGCGCTGTGATCAACTGACCGAACAGTTTGGTGAGCGGTTTAAAACACCTGACCTGCTGCGCGAGATGGCTGACAAAGGTCAGGACTTTTACAAGCGTTTCGGCACTGCTGCGAAGGCCGCTTAAACCCTTCGGCGCATCCCTATCCGGGGGTGCGCCACATCACAGCGTTGTCTGATAGCCGAAACGTGCGATATCATCAGCAGCGATTTCCTGCACAATTTCAAAGGTCTCCGCATCATAGTAAATGCGCCAGTCCAGGTCCCGCTTGGATGTATTTACACGCGGAATACTTAGCTGAAAGCCTAAGTGTTTCCATAAGGGTTCCAGGTCCGCTGGATGCTCTAACCGGGCAAACAAATCACATCGTTCCTGCCCCTGCGCGTCAGTGACATAGCTTGCGTAACTGTTCTGGCGCACTGTGGCCTGTATGGATGTATCGCGCAAAAAGGCAGGGAACTCCGCAGTTTTCGCCACCTGCACCGCCGGGTGATCAAAGTCCTGCGCACGCAGCCAATGGTAATAGCTGACCATCCGATCCCAAGGGTTGCGCACCAAGGTAAAGACAAACGCATCAGCCGGATAAAGCCCCGCCACATCCGCTAAGCTGCTGTGCTTCCATAACCGCCCGGGGGCTTGCAGGGCTTTCTGGCGTTTGCACCTTCGTTTGGCTTTGGTGGTATCGCCAATCAAAATGTCATCCGCCGCCGCACGATCCTCTAATGCCAAGGCCATGCTCGTGCCGCCTGTCTTTGGGATATGCACAAAGACAAAGGATCGTTTGTGCGAGATGATCATGAGGTTTTGCGCAGGGCGATGACCGCACCTGACGCCACAATCAAACTCATACCGAATAGTGCCAGCGGGGCGATCGTCTGATCCCACAAATACCAGGCCCAGCCGCTTGCAAAGATTAGCAAAGAAAACTCAAACACCGCGACAACGCTCGCCTCGCCAATCTGATAGCCCCGGAACAGGCACATAATCCCGATCAGCGTGCCAATGGCCTGCAAGGCAATCCAAAAGAAAATACGCGCGTTAAGCGGCATCCAACCGCGGCTGGCAAACCCATCCGCACCCGCCCCGACAGCGGGAAAGACCAGACAGCCCACCACCCCCATCAGCGCAAGCACCACAAAGAACCCAGCCGTCAGCGAAAGCGTGCCCTCGCCTTCGCACCACGCCCGTGTCGCCACAGCCCCAATGGCATAGCACAGGCCCGCCACGATGGGCAGAAAGGCGACGAGCTCCAGATTGGCGGAATCTGGGCGGATAACCAGCAACGCACCAGCAAAGCCAAGGACAATCGCAAAGGCATGCAAGGGCGTGATCCGTTTGCCTTGAAATACCGCGGCAATCAAAGCCACGAAAAGCGGCGCGGTAAAAAAACCCGCCACTACCAACCCGACCGGCAGAATGGCCAAACAGCCAAAATAGATCAGCATCGAAACACCCTGAATGCCGCTGCGCGCCGCAACAGCGCCGAACCGCTTGGGGCGGATCACCCCCAGCCCCATTGCCGCCACGCCCAATATAACCGCCAACGCCACGATGCTGCGCAGCAGGTGAAACTGCCATAGCGAACTGGCATCTGTGATGTAGAGGATGAAATTATCGCTCAACCCCAGCACAGCCATACCTGCCAAAATCGTCAGGGCTGCACGGGTCGGGGCAACGGCTTGGGTCATGGAAATGTCTACCTTCTTAATTCTGGCTTCCAAAAACGCCCAACATGGCGCAATACTCAACTCTCAAAGCGACAGGTGCTGCGGGAGGGCGACATGGGTTGGATGCGGGATGAAACGGGACTGGGCAAAAGAGCGGCAAATTATGTGCCCCTCACGCCGTTATCTCACTTACAACGAGCAGCACTGATCTTTGCCGATCGCGAGGCCGTTGTCTACGGCAAAACCCGGCTGACCTATGCAAAATACTATCGGCGGGTGTCGCGGCTGGCCTCTGCGCTGACCAAGGTTGGGATCAAACCGGGCGATGTGGTGGCGACGATCCTGCCCAACATCCCCGCACAATCCGAGGCGGCCTTTGGCGTGCCTGCGTGCGGTGCGGTTCTGAACACCATCAACACAAGGCTGGATGTCGACACGGTGGCCTATATCTTTGATCACGGCGAGGCAAAGGTCGCCCTGGTCGACAGCCAGTTCCTGCCCATGGCCATGGCCGCGGTGGACCTGATGGAGGGTCCCGCACCCCTGATCATCGAAGTCCCCGATGATCAGGCAGGCGTGCACGCCATGGCCGAACAGCAAAACTACGAGGATTTTCTGGCGACCGGCGATCCAGAGTTCGCATGGGTTCTGCCAGAGGACGAATGGGAAAGCCTTGCGCTGAACTACACCTCGGGCACCACTGGGCGGCCCAAAGGCGTGGTCTATCACCACCGGGGCGCCTATCTGATGACGATGGGCACGCCCATCAGCTGGGAACTGCCGCTTTTCATGCGCTATCTGCAGATCGTGCCGCTGTTTCACTGCAACGGCTGGAACCACACATGGATGATGCCCGCGCTGGGTGGCACGGTGGTGTGTTGCCGTGATATTTCGGCCAAGGCCGTCTACGACGCGATTGGGGATGAAGGGGTGACGCATTTTGGTGGGGCACCCATCGTGCTGAACCTGATCGTGAACGCGAAAGAGGAAGAACGACGCGCATTCGACCATACCGTCGAAGTCTTTACCGCAGGCGCACCCCCTGCCCCGGCGACATTGGCTGCGATTGGCAAACTGGGGTTCAATATCAAACAGGTTTACGGGCTGACCGAAACCTATGGGCATGTGACCGAATGCATTTGGGATAGCGCATGGGACGTCCTGCCTGAAGACGAGCAAGCAGCTATCAAGGCTCGCCAAGGCGTGGCCTTCCCGATGATGGAAGACGTCACAGTCGTCGATGACAACATGGGCCAAGTGCCGCGCGATGGGGCGACACAAGGCGAGATTGTGATGCGCGGCAATGCGGTGATGAAAGGCTACCTCAAAAACGCTGAAGCCACCGAGAGAGCTTTCTCCGGCGGGTATTTCCATTCCGAAGACCTCGCCATTCAGCACCCTGGCGGGTCGATCCAAATTTCAGACCGGGCCAAGGACATCATCATCTCTGGCGGCGAAAACATCAGCTCGGTCGAGGTAGAAGGCGCGTTGATGCACCATCCTGCGGTAAACCTATGCGCGGTAGTGGCCAAACCTGACGACAAATGGGGTGAAGTGCCCTGCGCCTTTGTGGAGTTGAAAGACGGAGCGACCGCCGAAGAGGCCGAGATGATCGCCTTTACGCGTGAACGTTTGGCGGGGTTCAAATGCCCCAAGAAAATCGTGTTTCAGGAACTGCCCAAGACGTCGACCGGGAAAATCCAGAAGTTTGAACTTAGAACGCTGGCCAAGGCGTTCTAAAGCGCGGGTAGACTTCTGGCATCGCGGCTGCCTTTTCGTTTCCAACATGACATCCTGCCCCGTCCACGTTACCTTTGTCCAAAAAGGGCGAAGAGCAGATGACGGCACTTGACCGATATGTCCGGTTGGAAAGCGAAGCGCTGTGGCGTGCCGCACCTGATGCGCAGCGGCGCGATGTCACCATCTCTTTCGGGGATGCGACGCTGGTGATCGCTGATGCCACGGGGCGCCCTTTGACACACTGGTCGTTGCCCGCGCTGATCCGTCAAAACCCCGATGCGCTGCCCGCGATCTACGCCCCTGATGAAGACGGCAGCGAGATACTTGAAATTTCAGATACCACGATGGTCGACGCGATCGAAGAAGTGCGCAAAGCACTGGCGAAAGCGCGTCCGCACCCTGGTACCTTGCGGCATTGGCTGACCGGCGGGTTGGTCGTCGTGACGTTGGCCTTAGCGATCTTTTGGTTGCCCGGCGCGTTGACCCGCCAGACCTTGGCCGTGGTCCCTGCCCCCAAACGCGCCGCAATAGGCGCTGAGATGCTGACTTATATGCAGAATGAAACCGGGGCTGCCTGCCAGTCGCCCCGCGCAGCAGAGGCGGCGATGCGGTTGTCCAAACGGTTGTTTGGTCCAGAAAGCACCACGCAAATCATCGTTGTCCCCAAACTGCCGCAGGGGGCCGTCGCCTTGCCCGGTGACGTGATCGTGTTGGATTACGGCATTCTGCAACTTTCTGATGATCCTGCAGTCGCTGCAGGGTTCATTCTGGCGGGCAAGGCCGCTGTGATGGATGCAGACCCACTGGAAACCGTTCTTAAGAAAGAGGGGTTGGGCGCCACATTTCGTCTTTTGACAACGGGTGAAATCCCAAGCGACGTGCTGCGCCGCAATGCCTTGGCACTGGTGACGGATGATGCGCCGGCCCCGGACCCAAAGGTGCTGCGCCCGATGCTAGCGGCCGCTGAAATCCCACAAGGCCCCTATCTGGCCGCCACCGACGCCCGTACAGGCAACATGCCTGATCTGGGTGCTGATCCATTGGCTGAACGCAGCATCCCACTGATCCTGCCCGACAGTGATTGGGTCAGCCTGCAGAATATCTGCAATATCTGAAGATCACTTGGTGCCGAACATCCGGTCGCCCGCATCACCCAAGCCGGGCACGATATAGCCATGCTCATTAAGGTGGCTATCAATAGCGGCCGTCACAATCGGCACATCAGGGTGCGCCTCTTTCATCCGCGCGATCCCCTCAGGTGCTGCCAGCAGGCAGAGGAAGCGGATGTTCGTGGCCCCGGCCTCTTTCAGCAGATCAATCGCTGCGACGGATGAATTGCCGGTGGCCAGCATAGGGTCGACCGCAATGACCAAACGGTCCTCCAACTCGGTCGGTACCTTGAAATAATATTGCACCGGTTTGAGGGTCGCCTCATCCCGGTAAAGCCCGACAAAGCCGACCCGCGCCGATGGGATCAGTTCCAACACACCGTCTAGCAGGCCATTGCCGGCACGCAAGATCGACACCAGCGCCAGCTTCTTACCGTCGATCACGGGCGCATCCATCGGCTCTAGCGGCGTATCAATCCGCTTGGTCGCCATGGGCAATCCGCGCGTCACCTCATAGGCCAAGAGCTGACTGATCTCGCGCAGCAGCTGGCGAAACACAGCCGTAGACGTGTTGGTCTGGCGCATCAGCGTCAGCTTATGCTGTACCAGCGGGTGGGTGACATGGGTGACATGTTCGGTCATTGGGCAGGCTCCAGTCGTTTGGCCACGCGGGCCTTTGTGTCTTCATCGCAAAAGGCGGCGGCGAGGGCTGTTGCGTTCAGCGATTTGAAGTCATCCTCATCCCAGCCAAAGGTCCGATGCAACATGTCGTATTCGGCGGTCATGGTCGTGTGAAAGAACGGCGGATCATCGGTCGAGACAGTCACTTTCACCCCCGCATCCCGCAGTTTGGCAATCGGGTGGCTGCCCCAGCCCTTTACAGCGTTCAGCACCACGTTCGAGCCTGGACAGACCTCTAGCACGATCTCCTTTTCAAGGATTTCATCGATCACCGCGCGATCTTCAATCGCACCAATGCCATGGCCAATCCGTTCCACTTTCAAATCGCGGATCGTCTCTGCCACCATCGACGAACCGCCCCATTCGCCTGCGTGGCATGTCAGTGGCATCTCTGCCTCACGCGCCATATCGAAACTATAGGCATAGTCGCCGGGGCGCCCAACCATCTCTCCGCCCGCCATGCCGTAGCCGGTGATGAAGCTGCCAAATGTTTCGACCGCGCATTTCGCGGCGGGCTTGCAGGCCTCTGGCCCGAAATGGCGGATACCAGTAACGATGGCTTTCAGGGTGATGCCCAGCCTGCTTTCAGCCTCCTGTGCTGCGTCTTCCATTGCAGCGAGGTAGTCTTTCCAAGCCGCCAGATCGCCACCTCCGCAAAAATCGGGTGAGACGAATGTTTCAATATAAACCACGCCATGCGCGGCGGTTTCCTCCAGCACCGCCATGGTCAGGCGGCGGAAATCCTCTGGGTTTTGCAAGGTCGTGCAAGCAGCTTCATAGATCTTCAGGAAGTGATCAAAGTCGCGGAAGGCATAACCGCCGTCTGCGTTAAAAATTCCGCTGATATCGATCTGCTTTTCAAAGGCTAACTGCTTGATGAAGGCCGGCGGCGCGCAGCCTTCCAGATGAGTGTGGAGTTCCACTTTGGGCAATTTCTGAAATGTCATAAAAAACTTTTCCCTTGGCCTGCGTAAGGCACATCCAAATGATCAGCGACAGAGGCTGCGACATCAACAAAGGCCAATTGCCCCAGCGGCCTTGCACCCAAACCATGCACCAGCACCGGCACCCGTTCGCGGGTATGATCCGTGCCGGCCCATGACGGGTCATTGCCATGATCGGCGGTGACGATCAACAGATCATCGGCACGTAGTTTGGGCAGCAGTTTGGCCAGTTCCGCATCAAACCACTGCAGATGTCTGGCATAGCCCGCCGCATCACGCCTGTGCCCATATTCGCTGTCGAATTCAACCAGATTGGCAAAGATGAATGACCCATCCGCGGCCTCGCCCGCCAAATCATGGATGTGCTGCATCAAGACCGCATCGCGCCCTTTGCGCAGGTCATCAATTCCGCGCATCGAAAAGATATCGCCGATTTTGCCCACTGCATGGACCGTCCGGCCCGCATCATGCACGTAATCGCAAATCGTGGGTGACGGGGGTGCGATGGCGAAATCCTTGCGATTTGCGGTGCGGGCGAAGGCCCCTTCTTCGCCTATGAACGGTCGCGCGATCACGCGCCCCAGTTTCATCTCATGCAATGTCGGCGCCAGGTCCTGGCAGAGCTTCAACAAACGCTCCAGACCAAAGGCCTCTTCGTGCGCGGCAATCTGCAGCACGCTATCGGCAGAGGTATAGCAAATGGGCCAACCGGTCTTCAGATGTGCCGCACCTTCAGCCTCAATCACCACCGTGCCAGAGGCGTGACGATTGCCCAAAATACCCTCCGTCCCGGCGAGTTCGCAAATACGCGCGGTAATTTCAGCGGGGAAGGCAGGGTCCTGATCGGGGAAGGTATGCCACTCCCACGGCACCGGCACGCCCGCCAATTCCCAATGGCCAGAAGGGGTGTCTTTGCCGCGCGACACTTCGGTCGCGGCGCCCCAAGCGCCGGTTGGTGCCGCACCCAAGCCCACAACCTCCTCGTCCGACGCTAGCTTGACCGCCGCACCCAACCCCAACACATCGAGCGTTGGCACATGCAGCCCAGCATCGCGTGCAATATGCGCCACCGTATTCGCGCCAATATCCGGCAGATCACCATTGAAAAACTGATCGGCATCAGGCGCACCACCGATCCCAACGCTATCAATCACAATCAGAAACGCGCGCGGCATCAGGTAATCCCCTCAATGACCAATGGTCCGGGTGTCACCGGATCACCAATCGTAATCGCGGCCTGCACGGCCATCGCGGCCTCTACGGCAGTATCTTCATCAGCTGCATGGAGGATACAAAGCGGATCGCCACGCGTGACAGCCGTGCCCAGTTGCACCACCTCGGTCACACCAACGGCAGGGTTCACCCGGTCGGTTTCGACACGGCGACCGCCACCCAAGGCAACCACGGCAAGGCCCAGTGCCTCACCATCTATCGCAGCAATATGGCCTGTCGCTGGCGCGGTCACCTCACCCACCACAGGCGCTTTGGGCAAATGCGTGTGCCAGTCATGGGCCATATCAGGCGGCCCGCCCAAGGCGGCAATCATCTGGGCAAAGCGCTCCATCGCTGTTCCTGAACTGATCGCGGTCTTGACCTTTTCGACCGACGCAGTGGTCTCTTCGCCCTGCATCATCAACAATTGCGCGCACAACCCGACCGTCAGATCATAAAGACGTGGTGCTGCAGCCCTGTTACCGGCCAAGACTTCCATGCAGATGGCCACCTCAACCGCATTGCCCAAAGCGGGCGCGAGCGGTTCATTCATATCGCTGATCATGGCGGCTGTTTTGCACCCCGCACCATTCGCAGCATCAACCAAGGCACGGGCCAGCGCGCGCGCTTCATCATGCGTTTTCATGAATGCGCCAGAGCCGCATTTGACGTCCAGTATCAGGCTCTCCAACCCGGCGGCCAGTTTCTTGGATAGGATCGAGGCGGTGATCAAATCAATGCTTTCCACCGTCGCCGTCACATCACGGATGGCATAAAGCCTGCGATCGGCAGGCGCGATCTGACCCGTGGCACTGACGATGGCGCAGCCCACCTCGCGCGTGATCAGGCGCAGCTGCTTTTCAGACACATTGATATTCAGCCCCGGTATCGCCTCTAGCTTATCCAGCGTCCCGCCCGTATGGCCCAGCCCGCGCCCCGATATCATCGGCACATAGGCCCCACATGCGGCCAGTACCGGGGCAAGGATCAGCGAAACACAGTCGCCCACGCCCCCGGTGGAATGTTTGTCGATAACAGGCCCCGGCAGGTCCCAGCGCATCACGTCGCCGCTGTCGCGCATGCCGATGGTCAGGGCGACACGGCCCGCGTCACTCAGCCCGTTCAGCACCACCGCCATCGCAAAGGCACCCGCCTGCGCATCACTGACCGCACCATTGGCCAGCCCATCGGCAAACCATGTCAGTTCGTCCTGACTGGGCGTGTCCTTATTGCGAACCTTGGCAATGATGGCGCGGGCGTCCATTGTCAGACACGGCTCATGTAATCAGCGTCAAAGCTGCCCGGCAGCAGGGCCGCAACAGTGGTTTCATGGACGACGCCATCGGTGGTGGCGAGGGTCACTTTCACATCGCCTTTGGCAAATTCGGCGATCTTCTGACGGCAGCCGCCACAGGGGCTAACTGGCTTGGGGCTGTCAGCGATTACCGCGATCTCCACGATTTCGGTATCGCCACCGGCGACCATGGCGGCAATTGCGCCTGCCTCGGCACAGGTCCCTTCGGGATAGGCCACGTTTTCGACATTGCATCCGCTATAGACCTTGCCGGACCCGGCTTTCAAAGCCGCCCCGACCTTGAAATTGGAATATGGCGCATGGGCGTTTTCGCGAACAGCGCGTGCAGTGTCGATCAATGACATAGAACCTCCGTTAAATGATCATGGCAGAGTGTGACGGGACGCAAGCGGATGCAAGAGGGTTAGGTCGTCTTGAACATGCCGGGCAGCGTGACTTCCAACAGCTCCAGATCATCCGAGGGGTCCGCATAGCGCGTCTGCATGCCCGGCGGGATCACAAAGGCATCGCCGGGGGCCAGCGCGAATGGGGCTTTACCTTCGCCCTCCAGCGTCATGCTGCCTTCCATCACAAAGGTGAAGTGAATGTCCGCATCATGGCTGGTCCAAACCGGATCCCCCTGCCCTTTGCGGATCACCTGCACCCCTGCCACACCTTTGGTATTGGTGGCAATCGTGGTGTCGCGCGCAATGAACCCGGGCAGGCGCGCGGCCTGCCAATCGGCTTTGGCCCCTTCGTTGAACACAAATTTCTGCCCCTGCCATTCGCGGTCGGGGCGCAGATGCGGGGTTGGCAGTTCCATTTCGTGGTCAATTTCGGTGATATGTTCGGCGGGCACCCCAATTTCGATCACTTCGATCCCGTCAGAT
>JBCAZI010000087.1:0-11620 GCA_038533095.1 Pseudomonadota bacterium
GGCGCTTGATCTCCGCTCAAAATCGGGGATCCATCGACTGATTTCCAGCGCCCGCGCGCGGTGGGCCAGACGGCGGATAAACCCGCGTTCTTCCAGCGCCGTGATCAGCCGGTGGATCCCCGATTTTGACCGAAGATCAAGCGCCTCTTTCATTTCATCAAAGCTGGGCGGGACGCCATCGCGCTGCACGCGTGTGTGGATAAACTCCAACAGGTCGAGTTGCTTTTTCGTCAACATGAGGCTGCTCCGTTGTCACGTTTTGCATATGTTCTATGCATGTTCTTGTTTTGTGTCAACTGTGGTGGGGCAGGGTCAGTGAGCAGGATGCCTCCTGCGGATGTATGAAGGGACGCAGAAAGTCAAAGGCGGATGATGTCGATGCTGTCGCCTGCCTTACGCGCAGGATCAGCGATTGGGCGCACAGCCAGACAATTGGCATCGGCCAGCACGGTCAGCAAGGCGCTGTCTTGACGATCAAAGATCGTCACACCGTCGTCCCCGGCATGGGCGCGCATATAGTGTTCGCGTGGCCCGTTAGCGGGGGCATCCTTTGCCAAGGTCAGGGTTTCCACCGGGGCGGGTGCCTCATCCAGCCCCAGCATCTTGCGGATCATGGGAACGACAAAGATATGCCCGCAAACCATGGCCGAGACCGGATTGCCGGGCAGGCCGATCATCGCAGCTTGACCCATGCGACCCGCCATCAGTGGTTTGCCGGGCCGCATTGCCACTTTGTAGAAAGACCGGTCCATGCCTTTGGACTGCGCGACCTGTCCGACGAGATCATGATCGCCCACCGAGGCACCACCGATGGTGATGATCAGATCGGCATCAGCGGCAAGATCAAAGGCCAGTTCCAGCGAATTGATCGTATCGCGTGCAATTGGCAAAAGGCGGGGCTGGGCCCCAATATTGTGCAGCAAAGCTGCAAGCCCGTAGCTGTTGGATGCAATGATCTGATCATCGCCCGGCAACTCACCTGGTTGCACCAACTCATCCCCCGTCGCGATGATCGCAACCACGGGTTGCCTTGTGACAGGCACAGATGGGATATTCATCGCGGCCAGCAGGGCAATTTCGGATGGGGCAAGGACACGCGGTGCCTTGATCACATCACCCGCTTTGAAATCCGCACCGGCTGGGCGGACATGCGATTTGTCGTTTGCGCTATCGTCGAGGGTGATGATGTCGCCCTCGCGGCTTACATTTTCCTGAATGATCACATGGTCGGTACCATCAGGCAGGGGGGCGCCGGTAAAGATACGCAGGGCTTGCGTGGGGCCAACGGTGCCATCCCAGCGGTGGCCAGCGGCAGCTTCACCGATGACGGTGAAGGACTGACCGGGTGAGACGGACGCAGCCTTGACCGCATAGCCATCCATGGCAGAGGCGGCGAAAGGCGGTTGATCGCGCGTCGCCGATACATCACGCACCAAGATGCGCCCGTTGGCTTGCGTCAGCGGAACTGTTTCCACCTCAAGCGGCTGAACCAACGCGAAAAGCTCCGACAGCGCCTCGGCCACAGTGATCATGGGTTTTCGAACCGCCCGGATTTACCGCCATCTTTGAAGGTCAGGCGAATGCCCCCGATCACCATATCTTTCTGCACGGCTTTGACCATGTCATAGACCGTCAATGCGGCGGTGCTGACGGCCGTCAACGCCTCCATCTCGACCCCCGTTTGCCCACCGGTTTTGACGGTAGCGGTAATGCGGATGCCGGGCAGGGTGGTGTCTGGGACAAGGTCCAAGGCAACCTTGGTGACGGGCAAAGGATGGCAGAGCGGGATCAGTTCGGCCGTCTTCTTGGCCCCTATGATGCCAGCAATCCGCGCAATTCCCAGCACATCGCCTTTGTCTGCGCGCCCTTCGGTGATCAGGGCCAATGTGGCCGATGTCATCTTGATCTGCCCTTCGGCAATCGCAATGCGCGCTGTCACAGCTTTGTCTGACACATCGACCATATGCGCTTTGCCATCGGTATCGAAATGCGAAAGGCCCGGCATCACATCATGCCCGTCGCAGGATTGGCCAGCAGGTTGCGCGTGGCCGCGGCCACGTCATCCTGCCGCATCAGGCTTTCCCCGATCAGGAAGCTGCGCGCGCCATAGCGGGCCATGTCAGCCAGCTCATCCGGCGCATGTAGCCCGCTTTCGCAGACGATCATCCGGTCGGTTGGCACCATTTTGGACAGGGTCCGCGTGGTATCAAGCGTCGTCTCAAATGTTTTTAGGTTGCGGTTATTGATCCCCATCAAGGGGGATTTCAGCGCTGTCGCACGCTCCAGCTCGTCTGCATCATGCACCTCTAGTAGCACATCCATGCCCCAGGAAATGGCTGCATCTTCAAGCTCTTGCGCTTGTGCGTCGCTGACACTGGCCATGATGATCAGGATGCAATCGGCGTGCAGCGCGCGGGCCTCGGCCACCTGATAGGTGTCATACATGAAATCCTTGCGCAGTGCGGGTAGGTCAACCGCCAACCGGGCGGCAGTCAGATAGCTGTCATCACCTTGAAATGAGGGGCCGTCGGTCAGGACAGACAGGCAGGTTGCACCCCCTTCGGCATAGGCTTGCGCCAATGCGGGCGGGTCAAAATCGGCGCGGATCAAACCCTTTGAGGGGCTGGCTTTCTTGATCTCTGCGATCAGACCGTAACCTTCGCGCGCCGCTCTCGCGAGGCTTTCAGCAAAGGCCCGCGTGGGCGGTGCGGCGGTGGCGCGGGCTTCAACCTCTGACAAGGGTACGGCGGCTTTGCGGGCGGTGACCTCTTCCAGCTTATAGGTTTTGATCTTTTGCAGAATGTCGCTCATGGGTCCGCCCAGTTGATTGGCTCTTGGGTTTGATCAATAAGCCACTGGTTCACCTTTGAAAATGGGCGCGACCCGAAAAACCCGCGATAGGCTGAAAGCGGGGACGGGTGCGCTGATTGCAAGATCAGGTGGTGTGGCGCGAGGTGTTTGGCGTAGGCCTGCGCCGGGCCGCCCCACAGCATAAACGCGCGCGGGCGGTCGTTGAGCCGGTTTAGCACCTGTTTGACCAGCGCATCCCAACCTAGTTTTGCATGAGCTTTGGGTTTGCCGGGTGGCACGGTTGGGGCTGTATTGAGCAGCAAAACGCCTTGGTCGGCCCAATCGTGAAGCGCGGTTTTGCTGCGCGTCTCACCCGTATCGCTTTGAATTTCCTTGAATATATTACCCAAACTGTCCAGACGCCCACCAAACCCATCGGGGATCGAAAAGGCCAGACCATCCGCCTTGCCGGGGGTGTGGTAGGGGTCTTGCCCCAAGATCACGACGCGCGTCGCATCCGGTTGGGTGTGCCTGAGTGCTGCGAAGGTCAGGTCGGGTGGCGGCAGAAAGTCCCCCGTGATTGCGGTGCTGATCCGGGGTAGGTCGTGGGCAAAGAAGGGCAGATCAGCCCAGTCACCCAGCCCGCCCAGATCAAACATCACGCGGCAGAGGTGATGCGGGCCAGCGTTTCAACCGCTGTTTTCGCCTTGCCGCTGTCAATGCTGTCGCGCGCCAGTTCCACGCCTGACTTCAAATCGCCCGCCTTATCGGCGACGACCAAGGCGGCTGCCGCATTCAGCAGAACAGCATCGCGATAGGCGCCTGTAGTACCATCCAGCAGCGCGAACATAGCAGCGGCGTTTTCTTCTGGCGTACCGCCCAGGATGTCACGGAAGCTGTGGACAGGTAGCCCTGCATCCTCTGGATGGATTTCGCGTGATGTGATCTGGCCGTCTTCGAGGGCAGCAACAGCGGTGGACCCGCAGATCGTTATCTCATCCGTGCCATCACTGCCATGTACCAGCCATGCCTTTTCGGTCCCTAACTGTTGCAGGGTTTCAGCCATGGGAAAGATCAGGTCGGGGGCAAAGGCTCCGGTGAGTTGTCGCGTAACGCCTGCTGGATTAGTTAATGGTCCCAATATGTTGAAGATCGTTTTTGATCCTAGCTCAACACGGATCGGGCCGACGTGTTTCATCGCTGGATGATGCATCGGGGCCATCATAAAGCCGATCCCGGCCTCTGCGATGGCTTTCTCAACCACTTCAGCACCAACCATCACGTTGATCCCAAGCGCGCCCTGCACATCAGCGGTTCCAGACTTCGACGAGAGATTGCGGTTGCCATGCTTGGCCACCGGCACACCAGCACCCGCGACAACAAAGGCGGTCGCGGTCGAGATATTGAGCGTGTGTTTGCCATCACCGCCGGTGCCGACGATGTCCATCGCGCCTTCTGGTGCTTTCACCGGCACACAATGCGCCCGCATCACAGCGGCGGCGGCGGCATATTCAGCCACAGATTCGCCGCGTGCGCGTAGGGCCATCAAAAAACCACCGATTTGGGCAGGGGTGACCGCCCCTTCGAACAGATAACCAAAAGCCTCTTCCGCTTGCGCGCGCGACAGTGGCCCTTCGGAGGCTGCGAAAATCAGCGGCTTCATTGCGTCGCTCATGCCGGTACCTTTGTCATCTTAAGAAAGTTTTGCAGCAAAGCATGGCCATGTTCGGAACGGATGCTTTCAGGGTGGAACTGCACGCCATGAATGGGCAGTTCACGGTGTTGCAGGCCCATGATGGTGCCATCGTCCAATTCGGCTGTGATCTCTAGACTATCAGGCAGGCTTTCGCGCTCAACGATCAGCGAATGATAGCGCGTCGCATCAAAGGGGCTGGGCAGCCCTGCGAACAGGCCTTTGCCGGTATGTTTCATGACGTCCATCTTGCCATGGACGATTTCATGACAGCGGGTAACCTTGCCGCCAAAAGCCTCTCCAATCGCCTGATGGCCCAAACAAACACCCATTAGGGGCATTTTTGTCTCTGCCGCTGCATGCACAAGTGCCAGACAAATCCCTGCCTGTGTAGGGTCGCAAGGGCCGGGGGACAGCATGATCGCCTGGGGGCGCATGGCCATCGCCTCTTGCACGTTCAGCGCATCGTTGCGTTTGACCACAACCTCTGCCCCCAGTTCACCGAGGTAGTGGACAAGGTTATAGGTAAAGCTGTCGTAGTTATCGATCAAAAGCAGCATGGTGAAATCCCGCGCAGGTGGCAAAATAGGGGCTACCGCATCCTAGCAATAGAACGGTATAAGCCCGCTATACATGGGCCGGGATGCAAGGTGGCGTCAAGGTCGAAGAAAAGGGTGTGGGCAGATGAAGGGCTTCTTAAAAGGTGGTCTTTGGGGTCTTGTGTTGGGCGGTGCCGGGCTTAGCTTTGCGTCGCTTGTGGGCGAGCAGCCCAATTTCGCCGAAGGTCCCAGCGCACCGCAATTGTCTGTGCCTACATTGGACACAGTGGCACCGGGTCCGACCGTTGCCTTTGAAGGGTCCGGCGACGAAAGCCCAGCGTTCACACCAGCCGCCCCGCTTGATCAAGCGACAGAAGTCACCGAGGCGGCACCAGAGGTCTCGACAGAGCCAGCGGCCCTGCCGCAGACGGCCGATATTGACGCAGCGATTGAGGAACCCGATGTTGCCTTGGGCGCTGATCTTGGCAGCAGCATTGATGCGCCAACTGCGCCGCGTGAGGAAACGGCGCTGGTTGCACCAAATGAAGACGCAAATGCGCCTGTAGTGGATACAGCACCTGCGGCGGTGCAGACCGAAACTCCTACGGAGGAGGCCCCAGACGCTGTTGTTGTAGAAGAGGCTGCAGAACCCGTGGAAGAGGTGGCAGAGGACGCCCCACCAGCGGTTGACGTCACAGAAGCAACACCAGCACCCATCGTGGTGGAAGAAGAAAGCGTTGTTGAAGCGCCTGAACCTGCTGAAACGCCTGATGAGCCACGCCAACCAGAAGTAGTGGTGGTGGCCCCGGCGGATGAGGATGAAGTGCCTGAAACCGAAGTCGCGCAGGAGCCTGTGACACCAGCAGAGCCAGAAACGACAGAGCAAACAGCCGATGTTACAGCGGACGCAGTAGGGGAAACACCACAACAAGACACCGCCGTCGTGACCGAGACCTTGCCGCAGACCAATACGGCGGTCCGGATCAATCGCCCCGTTGCGGAAGAAGACCCTGTTGTAGAGGTGGCTGAAGCCCCCGTCGCCGATGCGATCCCTGATGATGCGCCCGCTTTGCTGCGCAACGCAGTGCCTTTCACAGTTGATCAGGACACCGCGCTGATTACGATCCTGCTGGTGGATGATGGGCAGATGGCCGATGCACCCGCCGCCCTGGCAGAGCTAGGGATTGCGGCGACAGTTGCGGTCAACGCTTTATCCTCTGCCTCGACCGACCTTGCCGCAGCTTACCGTGCCGCGGGGGTTGAGGTGGCGATGCAGGCCGCCTTGCCCGAAGGGGCGCAGCCTGCGGATGTGGAGGTGGCTTTTGAGGCAGCACTTGGGCTGGTCCCAGAGGCAGCACTGCTGTTTTCAGATGGTACGGGTGCTATGCAAGACCGCGCCGTGACGGCGCAGGTGATGGAAATCCTTGCCGCTGAAGGCCACGGTCTGGTCAGCGTACAACGCGGGCTAAGCAATGCGGCACGCGCCGCTGAACAGGCTGGCGTGCCTGCAGCGACAGTTGAACGTGACATTGATGGGGACGGCCAAGATGGGCGCGCAGTATTGCGCAGCTTGGATCAAGCGGCCTTTCGTGCGCGCCAAACCGGTCAGGCAGTGCTTGTCGGCCGGGTGAACCCGGACACGCTCGATGCCTTGCGCAGTTGGGCTGCGGATATTGATCGCGATACTTTGGCGATTGCGCCTGTGTCAGCGGTGCTATTGCGCGATCAATAACCTGATCAGGACTGTTTAGTTGCCGCTGCTGCGGAACATGGTGGCGTCAGCCGCCGCCTTGCGGATCGCGTTCGATTTATGGACAGTTTCCTGATATTCAGCCTCGGGATCGCTGTCATAGACAACGCCACCGCCGGCTTGAATATACAGCTTTTCATCCTGCAAGACGGCGGTGCGCAGGGCTATACACATATCCATGTCGCCATTGGCGCTGAAGTATCCGCAACCGCCACCATAGACACCGCGCTTTTCTGGCTCTAGCTCGTCAATGATTTCCATCGCACGGACCTTGGGCGCACCAGATACGGTGCCTGCAGGCATGCCAGCGAAAAACGCGCTGAGCGCATCCTGATCATCGGCCAATTCACCCACGACGTTTGAGACGATGTGCATCACATGGCTGTAGCGTTCGACGATGAACTGTTCCGTCGGGCGCACCGTGCCGATTTTGCTGACCTTGCCAGTGTCGTTGCGGCCCAGATCAAGCAGCATCAGGTGTTCCGCCAATTCCTTTTGGTCGGCCATCAGATCGGCCTCATTGGTGTTATCTTCCTCTGGCGTGGCCCCGCGGGGGCGGGTGCCTGCAATGGGCCTTATGGTGACCTCATTCCCAAAGACACGGACCAGGATTTCGGGGCTTGCGCCAATGACCTGAAAGCCGCCGAAATTAAAGAAGAACATGAAAGGCGATGGGTTCGTGCGCCGCAAGGAACGATAAAGCGCGAAGGGTGGTTCGCGGAATGCTTGCGTCCAGCGTTGCGAGGGGACGACCTGAAAGATATCGCCTGCCTTGATGTAATCCTTGGCCTTTTCAACCGCGTCGAGATAGGCCTGATGCGCGAAATTCGATACAGGCGGTGCCGCAGGTGCAGGCTCTGCCAGATCACGCGCTTCGCTGGGCATCGGGCGTTCCAGCGCGCGTTGTGCATCCATCACACGTTCGGCGGCCTGGGCATAGGCGGCGCGGGCTGATAGGCCAGAGTTCACATAGGCGGGCGCGACCAAGATCACATCGCCCTTCACGCCATCCAGAACAGCAACAACAGATGGGCGCAGCATCATCGCGTCAGGCAGGCCCAGCGGATCGGGGTTCACATCGGGCAGATGTTCGACCAGCCGGATCATGTCATAGCCCAGATAGCCAAAAAGCCCGGCAGAGGCGGCGGGCAGATCGGCGGGCAGATCGATCCGCGATTCGGCCAAAAGCGCGCGCAGGGCTGTCAGCGGATCATCGTCCATTGGCTCAAAAGCCGCCTCATCAAACCGGGCAGAGCGGTTCACGCGTGATTTGGTGCCGCGGCATTCCCAGATCAGATCGGGGTTCATGCCAATGATCGAATAGCGCCCGCGCACTTCGCCGCCCGTCACACTTTCCAGCATAAAGGCGTTCTTGCCGGCACCTGACAGTTTCAGCATCAAAGATACAGGCGTATCCAGATCGGCCGCGATACGGGTGTAGACAACCTGATTGCCCCCCGCATCATAGCCTTGGGCAAAGTCATCATAGTCAGGCAAAAGGGCCATGGGTCCGCCTATTGAAACTGCGCGTTGACTGCGTTGATGGTTTGCTGGTTCAGGCGCTGTTCGGTGCGCTGCTGCAGTTCGGTCGCATAGGCGTCAAAGATATCCTGAGCGATGCCAGCGCGCGCGTTTTCGGCCAATGCCTCACGTTGTGCGATGACGTTTTCATCGGTCAGATCGGGTGGGGCAACTTCATCCAGACGTACGATCAGCGCGCGGTTTTCAGCGTCGATGACGCGGACATCGCCAACGGCCATCTCAAACACCTGCTCGTTAAAGCCAGGTGGCGTGCCTTCGACAAAGCTACGGCGCGACAGGTTGTCTTCGACGGTCGGCTCTAACCCAAGGCTTTCGAACCCGGTCAAAGGCAGGATGTCGGCAGCGATGTCTTCGGCACGCGCGATGATTGCATCTTGGCGGGCTTGTGCTTGCCATGCGGCGGCGACCTGATCACGTACATCGTCAATTGGTTGCAGGGCTGGTGGGACGATGGCGTCCAATGTCAGCGCAAAGATACCGCCGTCGGCCAGATCGTGGATTTCCGCAAATGCGCCTTGCTCGACCGCTGCAGCTTCGCGCCGGAAGGCATCATAGGCCGCGATACCGTCGGTATTCCCCGGCGTCCAGTTGATGCTGCCCAGTTCCATATCAGTGCGTTCGGCAATATCGGCCATTGTCGCACCACCTGCCAATAGGTCGATGATCGGATCAGCACTGTCGTTGATAAACGCACGGGCGGCATCGGCGGCCAATTCATCGCGCAACTGTGGGGCGGCTTCTTCAAGCGGGATTTCTTGCGCGGCCAGCACAGCGTTCATGCGAAACAGGGCAGGGCCCAAGGGTGAGTTGAACGGGCCAACCACATCGCCAGCCTCAGCAGCAAAAACAGCCTCGCCAGCGCTGCGCAAATCCTCTTGGCTGACATCGCCCAGATCGACATCTGTCAGTGTTAGACCGCGTTCTGCGACCAAATCTTCAAAGCTGGCCTCGCCCGCATCAAGCCGGGCCATGGCATCGGCGGCACGCGCCTGATCAAGATAGACCAGACGTTCGACCAAACGGCGCTCTGGCTGGATAAATTCGGCGATACGCTGGTTGTACAGCTGTGCTATGGCGTCGTCGGACACGACCATATCATCGATGATCATATTGGGCGTCAGCCAGACATAGGTGATGTCGCGGCTTTCAGGCAGGGTGAATTCATCTGGGTTGGCGTCGTAATATTCCTGTTGTGCTGCCTCGGTGGCACCTGGGGCGGGCGCGGTCAGATCATCGGCGTCGACGACGGCCCAAGTGATACTGCGGGTTTCGCTGATGAATTGAACCAATGCATCGGCATAGGCCTCAGGGGCTGGAATGCCGCTGACAACTGCGCCTTGCAGCAAGGTACGGGTTGTTTCCTCGCGAATGCCGGTTTCAAATTCCGCCGCTGATTGGCCTGATTGCTGCAGTACCAGCCTATATGTATCGGCGTTAAATCCGCCTGCACCCTGGAATGATGGGATCGCTTGCAGACGCTCAAACACCTGTTCGTCACCAACGGAAATCCCCAATTGGCTGGCTTCATTGTCCAGCGAGCGCAAAAGTACGACCTGGCTTAGCGCGACCTGATCAATGCCAAAGGATTGCGCCTGTTGAAAAGAAATCTGCTGGCCAAATTGCGCAGAGACGGCACGAATTTGTTCGTTCAACGCACGCTGGTAGGATGCAACCGTCACTTCTTTGTCGCCTACGGTGCCGATATTGCGGATATTGCTGCTCAGCCCGCCCGTACCAAAGCCTGCCAGACCCAAAAGGATCACGCCGACGATGATCCATGCGCCGTAACGAGGTTTCTTTTTCTCTGCCATGTGCTGACTGCTCCACCCGCTGGTTTGCGCCTGAATACGCAGGGCAGGCCGGGGGTGCAAGTGCTAGAGTTTCAGTGCAGCAAGCCTCTCAAACAGCGTCTGCACGCCGGCGCGGTCGATGTTGGCAAAAGCGATGCGCAGCTGGCTTTCCCCACCAGGCAGATCGGTGGGCATGAACATGGTGCCGGGCAGTAGCAGGACGCCGGATTCTTTGACCAAAAGCGGGGCCAAGTCGGCAGAGGATATCGCAAACGGATGTTTGACGTAGGCGAAATATGCGCCACACCCTAAAAGCGCCCAGCCTTTGTCGGCCAGCAGATGAAAATGCTCTTCAATCGCCGCGCGCCGGTCCAGAATTTCAAGGCGTTCACTGGCCAGCCAGTCCGCCAAGTTCTGCATCCCCCAAAGGGCGGCGCGCTGGCCCAATTGGTTGGGGCAGATCGTGACAGTATCGAGGAATTTCTCTATTTCCGCCAGGCGCGCGATGCTGGCGACAACAGCGCCGACGCGGTGGCCTGTGAGCCGATAAGCCTTTGAAAAAGAATAAAGCTGGATCAGCGTATCATCCCACTTTGGGTCAGCAAAAAGGCTATGTGGCGCGCCGCTGCGGCTGTCAAAGTCACGGTAGGTTTCATCGACAATCAACGCGATGCCATGGTGGTGCGCAAGATCGCGAAAAGCGGTTAGGGTGGCGGCAGGGTATTCAACACCGCAGGGGTTGTTGGGGCTGACCATAGCGATGGCGCGGGTCTTGTCCGTAATCAGAGCGGCGCAGGTTGCCTGATCCGGGATCATATCTGCGCCCGCCATCAGTGGGATGGTTTTGACCCCGGACATATCCAGCCACATCCGGTGATTAAAATAATAGGGCACCGGGATGATCACCTCATCCCCTTCTGTGCAGAGCGTGGCAATCGTGGCCGCGAAGGCTTGATTGCAGCCTGAGGTGATCGCGACCTGATCAGCGCTGATCGTGCCGCCGTAATTGGTGCACCACTGTGTTGCGACCTCTGCCCGCAGTGCGGGCAGCCCCAGCACGGGCCCGTAAAGATGCGCGTCGGGGTCATCCATCACCATTTGCGCCATGGCTGCACGCAACGGTTCAGGTGGCGGGTCGACCGGGGCGGCCTGGCTGACGTTCAACAAAGGGCGCGTGTCGGGATGTGTGACACCATCCAGCCAGCGTCGCGCCTCCATCACGGGCGGGGCAAAGGTGGCTGCTGTGCGTGACTGGGTCATAGCGTTATCCAACAGGAGCGGCTGTGCCGCACGATATTATGGGGTGCATCCGGCGGAGGTATTTGCGAACATGAGAAGGGGATCAATCCTTGCCCCGGTAAGGTTCGACATATTGCAGCGCCATGTCCCAGGGGAAGAAAATCCAAGTGTCCTGGCTGACTTCGGTAATGAACGTATCGACCTGGGGGCGGCCTTTGGGTTTGGCATAGACCGTTGCGAAATGCGCGTTGGGATAGCGTTGGCGGACAAGTTCAAG
>JBCAZI010000088.1:0-11395 GCA_038533095.1 Pseudomonadota bacterium
TCATCGAAAGAGATGTTCGAGCCGATGTATATCGAGTTTGAGCGCAGAAGATCACGCAGGAAAGGGACCTTCATCGCCTCACGCTTTGCGTTATCGGCGATCTTTTCCCCCATGTACCGCGTGCCAATCCGGTAATCGATGGAATAGTGAAACCAATCACCCGTGCTGCGCAGCATAGTCGCCAGATAGGTCTTGCCCAAGCCAGACATCGCAAAAAGCAGAACACGTTTTTGCGGGGCGTTGCGCCAGTCAGATGCGTTTGCGTAAATCATGCGGCTGTGCGTAGCCGCAGATATCAGCGTTTTCCAGTGGTTTTTGCGCGACTTAGGTGATCAGCCAGCGGAAGGTGCGTTTGGGCACCGGACAGGGCCCGCCGATGGCGGAGGGCGCTTAAGGATCGGTTTAGCCCAAAACGGACGGCCAGTTTGCATCACCCGCTGCAATATTACCGGGGATGTCGCGTTCCCAGCTGCGTTGTATTCGACGCGAGAAGTTGAGGTAAAGCTTGCCATCCACGATGCGCCACGCCTCTGGCACAGTCGCGGCGGTGTAGTTGCGGCTCACGGCAAAGGCGCAATAGCCGCCATATTGCGGGGCGTAGGCTGCGGGGTCAGCGGCGAAAAGATCGCGATGTTGGGTGGATGAAAAGCGCCAGGTAACACCAAGATAGTCATGGGTAATCGTAGCATCACCAGCGACTGGCGCGCCTTGCGTGAAATAGGCCACAACGTCGGACCCATCTACTGCGATACCGTCTTCACTATACACCTCAGGCGTGGCGGCCAGTACGGGCTGTGCAAAACTGGCAATCGCAGGTGCGGTCACAGCGAAAGTCAGCAATTTGCGGCGCGACAGGATCATCTTTTCAAACTCCCTCAGGTCATGCGTTGGTCAAGACCCGCCATTGCTGGCAGATCTTGGTTGCTTAGTGTGGCTTAGGCCAGAACACCGGGCCAATTGGCGTCCGCCTTGGCGATATTGCCGGGCACATCCTCTAACCAAAAGCCTTGCACGCGCAGTGAGAAATTCAGGTAGAGCTTGCCATCAACGATGCGCCAAGCCTCTGGCACGGTGGTTGCGATGCCACCTTTGCTGACTGCAAAGGCGCAATAGCCGCCGTATTGTGGGGCATAAGCCTCTGGATCGGCTGCGAAGAGATCGCGGTTTTCGGTCGATGCGAAACGCCATGTCACGCCCATATACTCATGGGTGATGGCTGGGTCGCCAACGACAGGCTTACCTTCGGTGAAGTAGCCAACAACATCAGACCCATCAACGGCGATACCGTCTTCGTTATAGACTTGGGGTGAGGCGGCCATGGCGCGCGGGGCGAGGGTGGCGGCGGCAGGAACAGCAAGGGCTGCGATGAAAAAGTTGCGGCGTGTCAGGATCATATCTCTTGGTCTCCGGGATCGGGCGTTTTGGGTTGCGATGACCCCAAATGGGGCAATCCATCATCCAAAAGCTAGAGCCCACACAGACATGTGACCGTTCGTTGCAAACTGGCCTAGGCCCCGCGCCAAATCCATCCACCGCCTAAAATACGTGTTGTTTCAGTATCATAGAAGACACATGCCTGCCCCGGGGATACCCCTTGTTCGGCAACCATCAACTCGACCTCGGCCTGCGTTTCCGAGATCGGTCGTAACACTGCGTCGGTCGGTGGACGGGTCGAACGGACCCGTACAGCGATCTGGCGTTCGCCGATATCCATCAGATTTCCGCCCCCGATCCAGTTGATTTCACGAATCGGGACACGGCGTGTAGCCAGCAGATCCTTGGGGCCGACGATCACTTGCTTTTTGTCGACATCCAGCTTCACCACATACAGCGGATCGGCCAATCCGCCTATGCCCAAACCGCGCCGTTGTCCGATGGTGTAGTGGATCACACCCTTATGGGTGCCCAAGAGGTTGCCATCCGTATCAACGATATCACCGGGTTCTGCAGCACCGGGGCGCAGCTTTTCAATCACGGCGGCATAGTCACCGTTTGGGACAAAGCAGATATCCTGGCTGTCTGGCTTATCCGCCACGCTTAGCCCATATTTGGCGGCCAGGGCACGCGTTTCTTCCTTGGATGCGTGATGGCCCAAGGGAAACCGCAGATAATCCAATTGTTCCTGCGTGGTCGAGAACAAGAAATAGCTTTGGTCTTTGGTGGGGTCCGCCGCCGAATGCAGCTCTGCCCCTTCAGCCCCCATCAGGCGTTGGATATAGTGGCCGGTGGCCATACAATCGGCATCAAGGTCTTTGGCGGTTTCCAAAAGGTCCTTAAACTTCACACGTTCGTTGCAGCGAATGCAGGGCACAGGGGTGGCCCCGCCCAGATAACTGTCGGCGAACTCATCCATCACCGCTTCGCGGAAGGTATTCTCATAATCCAGCACATAGTGAGGAAAGCCCATCTCCTCGGCCACGCGGCGCGCGTCGTGAATGTCGCGGCCGGCGCAGCAGGCGCCTTTCTTGGCCAAGGCCGCGCCGTGGTCGTAGAGCTGCAACGTAACGCCAACCACATCGTAACCTTCTTCAGCCAGTTTTGCGGCCACAACAGAGCTATCGACGCCGCCGGACATGGCCACCACAACGCGTGTTTGCGCAGGCGGTTTTGCAAAGCCGAGTGAATTCAGCGGCGTATCAAGTGACATTGGTTTGTTCCAGAAGTGGCGATTTCGCTTCAAAATATAGGAAAATGCTAAGCACTCTCAAGGGGCAGTTACACCATCCATTAAGTCCTTCATCCGATATTTACCCTCGGAGTGAAAGAAAGGGGTGCAAAGATGTACTTGCGAAAAGTCGAAGGACCAAGATCGGTGACCTTGCCGGATGGGACAATCATGACACGGGCGGATCTGCCCAGTGAAAAGACGCGGCGCTGGGTGGCCTCGCGCAAGGCGGCTGTGGTGCGTGCTGTCACCGCAGGGTTGATTTTGCGCAAAGAAGCCTTGGAACGCTATGCTTTGTCGGATGAAGAGTTTTCGGAATGGGAAACTGCCGTGGATCAACACGGTGAGGTTGCGCTGAAGGCGACAGCGTTACAACGCTATATACAACCATAGGTAGTATGTCGCATAAGTGCGTTGGGGGTAACGGCAAATTAACCTTTCGTGATTTAGGTTAATGCACCGAACTCAGAGCGGAGCATAGTAATGCGAGTCCTACTAGTTGAAGACGACCCGACGACATCCAAAAGCATCGAACTGATGCTGACCCATGCGAACCTGAACGTCTATGCAACAGATATGGGGGAAGAGGGGATCGATCTTGCGAAACTATACGACTACGATCTTATCCTGCTCGACATCAACCTGCCTGACATGAACGGTCACGAGGTGCTGCGCCAGCTGCGCCTCAGCCGTATTGATACGCCTATATTGATCCTTTCAGGGGACGATGGGACAGAAAGCAAGCTAAAAGGCTTTGGTTTTGGTGCAGATGACTATCTGACAAAACCCTTCCACCGCGAAGAACTCGTGGCGCGTATCCATGCGATTATTCGCCGGTCGAAAGGCCATGCGCAATCAATCATCAAGACAGGCCAGATTGCCGTGAACCTTGACGCCAAAACGGTTGAGGTTGATGGCAGCACGGTTCATTTGACAGGCAAAGAATATCAGATGCTTGAACTGCTCAGCCTGCGCAAAGGAACAACCCTGACGAAAGAGATGTTCCTCAATCACCTATACGGTGGGATGGATGAGCCTGAACTGAAGATCATTGATGTCTTCATCTGTAAGCTGCGCAAAAAACTGAGCGAGGCGACAATGGGTGAGAATTACATCGAAACGGTTTGGGGGCGTGGCTATGTCTTGCGCGATCCTGAACCCAATACCGCTCAAGAGCCTATCGCAATCGGGGCCTGATTGGCGCCCCTTGCGTTTGCAAAACAACCATTGGGCGCTGGACCTCACAGGGCAGCCCGCATAATTATGACGTGAATTTCCCCGTTTGGGGACGTCGACATGCGGGGGCCGGTGTGGTGCAAGACAGCAAAGCAAAATTTGCCGCTAGCGGTGATATTCCGGTTGCTGATTTGACGGCGGCACAGGCCGCAGAGGAATTGGCATGGTTGGCGGAACAGCTGACCCAAGCCAACACCGCCTATCACCGTGATGACGCGCCAGAGATTAGTGATGCTGCCTATGATGAGCTAAAACAGCGCAACGCCGCTATTGAGGCGCAGTTCCCCGATCTGAAGCGCGCTGATAGCCCCAGCGATATGGTGGGGGGGGCGGTTGCCGAAGGGTTTGGCAAAGTCCAACATGCCGTACGCATGTTGTCGCTTGGCAATGCTTTTGACGACGATGATGTGCAGGAATTTGACCAGCGCATTCGCAAATATCTGGGTCTGGATGCGGATACACTGCTGACCTACACCGCCGAACCCAAAATTGACGGGCTGTCGCTGTCATTGCGGTACGAGGGCGGTCAGCTGGTGCAGGCCGCCACGCGCGGCGATGGCGCAGTTGGCGAAAACGTCACCGCCAATGCGCGCACGATTGCGGATATCCCCGAAGAAATCAGCGGCGCACCCGATGTGCTGGAGGTGCGTGGTGAAGTCTATATGAGCCATGAGGACTTCGCAGCCCTGAATGCGCGGCAAGCCGAGGTAGGCGGTAAGACCTTCGCCAACCCGCGCAATGCCGCCGCCGGATCATTGCGCCAGCTTAACCCCGAGATTACAAAATCACGCCCGCTGCGTTTCTTTGCCTATGCCTGGGGTGATCTTTCGGCGCCATTGGCAGAGACGCAAAATGGCGCGATTGAACGGCTGGCCAACATGGGGTTTGTAACCAACCCGCTCACCCAGACATGCGATGGACCCGCCGCGATGATCGCACATTACAAAATGATCGAGGCACAGCGCGCTGACCTTGGCTATGATATTGATGGTGTGGTCTACAAGGTCGACGACCTAGGGCTGCAACGCCGCCTCGGTTTCCGGTCAACCACACCGCGTTGGGCCGTCGCGCATAAATTCCCTGCAGAACTGGCCTGGACCGTACTGGAGGCCATCGACATTCAGGTCGGGCGGACCGGCGCCTTGTCACCCGTCGCCCGTTTGCGGCCTGTCACCGTGGGCGGCGTTGTTGTGTCTAACGCGACCTTGCATAACGAGGACTATATCGCTGGGCGCGATGGCAATGGCGCGCCCATTCGCGAAGGGCGCGATGTGCGCGTGGGCGATTGGGTGCAGGTTTACCGTGCCGGCGATGTGATCCCAAAGATCAGCGATGTGGATCTGGCGCGCAGACCAGATGACACGACGCCCTATAAGATGCCGGAAAAATGCCCCGAATGCGGATCCGATGCGGTCCGCGAGGCGGGCGACGCGGTACGCCGCTGTACGGGCGGCATCATTTGCCCGGCGCAAGCCGTTGAAAAGCTGAAGCATTTCGTCTCGCGCGCGGCCTTCGACATCGAAGGGCTGGGCGCAAAGCAGGTCGAACAATTCTATGCAGATGGTTGGATCGCGACCCCCGCTGACATCTTTCGCCTGCGCGTAAGGTTTGGCGAAGGGTTACAGCAGTTGAAAAACCGCGAGGGCTGGGGCGAGAAAAGTGCTGGAAACCTGTTCGATGCAATTGATGAAAAACGCAATATCCCGCTGGCGCGCGTGATCTATTCGCTGGGTATCCGCCATGTGGGCGAAAACAGTGCCGCATTGCTGGCCAATCACTACACATCATGGAACGCGTTTGAACAGGCGATGTCCTCTGCCCAGATCGGCGAAGGGACGGCATGGGATGATTTGACCGGTATTGATGGTGTTGGCGATGTGATGGCCACCTCTTTGGTCACGACATTCCAGCAAGAGGCGGAACGCGCATCAATCGACCGTTTGATTGCCGAACTGCAGGTGGAGGACGCCGCGGCGCGTGCCACAGACAGCCCCGTTGCAGGCAAAACCGTGGTCTTTACCGGCACATTGGAGCGGATGACACGGGCAGAAGCCAAGGCACGCGCGGAAAGTCTGGGCGCAAAAGTATCCGGTTCAGTCAGCGCCAAGACGGATATTTTGATCGCAGGCCCCGGTGCCGGATCAAAGGCCAAAAAAGCGGCCGATCTGGGGATCGAGACGATGGATGAAGATGCCTGGCTGGCCCTGATCGGCGACGCATGAGCGGACGTCCCGAAATCCTGTTTCCACTTTTTGGGGCGCTGACCAAGCTTGATGGGATTGGCCCAAAGTCGGCGCAGACGCTGGAAGGTGCGGGGGTTGTAAAGCCTCTTGATATATTGATGACATTGCCTTTGTCCGGCGTCGATCGGCATAGGCGGGCCAGTATTCGCGAGGTCGTGGCCCCGGGTGTTGCGACCGTCGAGGTTACGGTCGGCGCGCATCATCCACCCCGCACGCGCGGCCGCCCGTACCGCGTACATGTCGAGGATGCGCAGACATCTTTCCAACTGGTGTTCTTTCACGCGCGTGGCGATTACCTGCAGAAGCTGCTGCCTACTGGGCAGCGCAGGGTGGTGTCCGGCAAGGTTGAAATCTTCGACGGTATCGCGCAGATCGTACACCCGGATCACGTACTGCCCGTGGCAGAGGCCGACACGATTCCAGCGTTTGAGCCGGTCTACCCGCTGCACGCAGGCATCACGCAAAAGGCGATGTGGAAGGCGACGCGTTCAGCCTTGGGGCTGATGCCGGACTTGCCAGAGTGGATCGACCCGGCGCTGAAAGCGCGCGAAGGGTGGCCGGATTGGACCGACGCGATGCATGCGGTGCATATCCCGCAAGCCACCTCTGATCTATCGCCGCATGCGCCGGACCGCGCGCGGCTGGCCTATGACGAGTTGCTGGCCCATCAACTGACCTTGGCCTTAGCACGGGCAGCAACGCGTAAGGCCAAAGGTGTGGCGTCAAAATCAACGGGCGCATTGTCGGGCAAGGTGTTGGCGGCTTTGCCTTACAAACCCACCGGGGCGCAGCAACGGGCCTTCGCCGAAATCGCGGCCGATTTGGCGACGCCATTGCGGATGAACAGGCTGCTGCAGGGCGATGTGGGGTCAGGCAAAACATTGGTGGCGCTCATGGCGCTATTGGATGTGGTCGAGGCTGGCGGGCAGGGCGTGATGATGGCCCCGACCGAGATTTTGGCGCGGCAGCATCTGGATGGCTTGCGGCCCTTGGCTGAAAGTGCAGGCGTTGTGCTGGAAATTCTTACCGGCCGCGATAAGGGGGCGACGCGGGCTACCAAATTGCAAGCTTTGGCTGCGGGTGAGATCAACATCCTTGTCGGCACCCATGCGGTGTTCCAAAAGGACATCGTATTCAATGACCTACGGCTTGCCGTCATCGATGAACAACACCGCTTTGGCGTCTCGCAACGGATGGAGTTGGGGTCAAAAGGGCAAGCCGTTGACGTGCTGGTCATGACCGCCACGCCCATTCCCCGCTCACTGGCATTGGCGCAATACGGCGATATGGATGTGTCGGTCTTGGATGAAAAACCGCCCGGGCGGACACCGGTGCAAACAGCGCTGATATCCGCCGCACGTATGGATGAGGTCGTCGAAAAACTCCGCCAAGCGGTGGCAGAGGGGCGGCAGGCCTATTGGGTCTGTCCTTTGGTGGAAGAAAGCGAAGTCGTCGATATGACGGCAGCCGAGGAGCGGTTCAAGCGCTTGCGGGCCAGTCTGGGCGAGGGCGTGGTCGGCTTGGTCCATGGGCAAATGCCACCGGCAGAAAAAGACGCGGCCATGACGCGGTTTGTGGCGGGTGAGACCAAAGTGCTGGTTGCCACCACAGTGATTGAGGTGGGGGTGAATGTGCCCAATGCCTCCATCATGATGATCGAACATGCGGATCGTTTTGGTCTGGCACAATTGCACCAGTTGCGGGGCAGGGTGGGGCGCGGTGCCGCGGCCTCTTCCTGCTTGCTGATCTATCAACCCCCTTTGAGTGAGAGCGGGCGTCGGCGGCTAGAGATTTTGCGCGAGACAGAAGATGGCTTTCGCATCTCCGAGGAAGATTTGGCCATGCGTGGTGCGGGTGATGTGATTGGAACCGCGCAATCAGGCATCCCGCGCTTTCGGATTGCCGATCTGGAAAGACAAGCAGGGCAGATGGCGGTGGCGCAAACCGATGCGCGCGCGCTGCTGAATGACGATCCCAAGCTGGAAAGTGATCGGGGGAAGGCCGCCAGAACACTGTTATGGCTGATGGAACAGGATAAAGCGATTCGTTTGATTTCAGTGGGTTAACCCCACGAATCGCAAAATGTTCTCAAATGTTCCATAAAAGTTCTTTACAAGGCGTTAACGGTATGAGAACAAAGTAGCAACAGAACATTAAGGGAACAGCACCATGGCAGAAGAGATTAAATCCGTAATCGCACGTTCACGCGACACGATTGTTGCTGATGCTTTGGGTGTGGCGGCCTTGATGGTCATGCTTGTTGTTGGGTTGGCCTTGCCCGGGCTGATCTGACCTGCCGGACGATCCCGGCCCGGTCCATCACATTGCCCTGTCCCAAGAATGCAATGATTGATGACCTGCCTGTCTCATGTCCTGATGCGGGGGTTTTGCCTCTCCCCAAGGAACACTGGGCCGGGCCGGATCGTTTCAAACTCGCCGCCGCCATCTGCCCGGATGTGCGGCGGTTTTTTATGCGCTGGCTTGCTGTGCTTGCAGCGCGTCCAGTGTGGCGTCAAAGGCCAGCATGATGGAGGCGTGGCGGTTCTTATAGTCCTTGGCCGGTTGCAAGACTTCCAAATCGCCAAAAGGGGCAGGTGGGACTGGCCCATCTGATTTCAACATTGCGTACAGCGCATCGCGCCCTGTTTGCACCTGATCCAGTGTTAAACCGACGATGTTCGCGCCGACCACCGCAGCGGCCGCTTGGCCCAAGGCGCAGGCCTTCACGTCTTGACCATAGTCCGTAATCACACTGCCGTCGGTCATCACATCAACCGTCACCGTTGATCCACAAAGTGGCGCACGTTTTTTGGCGGTGGCGGTTGGCTTATCCAGCCTTGCAGTACGCGGCATATCGGCGGCCAGCGCAAGAATGCGCCCCGAGTAGAGTTTGATCAGATCGTTTTCCGCCGACATCGCGTTGCCCTTTCGATTGCATCTTACTAGATAGACCCGACCGCCACGCTTGCAAAGGTTTTTGATATGTCCTTCGACCCCGCGACCCTCACGTTTAATGACGCAGGTTTGATCCCGGCGATTGCACAGGATGCGACCACTGGCGAAGTTCTGATGATGGCGTGGATGAATGCGCAATCCGTGGCTCAGACGCTGGAAACCGGGCAGGTGACCTATTGGTCGCGGTCGCGTCAGGAATTCTGGGTCAAAGGTGCCACAAGTGGCCACACGCAAGAGCTGGTCGCGTTCCGCGTTGACTGTGATCGGGATTGTCTGTTGGTGACGGTCAAACAGGCAGGGCCTGCCTGCCACACCGGGCGGCGCAGTTGCTTTTATACCGAAGTGCAGGATGGCAGCGAAGTTGAGATCATGGCGCCAATGCCAAAGGGTTAATCTGTAAACCCGATCATTTGCTTGATGTCATGGGGCGTCGCGCCCTCTGTTCGGTATTTCTGCAGCGCCTTTGATTTATCTATCTTTGCCAACCGCTTACCTGCCCCATCTGTGATCAGACCGTGGTGGTGATAGATCGGCGTCGAGTAGCCCAGCAAGCGTTGCAGCAGGACATGCAACGGCGTCAGATCTTGCAGGTCCGTGCCGCGCACCACATGGGACACCCCCTGCAGCGCATCATCATGCACACAGGCCAGATGATAGGCCGGATCGCCGGTATCTTTGCGTTTCAGGATCGGATCACCGATGTCAGACAGTAGGTCTTGGGCTTTGATGCTGCGTATGCCTGGCGCGTCACCGCCAGTCTCGCGGTAGTGCAACTCCCCCGGCAGAAGTGCCAGTGCTTTTGCCACATTCAGGCGGATCGCATCACCCGGCGCACGCTCTGCCAGTTTACGATGACGACACGTGCCCGGATAAACCATACCATCTGCCCCCACTGTGGCACCTGCGTCCACGATTTGACGTCGTGTACAACTGCAGGGGTAAAGCAAATCACGCGCGGCCAAACCTTCAAGCGCCGCGTCGTAGCCGGCATAGTGATCCGATTGCCGGAGCACAGGTTCGGGCCAGCTCAACCCCAACCAGGAAAGGTCAGCGTAAATCCCGGCCTCATGCTCAGGGCGAACGCGCGTGCTATCTGTATCCTCGATCCGCAATAGGGCCTGCCCCCCCAAATCACGGGCGACCTTCCAAACGGTGAGCGCCGAAAACGCATGGCCCAGATGCAAAGGCCCGGTTGGCGATGGTGCAAAGCGCGTGATCACAAGCGGCGCAGGACAATCACGTCAGACCCCATGCCGACATCATCCAAATGAGGGCCATGTTCGCGGAAAATCACCGTGACATGGCCTTCCGCAACCTCATGTTCCAAAGCGTCGGTGTAGGATTGATCTGCGAGTGTGGGGTCGTTGTAGGACATGGCCAGCAAACCACCCGGATCAAGCTGTGCGACCAGCGGCGCAAGCGTTTCTGCTGGTGCGGCGCCCAGGCTGACAACGCCCACGGCTGCGATCACGGGGTAAGTGCCTTTGGCAAAACCCATATCATCCGGTGTGCTGTGCCATGTTTTGCGATAAATTCCGCTGGCGGTGGCCCTTTCCAGCATCTCTGCCGTTACATCCGTACCGTCCAGCGTCTTGAAACCGGCCTTGCGCAAGGCAGCGCCGCCGATGCCCGTACCACAGCCGAAATCGAGGATTTCCGCATCTAGATCTGCAAACTGCACCAACGCGGCAGCCAGTCGATCTGGTGTGCGATAACCACGGGCAGAGACCTCTGCCTCGTAATTGTCAGCCCAGTCTGCATAAACAGCGATGGTTTCCGCCACCGGACGCGGGGTCCAAAGGGCTGGGCGCAAGACGTCTTTCTTCTTTGTCATGCTGCCAGTCTAGAGGCTGCGTTCAGGCCGCGTCCAGTGCCGTTTGGCCCAGCCAGGCCTGCCAATCCGCCTTGGCACGGTCAGTGTAGGCTTTGTAGCGGTCTTTGCGGTTGCGACGGCCGCCTTTCACGCCTTCCAGCGGTGGGAAAAGACCGAAGTTCACGTTCATCGGCTGAAACGTCTTGGCCTCGGCCCCGCCGGTGATATGGGTCACAAGTGCACCCATCGCTGTGGTATGTGGCACTGCGGCCAAGCTCTGACCCGTCAGTTCCGCCACCGCCATACGGCCCGCCAGCAGACCCATCGCAGCACTTTCAACATAGCCTTCAACGCCTGTGATCTGCCCTGCAAAGCGAATGTTGGGGCGGCTGCGCAAACGCATTTCGGCGTCTAGCAATGTGGGAGAGTTGATAAAGGTGTTACGATGAATGCCGCCCAGACGGGCAAATTCAGCATTCTCTA
>JBCAZI010000089.1:0-11269 GCA_038533095.1 Pseudomonadota bacterium
GGCGGCACCTAAAGCGAAAGCTGAAAAGCCAAAGGCAGAGCCAAAAGCCAAAGCAGCGCCAAAGGCGAAAGCAGATGCAGGCGCAGATGATCTGACACAGATCAGCGGTGTTGGCCCAGTGATCGTGAAAAAGCTGCACGCGCTTGGCGTCACAACATTCGCGCAAATCGCTGCATGGACGCCAGAAGATGTGGCTGCTATGGACGAGAAACTGAACTTCAAAGGTCGTATCGACCGCGATGAGTGGCTAAAGCAAGCCGCAGAACTCGCTAAAGGTTAAGGAGAGACCAAATGGCACATAAAAAAGCAGGCGGTTCATCCCGTAACGGACGCGACTCAGCTGGTCGTCGTCTTGGCGTCAAGAAATTCGGTGGCGAAAGCGTCATCGCCGGTAACATCATCATGCGTCAGCGTGGCACGAAGATGTGGCCAGGCATGGGCGTTGGCATGGGGAAAGATCACACAATCTTTGCAACTGTCGACGGCGCCGTGAAGTTCCACAAGGGGCTTAAAGGCCGCACGTTTATTTCGGTTCTCCCAGTGGCGGAGGCCGCTGAATAAGCCGAAAATTCCAATGTAACGTAATTGGTGGGATCGGTGTTCACCGGTCCCCTTTTTTATTCATAGTTTTGCCACCATGTGAGTTTAGAGGGTGGCCGAGACCGATTTGTTTTCGGGGAGGGAAGCAATGCGCCACGAAGAGATCACAGTGCAAGACACCATCGAGGCCGCGCGCTTTGTGCTGCGCCCCTGCCGCAAATCTGATGCGGGTCTGATTGCGATGTATGCCAGCGATGATCGCGTGGCCCGTGGTACGCGTGCGATGCCACACCCGCTGCCCCCCGGATCGGTTGAGGCGATGATCGAGCGCGCCAGCATGGCCGAGCGGACCGAAGATGTCTGGGTCATTGATGGGTCAGCCCATGGCCATGCCGAAGCCTTGGGGCTGATCAGCCTTGAACGGATGGACCGTGCGCAATCCGAGATTTTCTATTGGATCGCCCCTGCCTTCTGGAACACAGGTTTCGCAACCGAAGCCGTGCGCACGCTGATCACCGCTAATCCCCATCGGTCTGACCGGATTTTTGCCGAAGTTTTTCAGGATAACCCCGGTTCCGCACGTGTGCTGACCAATTGTGGTTTTGACTATCTGGGCGATGCAGAGGCATTTTCAGTCTCACGTAATGCGACGGTGCCCACATGGACATATACGCTCAAACTGGGGTCATGACTGTCCCGACATTGCGGACCGAGCGGCTTACGCTGCGTACTCCGCGCCTACGGGATGCGCGGGTGATTGCGAAGGCGCTCAACAATATCGGCATCAGCCGTTGGCTCGCCGTGGTGCCATTTCCTTATGGCATTACGGACGCGGAGTGGTTTATCAAAGAAAACCTGCACGGTCGGGTTCATGCTTGGCTGGCTTGGCGCGATGATCAGCTGATCGGCATCATCGGACTGGACAGTGAGTTAGGTTACTGGATAGCGGAAGATGTCTGGGGGTATGGCTATGCGACAGAGGCTACCCGCGCCGTTGTTGACTACCACTTTGAGAATTCCGATGCGGATAGGTTGAAATCGGCGCATTTTGTAGGAAATGATGCCTCCCGTCGTGTCCTGACCAAGCTGGGCTTCGTGGATGTCGGATCGCATGTGCGTTTCTCTGTCGCGCGCCAAGAAGAAGTATCCGGACGCAGCATGCTTTTGACACGTGCAAAATGGCAGGCCGCACAATGACTGACCTGACATATCGCTCTTTCCGGGCTGACGACTTTGCCGATTTACACGCAATCGCCTCACATTGGTCCGTCGTGCGCCAGTTGGGTCGCTGGCCGTGGCCGCCGCAAGAGGATTTTACCAAATCCCGATGCAAGCCCTTCGAAGGGCAGGGGTTCGTTTGGGCTGTTTGCCATGAAGGTCGGGTCATTGGCAGCATGGCCGTCACGGGTGCCGAGTTGGGCTATATGTTTGCGCCAGAGGTGCAGGGGCGCGGCATCGCCACGCAGGCGGCTCGTCACGCTATTCAGACCGCATTCGACGACTATGATTGGCCGATGCTCAACGCCTCTACCTGGGAAGACAACGCTGCGTCTGCCGCCGTCTTGCGCAAGTTTGGCTTTGTGCATTGGCAGACACGCTACACCCGCACGCCGGCACGGTTCCCGACGCTTGTGCATCAGTACCGTCTGCCGCGTACCACGTGGGACCGCTTGAGAACCGCCGCGCAGTAGTTTATCGCGCTGACAAACAGCCGCAGAAAGCTTGAACCATGAAATTCCTCGATCTTGCAAAGGTCTATATCCGGTCGGGTGCCGGTGGCGGTGGCTGTATCTCGTTTCGGCGCGAAAAATTCATGGAATATGGCGGCCCTGATGGGGGTGACGGCGGTAAGGGTGGCGATGTGGTGGTTGAGGCTGTCGAGGGCCTGAATACGCTGATTGATTTTCGCTATCAGCAGCATTTCTTTGCGGGCAACGGCCAGCACGGAATGGGCAGCCAGCGGACCGGTAAGGACGGTGAAAGCAAGGTCCTGCGCGTGCCTGTGGGCACCGAGATTATCGATGAGGACGAAGAAACCGTCATCGCGGACCTGACTGAGGTTGGTCAGAAAATCATCGTCGCTAAAGGCGGCAATGGCGGTTGGGGCAACCTGCGGTTCAAGACTGCCACCAATCAGGCGCCTCGCCGATCCAACCCGGGACAAGAGGCGATTGAGCGTACCATCTGGCTACGCCTGAAACTGATCGCTGACGTGGGCCTGCTGGGCATGCCGAATGCCGGTAAATCTACCTTCCTGGCTGCGACATCCAATGCCCGCCCTAAAGTTGCAGATTATCCATTCACAACGCTGATCCCGAACCTTGGTGTCGTTGGCATTGATGAGGTGGAGTTCGTTGTTGCTGACATCCCCGGCCTGATCGCGGGAGCGAGCGAAGGCCGTGGCCTTGGGGACATGTTCCTAGGTCATGTTGAGCGCTGCGCGGTGCTTTTGCACCTGATCGATGGTACATCAGGCGACCCTGCTGGCGACCTGACGACCATCATCGGGGAGTTGGAGGCGTACGGGGGTGAACTTGCCGAAAAGCCACGCATCACGGTTCTCAATAAAATCGACACGCTTGACGATGAAGAGCGGGAATTTCTACGCGATGAAATCGCGACGGTCGCCAAAGGCCCAGTGATGATGATGTCTGGCGTCAGCCGCGAAGGCATCCCAGACGTCTTGCGCGCGCTGCGGTCCGAGATCGACGACAACCGCCTGCGCCACCGCAAAGCGGCGGAGGAGAACGCCGAGGATACACCATGGCAGCCCTAAGTGACGCCAAACGCCTTGTGGTTAAGATCGGCTCGGCTCTGTTGGTCGACGCCGAAACAGGTACGTTGCGGCAGGACTGGCTGACATCGCTGGCCAGTGATGTGGCCCGGATCAGAGGGCGGGGGACGGATGTGATCATCGTATCGTCCGGCTCAATCGCGCTCGGGCGTGGTATTTTGGGCTTGCCGCTGACCTCACTAGCATTGGAACAATCGCAAGCGGCCGCAGCCGTCGGGCAAATCCGGCTGGCGCGCGCTTATGAAGAGGCGCTGACACCGCATGGCATCGTGACAGGTCAAGTGCTTGTGACACTGGAGGATAGCCAAGATCGCCGCCGGTACCTGAACAGCCGGGCCACGATGGAAACCATGCTGGGTCTCGGTGTGACGCCCATCGTGAACGAGAATGACACGATTGCGACCGATGAAATCCGCTATGGCGACAATGACCGGCTGGCCGCACAGGTGGCGGTTACCGTCGGGGCTGATCAGCTGATCCTGCTGTCGGATGTTGATGGGCTCTACACCGCCAACCCAAAGGTTAAGACATCTGCAAAACACCTTGATACCGTTGATAAAATAACGCCGGAGGTCGAGGCGATGGCGGGTGATGCAGGTTCTGGCCTATCCAAAGGCGGTATGATCACCAAGGTGATGGCCGCGCGCATTGCCACCGAAGCGGGATGCGCGATGGCGATTGCATTGGGCACCGAACTCTATCCGCTGGGCAAGCTGGAAAACGGGGCGCGGGCCACATGGTTTACCGCGCAGACCGATCCACAGGTCGCGCGCAAGCGTTGGATTTCTGCGATGAAACCGCGTGGCACGGTGACGGTGGATGCAGGTGCCGGTGACGCGTTGAAACGCGGCAAAAGCCTGCTGCCCGCAGGGGTGATCCAAATCAACGGCAGTTTCGGGCGCGGCGATCTGGTGGCTATTGTCGATTCCGAAGGCGCGCAGATGGGCCAGGGCCTGATCCGCTATACCAGTGCCGAGGCGCGTCAAATTATGGGCCGCCGGTCGGCTGACATTGTTGAAATCCTGGGCTATGAAGGGCGGGCTGCATTGGTGCACCGCGATGACATGGTGCTGTAAGAGGGTAAGATCATGAACGATCACGACGCTATCGGGCCTATGATGGCACAAATTGGCGCTGATGCGCGCGCGGCATCTGCCGTGCTGGCAACCGCCGGGTCAGAGCGTAAATATGCGGCCCTGATTGGTGCGGCTGACGCGATTTGGGAAAACCGCATGGCGATCATGGATGCCAATGCCGAAGATCAGGTCTTTGGCGAAGAAAAGGGCCTCAGCCCCGCGATGATGGACCGCCTGATGCTGGATGAGCCACGCATTCGCGCGATGGCCGATGGGTTGCGTAATGTCGCGGCGCAATCTGATCCTGTAGGTGAAGTGATGAGCGAATGGGACATGCCCAGCGGTCTGCATATTCAGCGTGTGCGCACGCCCTTGGGTGTGATCGGTGTGATCTACGAAAGCCGCCCGAATGTAACTGCGGACGCCGGTGCGCTCTGCCTGCAATCGGGCAATGCGGTGATCTTGCGGGGGGGCTCAGAAAGTTTTCATTCCTCCACTGCGATCCATCAATGCCTGCAAACCGGGCTAAAGCAAGCGGGGCTACCTGCCACCGCGATCCAACTGGTGCCCACCCGCGACCGCGCTGCGGTGTCAGCGATGCTGACCGCAACGGACCATATTGATGTGATTGTGCCACGCGGCGGTAAAGGGCTGGTTGGACTGGTGCAGCGCGAGGCGCGCGTGCCCGTCTTTGCCCATCTTGAAGGCATCTGCCACATCTACGTGGGCGCAACAGCAGACCCCGCGATGGCGCTAGAGATCGTGTTGAACGCCAAGACCCGCCGCACCGGGATTTGCGGCGCGATGGAGTGCCTCTTGATAGACTGGCGCTTCTACACGCAGCATGGATCTATGCTGGTGGATGCTCTCTTGAAGGCCGGTGTCGAAGTTCGCGCCGATGGTGAGCTGGCCAAGATTGACGGCACAACCAAAGCGCAAGCCGATGATTTTGGGACAGAATTCCTCGATATGATTTGTGCGGCCAAATTGGTTGATGGTGTGGATGAGGCGATTGATCACATCCGTACCTATGGTTCAAATCACACCGATGCGATCATCACCGCCGATGATCAAGCGGCGGCGCATTTCTTTAAGGAACTCGACAGTGCCATCCTGATGCGCAATGCCTCAACCCAGTTTGCCGATGGCGGTGAATTTGGCATGGGGGCCGAGATTGGGATCGCCACGGGTAAATTGCACGCGCGCGGGCCGGTCGGGGCCAGTCAGTTGACCAGTTTCAAATATCTCGTCACGGGTGAGGGCACGGTGCGGTCTTAGAACCGCACGACCATATGGTTTGCTTCATGTTTAAACTGCATCGTTCGCCCCGCTTCGGCCAAGACGCCGGGTAGCAATGCGAATTGCACATGGGCGGCGGTGTAGTGAAAACCCACCTGGGGTGACAACAGGTTGTTCCAAAGCTCTTTGTCCAAAGCCAGGCGCGGGCCCTCGCCGCGCATGACCCACATTTCTTCTTCCTGGGTGATGTGAATATCGCCACCCAAGGGCAGAGATGCCTCCATTGCTTGCAGCATCAATAGGGCGCAGCGCACCAGGCGGCGGGGCTGATCGCCATTGATCTTCCAGATATAGTTAATCCGGCCACCACGGGCGGTCGCCGCCAAAATTGACAATACCTCTGACCGGCTGACCATCTGTTCTTCGCTGGCTGCACCATAGGCGATGCGGAAATATCTGATCCGCGCACTGGCGTTTTGGACACTTTCGTTGATCAGGTCCATTTCGGCACCCGTATCACCATCGGTTAGCGCCAAAAGCTCGACCCCATTGCCGATTGCCCCAATTGGGCTGATAAGGTCATGACAAATGCGCGAGCCGACCAGTGCCGCTAAATCAGGTTGCATAAAGCTGCCTCCGTTTTGAGAAAGAAGAAATGTCAGATTTCAATGCGATCTTAGAACCCGGCATGCTGGTCCGCCATCCCGACCGGCCAGAGTGGGGCACCGGGCAGGTGCAATCCAACATAGGCGATAAAATCACGGTGAATTTCAGAGAGGCGGGCAAGGTTGTCATTGATGGAAAACGGGTTCTACTTTTACTGGTGACCGAATGAATACAACCTATAGATGCGTGCGACAAGTGAACTGTATGTCTCTTATTTCATTTGTTTGCGTGAAATGGTTTCCAAATGGTTAATTTCTGTAAAGATGCAGGTCGATGAAGGTACAAATTGACGCTAAGGCAGCGCCGGTGTTTTCGACGCGGATCGCGCGTACAGAGGATGAGCTGCGGGCAGCGCAAAAGCTGCGTTATGAGGTCTTTGTATCAGAGCTGGGTGGCGATGGCCCCTTGGTTGATCATGACGCGCGGCTAGAAACCGATCGCTTTGATCCGCACGCTGAACATATCCTGCTGCTTGATGAAACGCGGGCCGCAGATGATCAGGTGGTCGGCACCTATCGGGTCATGACTGCGCCAATGGCGGCTGCTGCGGGGCGGTTCTATTGTGCTGAAGAATATGATCTAAGTCCTTTCTTTCAAAGCGGAAAGCAACTGTTAGAGCTGGGCCGGTCCTGTCTTCACGCGGATTATCGCGGGGGGCCCGCTATGTTGTACCTTTGGGCCGGTCTGGCCGATTATGTCAGAACACATCAGATTGACATCCTGTTTGGCGTTGCCTCTTTTCACGGAACAGATGCGGTCGCTTTGGCAGCACCGCTTAGCTTGCTGCACCATCACCATTTGTCACGGCCAGAGCTGCGTGTTCGCGCCATAGGACCGACGGCCCTGTCGATGAATATCATTGAGGCAGACGCGCTCGACCGTGTTGCAGCCGTGCGACAGATGCCCGCGCTGATCAAAGCCTACCTGCGGCTAGGTGCCACAGTGGGTGAAGGCGCTTTTGTGGATCATGCATTCAACACCGTCGATATTTGCATCATTTTGGAAAGTGATGCGATCAATGCGCTGCAGAAGAAATTGCTGACAACAGGTCTGGGCCATGGGTGACACCTGGTATGGTCAGGATACCCCGGCCCACACAGCGCCCGGTTTTATGGGATGGGTGCGCATTATGCTACGCGCCATCCCCCTGATCCTACTGGTTTTTGGCGGTTTGGTAATATTGCTGCTGTTACGTCTGGTCGAGCGGCCAATCTATGGTCTGCGCCGCCCCATGACCCCATTCATCACGCAATCTGTCTGCCGGGGTGCGTTTGTCCTGTTGGGTATCCGCTACACCTCTTCAGGTGCCCCGATGCAGGGGGCAGGGGCGGTTGTGGCGAACCATGCATCCTGGCTGGATATCTTTGCGCTGAACGCGCGCAAGCGGATTTATTTCGTCTCCAAATCCGAAGTGGCCCGCTGGCCAGGCATCGGCTGGCTGGCGCGCGCAACCGGGACGGTTTTTATCCAGCGCGACCGCAGCCAACTTAAGGCGCAGATCAGTACGTTCCAAAACCGTTTGGCGGCTGGCCACAAACTGCTTTTCTTCCCAGAAGGCACATCAACCGATGGACAGCAGGTTTTGCCATTCAAACCGGCCCTTTTTGCAGCCTTCTTTGATCCGGCTCTGCGGGATAGTTTGCAGATACAGGCCGTAACGGTAGTCTATCATGCGCCAAAAGGGCAGGACGCGCGGTTTTACGGCTGGTGGGGGGATATGGAGTTTGCACCACATTTGCTGTCGACGCTGGCGGCAAGGCGGCAGGGGGCGGTGCATGTTATCTACAACCCGCCGGTCAAGGTGGCAGATTACGCCGACCGCAAGGCGCTGGCACAGGCGCTGGAAGATCAGGTGCGCGCGGGCCTAGCCCAGCATCGCGCGGCGTAAGGCGCCCAGCTCTGCGGCAGGATTATCGGCGGACCAAATCTCGTCTCCGATCCCAAAGAAATCCGTATGCGGTGCAAGGGCGCGGATCAATTGGGCGTCCAGCGCGCCCTCTGCGACGACAGGCACTTCGATCATCATTGACCACCATTCGAACAGGTCCAGCTCGGCTTGCCGCCCGTCACCCAGTGGTGTTTGCCCGACGGGGCCAAAGCTGACGTAATCTGCCCCCAACTCACCCGCTGTCATCCCGTCATGGCGGGAATTCGTGCAATAGCTACCCACAATTGCATCATCGCCCAGGTCCTTGCGGACCTGACGGACAGACCGTGCGCCGTCGTTTAAATGCACACCATCCAGCCCCAGACGTTCCACCAATTGGATATGGCTGTCGATGACCAATGCGACGTCACGCTCATGCGTGATCTCGCGCAGCGCGTCAGCGGCTTTCGCGATCCGGCCCTCATCGGTGGACCCAAGCGCCAAACGCACGCAGCCCACTTCGGTGCTGTCCAGACAGGCGGCCAGTTGGGCAGGAAATGTCGACAGATCAAATTCCGAAGGGCTGATCAGATAGATTTGCGGGTGATCCTGCGCATCCGACATGGGGCGTTTTCCGTATTCTTTCAATTGTCACGCGGTTTTAGCGGGGAAAGCAGGGCTTGGCCATGGGTGTTCTTGTCTTGGCCTACAGGGCGGCGTATCAGGCGGCACGCCCAATAAAGGAAGCCGCCATGCCCAGTGCAGACCTTCAGCCTGCCTTCGTTCTGATCCGCCCGCAGATGGGGGAAAACATAGGCGCAGCGGCGCGGGGCATGTGGAATTTTGGGCTGGACCGGATGCGGGTTGTCGCCCCTCGCGACGGCTGGCCGAACCAAAAGGCCGTGGCCATGGCCAGTGGGGCCGGGCGGCTGTTGGATGAGGCGCAGATTTTCGTCGATGCGGGCGGGGCGATTGCGGATTGCGACTACGTTTATGCCACAACGGCACGTCCACGCGGGCTGACCAAACTGGTACTGACGCCAGAGGCCGCGATGCAGGATGCGCGCAAACGTATAGCTGAAGGCCAGAAGGTCGCGGTGATGTTTGGGCCCGAACGATCAGGTATGGAAAATGATGATATCGCGCGGGCCAATGCAATTATCTCGGTCCCGGTGAACCCAGATTTTCCATCATTGAACCTTGCACAATGTGTGTTGCTGACAGGCTATGAATGGCGGCGCGAGGCGGTTGAGGTGGATGCATCCCGCGTCGACGCCGCGGGCGATTGGGCCGCGCAGATCGAGGTTGAAAAACTAAGCGATCATTTTGAAGAGCGGTTGGAGGAGGCGGGGTTTTTCTACCCTGAACACAAGGCCGAGAACATGAAGCTCAATCTGCGCAACATGTGGTCGCGCATGCCGATGACCCGCGCGGATGTGCAGATGCTCCATGGTATGATGCGCCAGATGGTGCGGTGGAAAGAGCGGGGGTGAGGTTGTGTAAGGTGGATCATGATCCACCTTACCCGCCGCATCTGTGGCACCCTGACGCTTGCGGATCACGGTTCTGAGTTCTAGGTATCTGGCAAGACCAATCGGAGGCCAAAGATGGCGACCAAGCGCAGTATTTTCGAAGATGTCGGCGACACCCCCAAACAGGTCGCAGCCCCCGGCGGGATCGACCGTGCGGGGCAAGGCGCACGCGGGTTGATCCGCGGTTGGTTGATGGCCTTATTTGGGCTTGTTGTTGTCATGATCGTTGTGGGCGGCTTAACCCGATTGACCGACAGTGGCTTGTCCATCACAGAATGGAAGCCTGTGACCGGTGCTATGCCCCCGATGTCCGAGGCCGCATGGGCCGAGGAATTCGACAAATACCGCGCTATTCCTGAGTATCAATTGCAGAACCAGGGCATGAGCATGGCCGAGTTCAAGGTCATCTACTGGTGGGAATGGGGGCATCGGCAGCTGGGACGCTTTATTGGGTTGGTCTGGGCCGTGGGGTTTGTCTATTTCGCAGCGACCCGCAAGGTCCCAACCGGATGGACGCCCAAATTGCTGTTCATCGGGGCCTTGGGCGGCCTGCAAGGGTTTATCGGTTGGTGGATGGTGTCATCGGGGTTGGAAGAGGGGATGCTGGATGTCGCGTCCTACCGCCTTGCCACCCATCTGGGGCTAGCCTTTGTGATCTTTGGTTTCATCGCTTGGTACGTCTATCAGCTGGGGCGCAGTCAGGCAGACCTTCTGCAAGCGCGCAGAGGTGGTGACGCCGGGCTCGCGCGTTTGGGCAGTGTCCTGATCGGTTTTGCCTTTTTGCAAATCATCCTTGGCGCGTTGGTCGCAGGCATTGATGCTGGCCGCGCCTTTCCCGACTGGCCATTGATGGCCGGTGGGTTCCTGCCGCCGGAACCACTGTCGCTGAGCCCCGTTTGGCGCAATTTCTTTGAGGATGCGGGATTGGTGCAGTTCATGCATCGCATGGTGGGTTATGGGCTGTTTGCCTTTGCAATCTTCGTCTGGCTGCGCGCCCGGCGGTCGGCCAATGCCAACACGCGGTTCATCTTCAATGCAGTGATGGCTGTCATGGTCTTGCAGGTCGTGATCGGTATTGTCACCGTAATGTATTCCGCCCCTTGGCAGATTGCGATCGTCCATCAACTGGTCGCGGTGATCCTTTGGGCGCTTATTCTACGCGGTCGTTTTGTGGCGCAATATCCAGTCGCCCAATCAATTAAAGGGGCCTAGAGCCATGACAGCATATGATGATTTGATGGCATTTCAGCGCGAGACTGAGGCGCTAAGCCAGATCGCAGGCCGTCTCGGCTGGGATCAGGAAACCATGATGCCCCAAGGTGCCACACCCCAGCGCGCGGAAGAGCATGGGGCGATGGCGAATATCCTGCATGCCCGCCGGATTGATCCAAAGGTGGGTGACTGGCTTGAGACGGCAGAGGCTGCCGATGATGTTGCTGCGGCCAATCTGCGCCACATCAAGCGCGACTTTGAGCGTACCGCAAAAGTGCCCGCGGCCCTTGCGGCCGAGCTGGCCAAAACCACATCGCTCGCCCACCGGGTTTGGGCACAAGCG
>JBCAZI010000090.1:0-11030 GCA_038533095.1 Pseudomonadota bacterium
CTGGCCAGGATCACGCAGCCAACAATCGCAAATCGCATCATAGGTTCAGCCCCAAAGAATTGCTCACTGTGCAGCGGACAGTTTCGGGCCGTTCAGCGATTTTGACAATCAGGTCCGTTGTCGCAGCATTGGTGCCGACAATCGCACTTTCGGCAATCTGGATAATCTCAGCGGAAGAGGCATTGTCGATAATGCAATCGGTCAGTGGCCGCGCATCGACGCCAGGAAACCGGGTTTGCACTGCCGAATTCACCACGCCTTTGGCTGCGTCGCGGGCCAAGGCATCACCAGTTGGCCCGATATCCTGCAAACAACCGGCCAGTGCCGTCACTGCACAAAAGGAAAACACAACTCGCATCAGAATGTCCGTTCTTTCGGTGCAATCTTGGCTTCCGAAATGCCGCCCTCTTTTTCACTGGTCAGCGCTTCGGTGATGACCGGACGATAGCTCAACTTGACCTTTGCCGCATCAATATGGCTCAGCGTATGCACGCGCCAATTCTTATCATCACGCGTTGCGTAATCTTCATGCGCATGCGCGCCGCGGCTTTCCTTGCGTGCCTCAGCGCCCACAATCGTAGCTAGCGCGTTTGGCATCAGGTTCGTCAATTCCAGCGTTTCCATCAGGTCACTGTTCCAGACAAGGCTGCGGTCGGTGACGGACAGATCATCCATCTTCTCCGCAATCGCCGTCATCTTCTTGACGCCTTCGGCGAGCGTCTTGTCGGTACGGAACACAGCCGCATCCGCCTGCATAGCTTTTTGCATTTCAAGACGCAGCTCAGCAGTGCCGACCGTCCCCTTTGCATGGCGCAACCCGTCGAAACGATCAAAGCACTGATCGACAGAAGCCTGATTGAGCGTCGGGTTCGGCGCCTCGCGGTCGACAACTTCGCCAGCGCGGATCGCGGCAGCACGGCCAAAGACGACCAAATCTATCAGGCTGTTCGATCCCAGACGGTTCGCACCATGAACCGAAGCACACCCCGCCTCACCCACAGCCATCAAACCCGGCACAACGGCGTTCGGGTCTTTCTTGGTGGGGTTCAACACCTCACCGTAATAGTTCGTCGGAATACCACCCATGTTATAATGCACGGTCGGCAACACTGGGATCGCCTCTTTCGTCACATCGACACCCGCAAAGATGCGTGCGCTTTCCGAAATGCCGGGCAGACGTTCGGCCAGCGCCTCTTTCGGCAGGTGGTTCAGGTTCAGGCTGATGTGGTCGCCATTGGCACCCACGCCGCGCCCTTCGCGGATTTCCATCGTCATGCAGCGGCTGACATAATCGCGGGGGGCAAGGTCTTTGTAGTTGGGCGCATAGCGCTCCATAAACCGCTCGCCTTCAGAGTTGGTGAGATAGCCACCCTCGCCGCGTGCACCTTCGGTGATCAGGCAGCCCGCACCATAAATGCCGGTCGGGTGAAACTGCACGAATTCCATATCCTGCAATGGCAAGCCCTGACGGGCGACCATACCGCCACCGTCACCTGTGCAGGTGTGGGCGGAGGTCGCAGAGAAGTAAGCGCGACCATAACCGCCTGTCGCCAGAACTACAGTCTTGGCGTTAAAGACATGCATGGTACCATCGTCCAGCTTCCAAGCGATCACGCCTTGGCAGATGCCATCATCCGACATGATCAGATCAACGGCGAAATACTCAATGTAGAACTCAGCCTGCTGCTTCAGAGACTGGCCGTAGAGTGTGTGCAGGATCGCGTGGCCAGTGCGGTCAGCGGCAGCACAGGTGCGCTGTACCGGCGGGCCTTCACCAAATTCGGTCGTGTGACCGCCAAAGGGGCGTTGATAAATCTTACCCTCTTCAGTCCGGCTGAAAGGCACGCCGTAGTGCTCCAGCTCATAAACCGCTTTGGGGGCCTCGCGGGCCAGATATTCCATCGCGTCAGTATCACCCAACCAGTCAGAGCCTTTGACCGTGTCATACATATGCCACTGCCAGCTGTCGGGGCCCATGTTGCCCAGTGACGCCGCAATGCCACCCTGCGCCGCAACAGTATGCGATCGGGTCGGGAAAACCTTGGTGATACAGGCGGTGCGCAACCCCTGTTCGGCCAGACCCAAAGTGGCCCGCAGGCCAGCACCGCCGGCCCCTACAACAATCGCGTCATAGGTATGTGTTTCGTATTCGTAGGCTGCCATCGTGAGGTTGCTCCGAAAGAATTAAAGGGCGATGCGGATGATTGCGAAAATCGCAAAGGCAGCCGCCGCATAAGAGACACAGATCATGCCGATGATCGCCGCCTTGCGGGCGAAACCGTGCACATAATCCTCGATCAGGGTTTGCCCGCCCAACCGGTAGTGAAAGAAGCCAACCAGCAAAGTCAGGATCGCGACCACCGCCGGGAACGGACGTTGGTAATAGGCGATCACCTCTTCATAGGGCGATCCAAGGATCCAGCCGAAGGTGAAGATAAAAAGCGGCACAAGGATCAACAGCGCAACCGAGGTCACCATCATCTGCCAGTGATGCTCTGTCCCGGTTTTTGCAGAACCCATGCCAGAGGCGCGCTTGCGGTCAGTTAAAAAAGCCATCTCAGCGCCCCCTTACACAACAACAATAGTAAAGATGGTCAGCAGCACCGCCAGCACCATCATCATTTGGGCGGCCAGCTCTGACTTATCGACATCAAGCATACGGCCACTATCCCAGACTAGGTGGCGCAAACCGCCCAACAGGTGATACCAAAGACCCAGCACCGATAGCGTCATAACCAGATCACCAAACCAACTGGTGACAAATCCGTTTGCCGTCGCGAATGCCTCCGGCCCTGCGGCTGCAGCGACGAACCACCAGACAATCATCAGCGCGGCAACGATCAATGCGTTCCCCGTGATACGTACAAGGATCGATGACATTGACGTCCATTGTGGTCGGTAGATGGTCAAATGCGGTGAAAGCGGGCGGTTGCCCCGGTTCACGTCGGCCATAGCTGTTCCCTTCGTTGGCTTGTGCCGCCCGGCTAGACGACGCCTTTGCACACTTATTGCACCATTCTGTTAACAGAGTCACGCACCCCAAGCTGTTCAAAGCGCGAAAAAAGGTCGCGAAAGGCTGGGTTTTTCGAACTTGTGATCACACTTCTAAAAAGCGTGATCACAAACTGTCTAGTTTGGGTCAAGCGCGGCAAGTGACTTCGTCAATTCACGCAACAGCTTGCGCCTAATTTCCTCGGGATAATCATCAAAGCTATTCGCCGTCGCTGCAAAGGCCCCCGGCCCCGTGATCACATCACTTTCAAAATACCGCGTCAGCCCCGGCACGCTCGCCTCGATCACCAGTGCATTCACGGTAATATCGGCCGCCGCCAGGGCCGGCCACACCGATTGCGGTGCGCGCCCCTCATTGCTGGGCCCATCGCCAGAAATGTCGATAACATGGCGTTCACACTCGGGCACTTGCGCGAAATGGGGCAAAGACAGCACCAATGCCTCCCCAATCGCGGTTGAAAAGTTGCGCCAAAGACGCGGTGTCGTCACAACCTCATTGGCGAAGGCCAGAACATCGGCCTCATCCTGCATCGTCCGCCAGGTCACGACCACCTCTTGCCGGCTGGTCCCGGTCCATTGCATCAAGGCCAGCTTTGATTGACCACCCACCAATGCATCAGACACCGCACTGTCCAGCAACCCGGCCGCCAAGCCATCCATCTGAATGCGGTATTCATGGGGGTCGACGGACCCCGACACATCAACGGCCAGCATCAAAGCCACTTCACAGGCCTGTGCCGGCATAGCCAGAGCGACAATACTGACGAAGAGTGCGGAGCGCATGCAGACACACTATCGGCGGGGACGGGACAGGCAAATCACAAATGGGAAGTTGGGTGGCTCAGTCTTAGACGATGAGCGTCCGCTGAGCGGACTTTCCTGCCGTTGATTTTGGCCCCTTCAGACACCACATAGAGCCGCCGCCCGGCCGCGTCCGGGCATCGCCCGACCTCCCCCAGGAGGGCGATTTTGCAACGTTTCAAAATACTGGAATCTTGCGGTAGTTCCAATGCGCTACCAAACCGTGATGTTGATGCCCTCCAGGTCGGGCGATACCCGAACGCGGCCTGCCTAGTACTTTGGGCTCCAAGCGGCCCTCGCCCGCTACCAAGGACCTACAGCATCCCCACAGCCATTAAACCGGCATCAGCGCCCAATAGTCCAAATCGAGCAGCACGTCAGGGTGATATTTGCCATCATCGCCATGCAGCACACCCGCCTCGCCCTTCGTCGCCACCAACCGCAGCCTGATCGCGCCAACACCGGGCGCGCTGGTCGGCGCGGTGTCCAGAACCTCGGACCATGCCCGCACCGTGTCTCCTGCAAAGCATGGGTTAGCATGGGCGCCCCCGTTCAGCGCGACAATCATTTGCGCGTTGGCCAACCCGTTAAACGACAAGGCCCGCGCCAATGAGATCACGTGCCCCCCATAGATCAACCGTTTCCCATCGGGCCGGTTTGTCGCGTCAAAATGCACCTTGGCTGTGTTCTGCCACAGGCGGGTGGCCAGCATATGCTCAGCCTCTTCAATGGTCACACCATCGACGTGGTCAATGATCTCTCCGCGGCCATAATCAGACAGGCGATGTGGCTCGCCCGCCAGAGCAAAATCATAGCCAGTGAAATCCAGACCCTCCGGTATCACCAAGTCTTCGACCGATACGGCTGAGGCCAGTTCGGGGATCACTGCCTCCGGCGCTGCCCTATCACCTCTTTTGCGCACCATTACCCAGCGGACGTAGGACATCAGCACTTCATCATTCTGATTGCGCCCAGTGGTCCGCACCCAGACAACCCCGGATTTCCCGTTCGAGTTTTGCTTGACCCCAATCACCTCTGACGTCGCAGTGATCGTATCGCCGGGCCAAAGCGGGGTCATCCACCGCCCTTCTGCATACCCCAAATTGGCGACCGCATTCAGCGACACGTCCGGTACGGTTTTGCCAAAGACCGTGTGGAACGTCACCAGATCATCCAGCGGGCTGAAAGGCAGACCACAGCTTTGCGCAAACTGGTCCGAGGAATGCAGCGCATGACGCGCCGGATAAAGCGCATGATAGAGCGCGCGCTCGCCCATCTTGATCGTGCGCGGCACAGCATGGATGATCACATCACCAACGGCATAGTCCTCAAAAAACCGGCCTGCATTTGTCTTGGTCATTGCTGTCCCAACTTCATGTCCGGGGAATAGGGTGTGTCGACGTCTTTCGTCACCGCCTGGCCACAACGCATGACGCCATTGGCGTGGTCATAGGCATAAGTCGGATCGCCATAAAGCTCCCACCCTTTCGACAACGCCTCTGAAACCTTGTGGCAAAACTGCGCAGTGTCGTCCTCGGTCAGCATCCGGTAAATTTTCATGTTCCTACCCCCAAGGTGTCACGCCCAGCGCATAGTGGATGGTCATGACAACGCTAACGACGACCAGCGTGATCACTATGGCCACAACTTCCTTTTTGAACGGCGCGCGTGGTGGGCGCTCCCATGGGCCGTCCTGCGCGTTGATCAGCAACATTTGTACGATCGCCCAGACCAGCAAGCCGCCGAACAGGATGAACGACGGCACATCACCATTGACCAGCAGATGCGCCACCGCCCAAATGGAAAAGCCTGTCAATTGCGGATGCCTGATCTTGGTACCTAGCCAGATTTTCGCGCCCTTCGCGCCGCTGGCGGCATAGCAATAGAAGGCCAGAACCATCAGCAGGTTGTTGACCCCCACCCACATCGGTTCGCGCCCCCAATAGACAGCACCGTCCGCTGCGCGATAGCCCAGCACCATCAGCACCACACTGACCACAATCAGAACGGCAACCAGCCCTTTACCCGGCTCACCCAGTTTGGCACGCGGCCCGGGTGCCACCCGCTTGAAAAAATGCGCCGCCCACCAAAGGGCAACGCCTGCGATGAGTAGTGTCATGTCGTCTCCAATGCGGCGATGGCGTCAGCTTTGGCCAAGGTCGCGCGGGCGGTCACAATATGCAAGTTCTCAACAATCCGGCCATCAACGACGGCAACACCCTGCCCTTCGGCCTCTGCCACCTCAAACGCCGCAATCTGACGGCGGGCCAGATCAATTTCGGCCTCTGTCGGACCAAAGGCGGCATTCGCAATCGCCACTTGGGCGGGGTGGATCAGCGTCTTGCCATCAAAACCCATATCGCGGCCTTCTTCGCATTCAGCGCGCAGGCCGTCCTCATCCTTGAAGGCATTGTACACACCATCAAGTGCGACAATCCCGGCTGCCTTCGCCGCCAACATGCAATGCTGCAATGACATCATCAGCGCCGCGCGGGTCCGCGAGTTCAGATCTTTCGCCAGATCATTCGTACCCAGCACAAAGCCCGCGACACGCGGGTGTTTGGCGATGTTTTCGGCATTCAAAATGCCCTGCGGCGTTTCCATCATCGCCCAGATCGGCAGGTCCGGCACCAAGGCCGCAAGCGCATCAACATCCCCCGGACCATTCACCTTGGGCAGCAGGATCGCATCACAATTCATAGCCGAAACAGCCGCCGCATCAGCCGCACCCCATTCCGTATCCAGCCCATTGATCCGCACAATCTTCAACCGCGCGCCATAGCCGTCATCGGCCAAGGCGGCGAACAGCGTGTCGCGCGCCTCTACCTTCGCATCGGGTGCCACCGCATCCTCCAGATCAAACAGGATTACATCTACAGGCAGACCCCGCGCCTTATCTAACGCCCGGTCCTTGGATCCGGGAATATAAAGGGCGGATCGGTAAGGGCGGTCATGCATCGAATCTTCCTCGTAATATTGTTGCGCAGACAACGCCAGATTTAGACAGATCATTCAAGGCCAAATTGCCGCAACGCAGCGACAGGACCCATCGTTACGGTGTGTTAACCCTTTTCGCGCAAGTTCCCCGGACAATTTGATCCACTTGCATAGTCGCCGCCTTCGCTGCGACCCATCCGCAAAAGGGGAACCAAATGAGACGTACATTCTTTCTGATGTCCTTCGGGATCGGCGCGATGATGATCGCGGCGCAGCAAACGCAAGCCCAAAGCCGCAATTGCGCCGACCACGCGGTCGTGGTCGAACGCTTGGCCACAGCTTACGGGGAAAGCCGCCAATCCATCGGGCTCGGCAGCGACAATTCTGTGGTCGAGGTGTTTGCCTCTATGGACACGGGATCCTGGACCATCACAGTCACGCAGCCTGGCGGGCCGACCTGTCTGGTCGCCGCAGGGCAAGCCTATCAATATGTGAATGAACCATTGGCGAATTTCGACAGCCAAAGCTGAAATTGGGGTCCGGGTTATGTCAAAGCGATCCAGATAAGCCGGACACCCGTCAGCACCAATAAGGTGTAGGTCAGCGCAAAGAACGGTCGTTCTGGCACCAGATGATGGGCTTTCACGCCGATCCATGCGCCGAGCAAGGCGAAGGGCGCCAGAAACAGGCTGCCCATGATCGTGTCCCAGCTGAAGATACCCAAGAACGCATAGGGCGCCGCCTTCATCCAGTTGATCGCCCAAAAGACAACAACCGTGGTCGCCTGATAGGCCGTCTTGCTCAGGCCTTGCGACAGCAAAAACACGGCAGAGGGCGGGCCACCTGCATGGCTGACAAAGCTGGTGAACCCGCTGACCATACCGGCAAACCATGCCAGAGGTGCCGAAAACGGCATCTGCCTCACCGTCAGCAAGCCCGTTGCGCGTGACAGCTGAAATGCCACAAAGGCCAAACAGATCACACCAATCAGCAGGCGGAACACATCCGCATCAACAATGGCGTAAAGCCAAGCGGCGATGATGCAACCGGGGATCGCCCCGATCATCAGACCTTTGGCCGAAGGCCAATGCCATTTGCCCCAATAGGGTTTCAAAGTGGCGGCATCGACCAGCATGAAGAGCGGCAGCACAATGCCCAAAGCCGCCCCCGGCGGCACGACAAGCGCCAGAATCGCACCCGCCACAAAAGCCGCGCCTGACCCAAAACCACCCTTGGAAATGCCCCCAAAGATGATGGCAGGGATACCCACCGCAAAAAATTGCCATCCAAAGTCAATCACTTGACCAAACCGATTTGTCCTTCATTCACGTCTCGTTAGCGGTTTGGCGTGACCTTGACCACATCACTTTGGCCTTTGCCGCGATGCAGCGCTCTTGCGCGCAGGCCCGCAAACCCTTACCCCAAACGCCGAAACCAAATCACCAAAGGACCTGTTTTAATGGCCAGACCCAAGATTGCCCTTATCGGCGCCGGACAGATCGGCGGCACGCTTGCCCACCTCGCAGCTGTCAAAGAGCTCGGCGATGTTGTGATGTTCGACATTGCAGAGAATGGCGACATCGCACGCGGCAAAGCGCTCGACATTGCGGAAAGTGGCCCTGTTGCAGGCATTGATGTGTCTTTGAAGGGCACCAATGATTACGCCGAAATCACCGGTGCCGACGTCTGCATCGTGACCGCCGGTGTGGCACGCAAGCCGGGCATGTCCCGCGATGATCTGCTGGGCATCAATCTGAAAGTCATGAAATCCGTTGGTGAGGGCATCGCCGCCCATGCGCCAAACGCTTTTGTCATCTGCATCACAAACCCGCTGGACGCGATGGTATGGGCGCTGCGCGAATTCTCTGGCCTGCCGCACAATATGGTTTGCGGCATGGCAGGCGTTCTAGATTCTGCGCGTTTCCGCCACTTCCTTGCGGAAGAATTCGACGTCTCGATGCGCGACGTCACAGCCTTTGTTCTGGGCGGTCACGGCGACACAATGGTGCCGCTGACACGCTATTCCACAGTTGCGGGCATTCCTTTGCCCGATCTGGTCGATATGGGCTGGACGACACAAGAAAAGCTGGATGCGATCGTGCAACGTACACGCGACGGCGGCGCCGAAATCGTGGGCCTGCTGAAAACCGGCTCGGCCTTCTACGCCCCCGCCACATCCGGCATCGAAATGGCCGAAGCCTACCTTAAAGATCAAAAGCGCCTGCTGCCATGTGCGGCCCATGTTGATGGTGCATATGGGCTTGATGGGTTCTACGTGGGTGTCCCAACCGTAATCGGCGCAGGCGGGATTGAGCGTGTGGTCGAGATCAAGATGAACAAGGAAGAACAAGCGATGTTCGACAAATCTGTTGACGCCGTGAAGGGCCTTGTCGAGGCTTGCAAAGGCATCGACGACAGCCTCTCCTAATCTGATCAAGGAAGGGCGCCATCAGAGCGCCTTTCCTTTTACCCCTTGAATGAACGTTGTTCATGATCTATGTTCAAAATATCAAAAGGAGTATTCCCATGCGTATCCCCGCTGCCATCGCCTTAACCAGCCTGACACTTGCCTCAACCGCAAACGCCGAAACCGACTATTCCGCGATGATCGCGCAAAACGGTCTTGCTGCGACCGAGGCGGACCTGTCCGCAATCACCAACCAAACCTCATCCGACCAATTCGCGCTGGGCGGTATCAGGTTTTTAAGCGCCGTCGAAGGCGCTTTGCAGACCCTCTACGCCACGCAAATCAACCGTGACATGGCAGAAATGAGCAACCTGCCCTTCCTGCGCCTGCCCCTACCTCCCAATCCTGATGCGGTCCCCTTCGCACCCGAAGTCGTGTCAGACGTCTTCACAAGTGCTTTGGCCGATCTGGATGGCAGCCTGACTGCCCTTGATACCATCACAGACGCGGATGATGTTGCTGTGACCATCAACACCGCCGACATCTGGTTCGATATCAACGCAAACGGAACACGTGAGGCAGGTGAAGGCATGTTAGAGGTAGCTGGCATGCAGTTGAACCGCGGCTTGGACGCGGACACAAAGCCACCCGTGATCCGGTTTGATACATCTGACGCGGCATGGCTGTCAGCCTATGCACATCTGCTATCAGGTGTCAGCGAAACCATCCTCGCGCTTGATCCGACATCCGCCATCCAGCGTGTCACCGAAAGTGCGGCGGCAATGAACGCATTAAACGACGGGGGGCGTCAGATGATCTTCATGCCCGATGAAGACAATTGGGTCGATGTCTTCGCCATGTTCATTCACGCCATCGAAGGCCAGCCGGATGTGGAACGGTCGCGCGCTGCACATGCCCATTTCCTTGGGATGATTGCCGACAATCAAACTTTCTGGTCACGCGTCGCCGCAGAGACGGACAACAAACTCGAGTGGATCCCCAACCCCACACAAACCAGCGCCTTACCACTGGAGTTTCCACCCGACGTTGGCAGCCAATGGCGTATGGTTCTAGCCGAAGCGCAGGCGGTGCTTACAGGTGATTTGCTGATCCCGCACTGGCGGTTGGGTGACGGAGCGGGCATCAATCTGGCCAAGGCGATGCAAGACCCCGGTGAAATCGATATCATCGCGATTATTCAGGGCGAAGGTGTCCTGCCCTATGTAGAAGAAGGCACGCGCATGTCCGGGCAAAGCCTGCGCCAGTTCGAGCGTATGTTGGGCGGCGACGCGGCGCTCTACATGATCGTCTTCAACTAGGGGCGGCAATCAAAGCTTAAGAAATGACAGAATATGAGACTTCTTGCGCCGCAGCCATGCATCAACGGACTGCGGCGCAAGATCAACGGTTTGATCCGGGAAATACCGCGCAATTGCACCGGATGGATCAAAAGGCGGCGCGGTCCAAAGGTTCATCGCTTTCAAAACTGCAGTCAAATCCGCATCAGGCCGCTTGAGCCGGTCATAAATCCCCAGCGCATCATCCGGAACAGCCACCAAAGCATTTGCCTGTTTGCGCCGGTGGTCCGACGGCGGCATGCCGTCGCGTTTGGCCAGCGCATGCATCATCCGGGCCAGTTTGAAGGTCCAGAACAACGGCGTCAGCCCATCAAAATGCAGCAACTCTAACGCGTCCACATCAGCACGGGCCAAGGCCACCTCTTGATCAGCCTTTACGGCACGCGGGCGGTGGATGGATAGGTTCAAGGCGCGGCCCTTGCGGACAAAGGCCTTGCCTTGGGAATGGCCAGTTAGACCGCGATAGGTCAGATCAAAATCAGGGCCAAACAGACGGCGTCCGCGCGACGCAGGTT
>JBCAZI010000091.1:0-10394 GCA_038533095.1 Pseudomonadota bacterium
CTGAATTGTGACACAATTCAGGCAGCCATGCAATTATGCCATGTTTAGATAAACGGGCAGAAAACCGCCTAACATGCTGTTTTTTATGTATTCCTATATAAGCGATCACAGAAATGCGATGCATAGCCGCCACATTTCTGTTTCACAATCTGTTATTTTCAAAGGTAAACGCCTGCTCTGTAGGCAGTTTAGAAACAGAATCAGGTTAACGGCTCCGCAGACGCAACCAGATTCCATCCTTTGCGCGCACCGTTAGATGGGCCACAGGCACCGGTTCATGCTCTGCCACCGCCGCAAATTCATAGCTGTTCAGCAGTCTGGCCAAGAGAACCGTGCCTTCGATCAGGGCAAAGCCAGCACCGCTACATATGCGCGCCCCTGCTGAAAATGGCAAATACGCATCACGCGCGCAGGTCTTGCCATTCTCTGTCTCCCATCGCGCCGGATCAAACCCGTCAGGGTTGTGCCACAGACGTGTGTGCCGGTGCAGGTGCCAGGGCGACAGCACCACTTGCGCCCCTTCCCGCACCTGCCGTCCGCGAAAGACCTCGCTCTGCGTCGCTTCGCGCACCATCATCGGCACGGGTGGGTACAGCCGCAGCGTTTCCCGGAACACATCGCGTGTATGTTTCAGACCGGATAGATCAGCAAATGACCCGCTAAAGGCACTGGCCTCTTGCGCAACCGCATTCTGCCAATCGGGATGGGTGGCCAAAAGGTAAAGCGCCCAGGCCAAAGCCGACGCGCTCGTTTCATGCCCCGCCAGAAAGAAGATCGCGACCTGATCGACCATTTCTTCCAAGCTGAATGTATCACCCGTTTGCGGGTCTTTCGTCGTCAGTATCTTTGTCGCCAGATCATCAGGTGCCCTACCCTGTGCAATCAGGTCCAACCGCTCTTGTGTCAGTTTGCCAATCAAGCGGCGGATTTGCCGTGCGGTGCTGCGTGTTTCAGAACGAAAGAACCGCGGCATCCACGACGGGCCACGAACAAAGGCCGCAAGGTTCAGAATAGGCTGGGTACGTTGATAGGCGCGGAAAGCCTCAAACACCTCTTGCGCCGTTTCATCCTCGATCGGGATTGAAAACAGGGTACGAAAAATCACATCCGCCGCGATATGGCTGGTCACCGCTTCAATCTCTACTGGTGTCCCGTCCGCCTGCTCGGCTAGCCGTGCGACACCCGCATCAGCCGCAGCCAAAATCCCAGGGTACGTATCGCGCAGCCGTCCACCTGCAAAGGCTGGGTCGATGATACGCCTTTGCCGTTTCCAGGTCTCGCCATTGGTCAGAAACACGCTGTCGCCCAGTAAGGGGCGCAGTCCTGCGCCAATCCGGTCGGATTTAGGAAAAGCATCGGGGTTTTGCGTGAGCACCTCTTTGATCAAAGCGGGATCATTCACCAGATAGCTGCGAAAAAACGGCGTGCGAAATTCGGCCATCCAAGCGCGGTAAAGCTTCGCGGGTTGGGCCGATAAGATATCTTTGCGAAACAGGCGCATGTAGCGCCACGGCGACACTTTATCGGGACGCGCTTGCGGCTTGGGTGGCAGTTTGGTCATGGCATCAGTGACGTATATTTTGACACCGGCACATGGATGCGCGACCCCGATGGTTTGCGCCCGGCATAGCGATCAGCCAAATACACCGGTCCCGCCGTTATTTGAAAGTAGTCATAGTCTTTGGGCCGATCAAAAGCACAAAGGTACTGAAAATGCAGCCTGAAGAACCGCCAGCGCAGCTCTTTCCAGCGCGCAGGCGACAGGCTTTGCGTGAAGGCGGCTGAAATCACCAAGGGCCAGCGTTTACCTTCGGGCGCCACGCCCGACACTGCGACGGGATCGCATAGCGCAAAACAGCACCCATCCCCCGGCGCCGAGACATCAACCCATGTCAAATCATCCTGTGTCGACAGGAACGCTAGATCATTCCGCAGCCGCCGCGCACGCGGCAGGAAAGACACCATCGGCACCACTTGCCCCAGTGACAGAAACGCCAGCTTTGGGCCATCTGGGCGCACATGCCCGTTCCGCATCAAATCGGCGATGATTGACACGGCCAGATGTGCACCGGACGAATGGCCGACGATCAAAACCTCATCCCCCTCCATCGCCAAGGCTTCGGCGATGATGGCGGCAAAGGCGGCCATGCGCGCCTCTAGCTCGGGTGGGTTTTCACCGCGCAATTGCGCTGAATAAGCGTAGTCATGCATCAGGTAATAGGCGAACAGCTTGTTATCGCGCGCTTTGAACCAGCGCAAAAGCCCGACAACAATGCCAATGAGAATGGCCCAGCCTAGCCCCCAGGCAAACCAACCGATCACATCGAAGACACCCCCTTCGGTGACGCCAACGAACGCCAGTGTGCCCATGATCAGATCTTGCACCCAGCCACCGACCAAAGCACCCGCAACGACAGCGACCAACAACTGCCCCAGCAGCATCACAACGGGATAAAGTGCCGCCAGCACGGGGCCTTTGCGCATCCACATCAAGCGCCGCAAAGTGCCGGTACTGATGTAGGTCCATGCAGTTTTGGCCAATTGCCAATAGGTGGCAGGGATGGATTGTGCCATACTATCGCGCACGATGTCGGCCCAGACCAACACGTCCACTTGTGCAATCACAGAGGCCCCGTCGATGCGCGCGCCGACAGTCCAACGAAACGTGTTGTCGGATGTATCCGCCTTGACCCCAATCTCATAACCGCTGATTTCAGCCTGTGCCGCAGCCTCTGCGCGATAGAGTTCGCGATAGCGGCGTGGGGGCATCGGGTCATAGCCGGGAATGTGGAATACGCGCCGCTTGCTGACCTGCCTTGATTGTCCGCTCATCGCTGTCCCTTGCTGAAGCTGGGGACAGGTTAGCCGATTGTTGCAAGGCTTGGAAAGCGCTCAAGCAGCCAGTAGCTGAAGGCTGCGAATTGCCCCGTCATCATCATCAAACCAACGGTCCATAGCAGCAGGCCAGATACTCTTTCGATCCGGTCCATGTGGCGCTTCATCCAGCCCATGACTCCCTTAAGCCGCGGAAAGAAGGCCGCAACCAGCAGGAAGGGAATACCCAGCCCCAAGGCATAGACTGCCAGCAAAACCGTACCGCGCGACACGCTGGCCTCTGACGCAGCAAGGCTGAGGATCGCACCCAGGATCGGACCCAGGCAAGGTGTCCAGCCAAAGGCGAAAGCAAGCCCCAGAAGATAGGCGCCAAAGGCCGATCCGCCCTTGTCGCCCGCATCAACGCGCATTTCGCGGTCCAGAAACCCAATGCGAAACACACCGACAAAATGCGCGCCCAGCACCATGATCAGCGCACCGGCAACCACGACAAACCAATCCTGCACCTGCAACAGCATCCGCCCCATCGTCGAAAAGGCGAGGCCAAGCAGCAGGAAGATGGTCGACAGTCCAAGGACGAAAAACACGGCTGATACAAAGACCCGCCTACGTGCCGTTGCGGTTTCTTCCATCTCGCTAACGGATACGCCGCCCATATAGGCCAGATAGGGTGGGACGACAGGCAAGACACAGGGGCTGAGGAAAGACAGCATGCCCGCCAGCATCGCGATCAGCATTGCTGGCAGCAATGCGGCGTCAAAAATAAGGGCGGTGTCAAGCATAGAGGGTCTTCCTTTCCATCCTACCTAAGCGAGCGGGGGCAATAGGTCACGGTCCAAGATGTCACAAGTTAGTGGACAAAATGAAACATGACACCTAGGTGCACAGCATGACTTATGACGCTGATCTTGATGCCAAAGGGCTGCTTTGCCCCTTGCCCGTGCTGAAAGCGCGCAAACGCTTGCAGGCGCTATCCTCTGGCCAGATTTTGCGTGTCTTGGCAGATGATCCCGCAGCGGTGATCGACGTACCGCATTTTTGCAATGAAGCCGGGCATGAATTGATGGGCACGCGGGACGTAGCCGAAGGCCAACTCTACTTCATCAAAAAGGCCTGATCGAGGATCGCGTCAAAACCCGCATCCCCCGTAAAGCCCAACGATTGGGCCAGGCTGGTATCAAACAGCGTCGGCCATGTGCCCACGATATCAATGATCCGCTGATCAGGCTGCATTTCGATCAAATCTGCAACACCATCCCCTGCACGCGCACGCAGCCCGGCAATCATGCTTAGCACCTGTACGCGCAACCCGGGCACATTAACCGCCCCAAAGGTCGGCCAATCCGCCTGCGGCACCGATGGTGCATGCCAAAGGGCTGTAACAGCGGCATTCGGTGACGCCACCCACAGCGCCATTTCGGGATCAACCGGGCAAATTGCGGGCACGCCGCTCAGTGGTTCGCGGATGATGGATGAGGCGAAGGATGACGCCGCCGCATTGGGTTTTCCCGGGCGCACCGTGACCGTGGGCAAACGCAGCGTGCGCGCATCGACCCAGCCACGCCTGCGGTAGTCTGCCATCACCAATTCGGCCATCGCCTTGGTCACGCCATAAGTGTTTTGGGGTTGTATTTGCGTGGCCTCGGTCAGCGGTTCCGGTGGATTGCCGCCATAGACCGCCAAGGATGATGTGCCGATCACTGGCACGCCTGGGCGCGTGGCTTTCGCGGCCTCCAGCACCGCGTTGGTGCCGCCAAGGTTCACCTGCATGCCTAGATCATAATCCGCCTCTGCCTGTCCGCTGACCACCGCGGCAAGGTGGTAGATCAGCGCGACGTCTTGCGGCATGGCCGCCAGAACAGCATCCTTGTCGGCGATGTCGACGGCGTTGAACATCACATTGGGCAGCACCGGCACTTCTGCGTTTGGTTGATCCCAAAGATGGATTTTGTGGGCCGTCAGATGCCGCCCATCGGGCAGCGTCACGCCCTGCTCGACGATCCGTTTCGCAAGGGCCGCGCCTAAAAAGCCGCAGCCCCCCGTGATAACGACAGACCCCGCCATCAGCGGCCGAGCGACCACCAGCCCTTGCGCTTCGGCTTATCTTCGGCAGGTGCGGCCTCTGCCACGGGTTCCGGCGCTGGGGCCGGTTCCGGTGTAGCAGGTGCCTCGGCCACAACCTCTGCCGTAGCTTCAACAGGGACCGCGCCTGCTTTTGGTTTTGCGCGGCTCTTGCGCTTGGGCTTTGGTTTTTTTGCAGCCTCTGGTGTCTCAGCCGCGCCTTCAGCTTCGGCTACCGGCGCCTCTTCCACCGGCTCCGCCTTCTTGCGGCGGGTCCGCTTCTTGGGTGCTGGCTTTTCCTCTGCCACCTCTTCGGCAGGCTTTTCTTCTGCGGGCGCTTCTGCTGCCTCTTCCGCAGCAGGTGCGGCCTTTCTGCGGCGTGTCCGCGTGCGTTTGGGCTTTTCTTCGGGTGCGGCTGCGTCTTCTGCTACTTCAGCGGCAGGTGCATCTGTAGCAGCCTCTGCTGGTGCGGCCTCTGCATTGCCCTCGGTATTCTCTGCATTCTCGCCGTTCTGGTTTTCACCATCACGACCGCCGCCACCCCGGCGACGACGCCGACGACGGCGCTTGCGCTTGGGCCGCTCCTCGCCATCCGGCGATCCGGCTGACGCATCCTCAACCGGGTCTGCATCCACGATGATACCCGCATTTTCATCCGTCTCATCATCCATCATCACAGCAGAGCTGATCACGGGTGCTGCATCGGGGACCACACGTGTGGCTGTCTTGAACTTTTCAATCGCATAATCAGGCGACACCAATGTCGGATCGCATTCGATCCGGACTGACATGCCATAGCGCGCCTCAATATCCGCGACATGTTCGCGTTTGCCGTTCATCAGGAAATTGGCAATCGAAATCGGCGCTTTGACCAGAACCTCTTTCGATCTGCCGCGCACGCCCTCTTCTTCCAGGCTACGCAGGATCGACAGCGCAACATTGTCGTCGGAACGCAAAAGCCCAGTGCCATGGCAGTGCGGACACATCTGCGTGGTCGCTTCCAACATACCGGGACGCAGCCTTTGGCGCGACATTTCCATCAGGCCAAAACCAGAGATACGACCCACCTGAATACGCGCGCGATCTGTCTTCAGCTTTTCTTTGAAACGCTTTTCAACCGCCGCGTTGTTGCGACGTTCATCCATATCGATGAAGTCGATGACGATCAAACCGGCCAAGTCGCGCAAACGCAATTGACGCGCGACCTCATCGGCGGCTTCCAGATTGGTCTTGGTCGCGGTTTGCTCGATCGAGCCTTCCTTGGTTGCCCGGCCAGAGTTGACGTCGATGGCGACCAGTGCCTCGGTAATGCCGATTACGATGTAACCGCCTGATGGCAGTTGTACCGTCGGATTGAACATGCCGTTCAAATAGCCCTCGACCTGGTAACGCGCATAAAGCGGCAGTTGTTCACTATAATATTTCACGTTCTTGGCGTGGGACGGCATGATCATTTTCATGAAGTCTTTGGCGGTACGGTACCCCGCCTCGCCCGCGACGATGACCTCATCAATCTCTTTTGAGTAAAGATCGCGGATCGAGCGTTTGATCAGGTCGCCTTCCTCATAGATCTTGGCCGGGGCTGTGGATTTCAGCGTCAGTTCGCGGATTTGTTCCCACATGCGTTGCAGGTATTCGTAGTCGCGCTTGATCTCGGCCTTGGTGCGTTGCGCCCCAGCCGTCCGGATGATTAGACCCGCACCATCAGGCACCGTCATCGAACCGGCAATTTCCTTGAGTTTCTTGCGGTCAGCCGCGTTGGTGATCTTACGGCTGATACCACCGCCACGGGCAGTATTGGGCATCAATACGCAGTAGCGGCCGGCCAGTGACAGATAGGTGGTCAAGGCGGCGCCCTTGTTGCCGCGCTCTTCCTTCACCACCTGGATCAACAGGATCTGGCGAACGTTGATGACCTCTTGAATCTTGTAGCGTTTCGGGCGCGGCTTGCGGATCGGGCGCACCTCATCTGTGTCATCTTCTTCAGCGACGCTTTCAATGGTCTCGTCCTTGGACTTTGGATCAGCCACCGGCTGGTCATCGTCGTCACCCTCATCTTCCTCGCCTGCCGCAGGTGTCTCAACCGGGGTCTCAGCGACCAGCTCCATGGGCGAGCTGCCCTCTTCGCTGTCATCGAGATCAATGGTCTCCATCCCGGCGATATCGCCAGAAGTTTCCTCTTCCGGCGTTTCGACCTCAGCGGTCGCAACGGCATCATCACCTGCGACCTCAGCCGCCTTGGCTTTGCTGCGACGGCGACGTTTGGGTTTGGGCTTTTCTTCCTCGGCTTCCGCTTCGGCCTTCAGGCTTTCGGCATAGGCTTTTTCTTCGGCAATCAGCGCCTCTCGGTCGGCGACCGGAATCTGATAGTAATCGGGGTGGATTTCCGAAAAGGCCAGAAAACCATGGCGATTGCCGCCATAGTCTACAAAGGCTGCCTGCAGCGATGGTTCTACACGTGTTACCTTGGCCAGGTAGATGTTGCCGGCAAGCTGACGCTTGAACTGGCTTTCGAAATCAAATTCTTCGACTTTGTTTCCGTCGACCACAACAACGCGGGTTTCTTCCGCGTGTGTGGCATCTATAAGCATTTTCTTTGGCATTTTGTCCGTTCGCACATAACCCCGGTGGCGCCCCTGGGGGCGCTGTTGTCCGTGTTATATGTCTGATGTTGGCGATTTGCGCGCGGGCCGTGCCAGCACCCCTTGGGGCGGCTGCATCGTGCCTCATGTTCTGCGCGCTTTGCATCGCGTTTCTTCTCCGACCTCGCGCGTTGGCGAGGCCCGTTCATGGCCCGGTCGGCGGTGTCGCACGATCCGTGGCGTTCTCCTGATCCCGGGGGACCAAATCAGCTGTCTGCTTTGATATCTGACCAAAGGCATGACAGAGAATCTCTATCGGCTGTCACCGCGCAACTGCTGCGCGAGCATCCGTCTCTCATACATAAGGGAGGAAAGGCACCTTACACAAGTGGTTCTGTGCAAAGTGCCTGAATAGAAAACAAATCTAACTGTCTCGCCGCCTACAGATAGTCAGAGCGCTGCAACCCGTATTTCGCCATCTTCTCGTTCAAGGTCCGGCGTGGCAGGCAAAGCTCTTCCATCACTGACACGATGGATCCTTTATGGCGGCGCATCGTATTGTCGATCAGCATCCGTTCGAACGCTTCCACGAATTCCTTCAGCGGCTTGCCTTCGGTCGTCATCGCGGGCTTCATTTCTTCGGTATCAGCCATCAAGAGTGACGCGATAGAGCCTGTGCCACGGCGGTTTTGCAGCACCGCGCGTTCGGCTACATTGATCAATTGGCGCACATTACCGGGCCATGGCGCTTGCAACAACTGTGCCGCCTCTTGCGCGCTGACCTCTGGTGCGTCGCAACCGTATTCTTCGGCAAACTGCTCACCCAGGCGGGTAAAGAGCGTCAGGATATCCTCGCCCCGCTGCCGTAGCGGTGGCACCGTAATGCGGAGTGCGGCAAGCCGGTAGAACAGATCAGGGCGCAGCACGCTTTCACAGGTCTGATCTTGCTCTTGCAGGTTACAGATCGCCACGATGCGGGTTTCAGCTGGCGTGCCTTGGTTGTTAATCGCCGTCAGCAGACGTGCCTGCAATGAATGGCTTAGCGCTTCAATATCTTCCAGCACCAACGTGCCGCCACGCGCCTCTTCCATCGCGGGGATCGGCTCATCATCATTGGCAGGACCGAAAATGATACGGCTCAGTGTTTCTTCGTCATAAGCCGAACAACTCAACAGAACGAACTTCTTGTTGGCGCGCGCGCCTACCGCATGCAGGGCGTGAGCCACCAATGTTTTACCGGTCCCCGTCTCACCTTCGACCAGCACGTGGCCATCGGCCTGCCCCAAATCAAGGATGTCCTCTTTCAAGCGCTCCATTGGGGGTGATTGGCCGATCAGTTTTTTAATCAGGGCCGACCCATCGGACAGTTCTTTGCGCAGCGCACGGTTGTCCAATGTCAGGCGGCGCGCGTTTGTCGCCTTCTTGGCCAGTTCGGTCATCCGGTCCGGGTTGAACGGCTTTTCCAGAAAATCAAAAGCGCCCACGCGCATCGCCTCAACCGCCATGGGCACGTCGCCGTGGCCTGTGATCATAATCACAGGCAGCGAGCTGTCGACGCCTTTCAGTTTCTTCAAAAACTGCATGCCGTCCATGCCAGGCATCTTAATGTCGCTGACAACAATGCCGGGGTAATCATTGCCCAGGCCCTTCAACGCATCCTCGGCCGAGGCGAAAGTCTCGGTATCGAAACCGGACAGCGCCAACCATTGTGAAATCGACTGACGCATATCTTTCTCGTCATCGACAATTGCGATCTTCATGGCCTTGCTCATGATCTTTTTCCTTACTCTGCCGCGGCGACATCCTGCCTGAGTGTCGGCAGTTGCACCTCGAATATAGCCCCGCCATCAACCGCATTGCGTGCAGTCAGGCGCCCGCCGAAATCGTTGACGATGCCGGAGGAGATAGCAAGCCCAAGCCCCACGCCATCGCCCGGTTGTTTCGTTGTGTAAAATGGTTCGAACAGGTCATCGAGGTTCTCAATCCCCTCACCATTGTCGCGAATTTGGATACTCACAGTCTCACCTGCGGCCAGCAAAATCTCGACCGTTGGGTTGGCTGCAGACTTGGTTGCATCCAGTGCGTTGCGTAACAGGTTAATGATGACCTGTTCTAGCCGTAAGCGGTCACCCATGATCATCACCGGTTCATTCGGCAAAGTCCGGATGATATTGACCGCGCGGGTCTTCAATTGCGGTTCCATCAAAGCAAGCGCGGTAGACACAGCAGCCCTTGTATCTACGGGTTCAAAGGCCTCTGAACCTTTACGCGCGTAAGATTTCAACTGACGGGTAATCGCGCCCATGCGTTCCAGCAAATCATCAATGCGTTGAAAGGATGACAGCGCCTCTTCCGGCCGCTCGCGCTGCAGCAAAAGACGCGCCCCAGCCAGATAGGTTTTCATCGCCGCCAGCGGTTGGTTCAACTCGTGGCTGACAGCCGCCGACATCTCGCCCAAGGCTGCCAGCTTGGATGATTGCGCGATGGTTTGTTCGGCCACTTCGAGGGTCTTTTCCACCTTTTCACGTTCGGCAATTTCCCGCTGTAGCCTACGGTTCAATGCGCGAAGCTCTGCTGACTCGCGCTGGAAAAACACCAGGCGTGACGCGGTGCGCCGGGAGGCCGTCCAGAACAAAAGCGCCAGCAAAATGGCGAATCCCATTACCTCTAGCGCGAGAATGCCGTTCACCCGCTCTCGCACGGACGCATAGGTGGTGTAGCTGACCATGCGCCAGCCTTGGTGCGGGACACGCATTTCGCGGCGCAACACAGCCTCGCCCCGCAAATAGGCATCGGCTGGCAGGGCCGCCCAGCCCTGGGTGGCGCGAATTGCGCGCTCAATCGCGGATGGGGCCGATTGCCGGGCCAGCGCATCTTCTTCGACCAAACCACGCCAGCGCGGTTCGGTCGCCATCA
>JBCAZI010000092.1:0-9920 GCA_038533095.1 Pseudomonadota bacterium
TGCAATCGCGCAGATGCGCGGCACTGAAATCATCACTGAGCATCGCAAAACTATAGGCCATATGCAGGCGGGTCTGACCGGCGGTGTAATCGCCCATGATCTGGATCGAACGTTGTCCAACCTCGCCCACTTCGCCAACCATCATGATGTCGTCATATTGATCTGTCAGCGCGCGCAAGCGTTCCAGAAAGCCCAGGTTTTCCGGTCGGGTCTTGTTATAGATATTGTCCTGCATTCCATAAAGGTCCGTCGCCATCACCTGTGGTTTGGCTTGCGCGGGTGGATTTGAACGTAGCTGTTGGTCGTGAAAGTAGTAGTTCACAGTATCAAGCCGGAACCCGTCCAACCCGCGATCTAGCCAGAATTTGCAGGTTTCCAGCATCGCCTCGACCACATCGGGGTTATGAAAGTTCAGGTCTGGTTGGGCGGCAAGGAAGTTGTGCAAATAATATTGGCCGCGCTGTGCATCAAATTCCCAGGCGGGGCCGCCAAAGTGGCTGTGCCAGTTGGTTGGAGGTGATCCATCGGGCAGCGGATCGGCCCAGACGTACCAATCGGCCTTGTCATTGTCGCGGCTCACGCGGGATTGTTTGAACCACGCATGCTGGTCCGAAGTATGTGACAGCACCTGATCGACGATCACTTTCAACCCACGGGCATGGGCCCCTGCGATCAGATCATCAAGATCAGACATGTCGCCGAACAGCGGATCAATGGCCAGGTAATCCGACACATCATATCCCATATCTGCCTGTGGCGAGGCGAAGATCGGGGAAATCCAGATGCAATCGGCGCCTAGCCCGGCGATATGATCTAGCCTGTTTGTGATGCCAATCAGATCGCCAACGCCATTGCCCGTACTGTCCTGAAAGGACCGGGGGTAGACCTGATAGATAACCGCGCTGCGCCACCAGTCTTGCATCATGGTTGTCCTTCGATAGGGATTATTTCGCAAACTGCGTAGATCGAAAGATTGAGAAGGTAAATAGTGGCTGGGCGGAGCCAAAATGCGAGATAGATGGCCGACCTTGAAAGCGTGTTTTGGTTAAAACACTAGGTTTGCCCCGCTTCCGCCATATTCTCGGCACAGCACTAAGCCACCCTGCAAATGTTAACGATATGTTAGTACACGTGATCTACACCACTATAAGTTGAGTAAAATCCGCGAAAGCGCGGAGCCGCAAAACTCGCCTGTGAAAGAGGGCCGCACGGAGGACGCGCATGTATGAAGATCGTAACTTAGCACAAGCAGAACGTGCAGCTGGCCGGATTGATGCGGCATCATTCGATCAGGGTACAGATGCGGGTCAAGTGAACGCTGGAAACCTGGGCACCATGGTTCTCAAGAACCTTTTGGTTTGGGGTTCCGCAGCCATAAGCTGCGGAATAATTTATTTGATGGTCACGCTATTCGTCTAGAATGATAAGTGCTGGCGTCAGTAACCTGAACCGCCGAACATCTCTTTCCAGAAGGTCTGAAAAGTGATCCAGATATTCAGCGGAACTGACTGTCGCTGAACGTAGCGCAAATCGTATTCCAAACGCATCCTTGCTGCTTGCGCATTCGTGGTTTCACCGCGAAAGCCTTTGACCTGCGCTAAGCCGGTCAAACCAGGCTTAACCACATGACGTAGCATATAGCGTGGGTCGAAAACTTCGTAGAGCTGACCATCTGCCAGCATGCCTGGCACATGCGGGCGCGGACCGACAACTGACATCTCGCCTTTGAGGATGTTCAGAAGTTGGGGAAGTTCGTCCAGATTGCTGCGGCGCAAGAAATGACCAACGGATGTTACGCGGGGGTCATTCTTCACGGTTTGACGCACCCCGGTTGCGTCACAAGCATCCACCGCCATGCTGCGAAACTTGTAGATCATAAAAGTTTCGCCATTCAACCCATAGCGTTCCTGCCGGAAGAAAACGGGCCCCTTGCTCGTCACCTTGATCGCAATCGCGATACCAAGAAAGAGCGGCAGCAGCATGATCAACGCAATGCCTGCGACCAACAAATCGTAGAAACGATTGCAGATCAGATACCCCTCATCCTGGCGGGGCATCGGCAAACGATCACGCTGGCCGCTGTTCAACGCATTCACGTCAAACCCGTGCAAACCTGAGATCGGCTGGAAGTCTGAAGTCATTCCGGTGGAAATTCCCGGTAGTCCCAAAAAATGTTTCGCGATTTTCATGGCAACCTCTTAACGAAAAAATAACTCGATCCGTCCAAAAAAAAGATCATGACGTCTCAACGTTATCTTAACTTATGTAACTGATTGGCGACAACCTGCTTAAAACTACTGGCCACATCTAGCGCGGCTTTGTGATACCCACACCACATATCCAGCAATTTAGCCGCATTCGGGCCCTTTTGCTGCCAAAATAAGCAAAGTGTTAACAGGGCGGCAACGAATCGACGGCAAGATGTCGCCGAGACGAAGGTGCCAAAAATAGGCTTGGGCGCGTTTTGATCGGTTTGCACAGCCGCAGTGCGGTAACAATGGCGGGCAGAAAAAGCGCCCGATCTGCAATGTGGTCTGGTTTGATGCACTGCACATGCGATATGCAGTGACGAATTCAAAGACGAGTAGAACTGGAAACCACTGTGAAAATTCTTGTTATCGGGCTGGGCTATGTCGGTCTGTCAAACGCGGTTCTGCTTGCCCAGAACAACACAGTTGTCGCCGTCGACCTGTCAGAAGAGCGGGTCGCACTGGTCAATAGGCGTGAAAGCCCGATCGAAGATGCCGAGCTTGAAACCTATCTTGCGACCAAGGACCTTAATCTGGCTGCGACAACAGATTTGGCAGGCGCTGTCGCCGATGCTGACTATGCCATTGTGGCGACGCCAACGGACTATGACCCGATTGAGCATTACTTTGATACGTCATCGGTCGAAACCGTCGCGCGCACCGTGCTGCAGGCGAACCCATCCGTGGTCGTCGTTGTCAAATCCACCATTCCGGTTGGTTTCGTTTCACGGATGCGTGCAGAGCTAGAGACAGATCGCATCATCTTTTCGCCTGAGTTTTTGCGCGAAGGGCGCGCGCTTTATGACAACCTGCATCCGTCACGCATTATTATCGGTGATCGCAGTCCCAGCGCCAAAATATTTGCCGATCTTTTGGTGCAGGGCGCGGTCACTGACGATCCTCCTGTTTTATTTACTGACCCCGATGAGGCCGAAGCAATCAAGTTGTTCGCCAACACTTATCTTGCTATGCGAGTTGCGTTTTTTAATGAGTTGGACAGCTATGCGATGGCCGGCAATATGAACTCGCGCCAGATCATCGAAGGCATCGGGCTCGATCCGCGTATCGGCACCCACTACAACAACCCGTCCTTTGGCTATGGCGGTTATTGTCTGCCCAAAGACACCAAGCAGCTTTTGGCAAACTACTCTGAAGTGCCGCAGAATCTGATCCGTGCGGTTGTTGACGCAAACCGCACGCGCAAAGATTTTCTGTCCGACCGGATTATCGCAAAACAACCCAAGGTTGTAGGTATCCATCGGCTGGTCATGAAGGCAGGCAGTGACAACTTCCGCCAATCTTCGATCCAAGGGATCATGAAACGGGTGAAGGCAAAGGGGGTCGAGGTCATTGTCTATGAACCCGTTATGGAAGAAGAGACCTTCTTTGGCTCACGCGTGATCCGCGATTTGGAGGCTTTCAAGAAAGAGGCGGACCTGATTGTGACCAACCGTATTGTGGATGAGTTGGACGACGTGCAGGACAAGATTTTTACACGCGATCTGTTTCATGCTGACTGAAGGGATTTGCTGATGCCCACAGCACTTGTCACTGGGGCCGCAGGTTTCATCGGGTACTTCGTTTGCCGATCGTTGCTAGAGGAGGGCTGGCGCGTTATCGGGCTTGATTGCCTGTCTGATTATTATGACGTCACCTTGAAGGAACGGCGCGAAGCGGGGCTGATGTCCTATGAAGGCTATGTTTCGGTGCATGGCATGGTCGAAGACCCTGGTCTTTTGATGTCTCTCTTTTCGGACGAAAAGCCAGATGTTGTTGTCCACCTCGCGGGACAGGCGGGTGTACGCTACTCCATCGAAAATCCGCGCGCTTATCTGGAAAGCAACATCGTGGGCACGTTTGAGCTGTTAGAGGCGGCACGTGCCTTTCCGCCCAAGCACATGCTGCTGGCGTCAACATCATCGGCCTATGGCGCGAACGAAGACATGCCCTACACCGAGACGGATCGCGCTGATCATCAGATGTCGTTTTATGCAGCGACAAAGAAGTCGATGGAAAGCATGGCCCACAGCTATGCCCATTTATATGATCTGCCGGTCACGATGTTCCGTTTCTTCACAGTCTATGGGCCATGGGGCCGCCCTGACATGGCGATTTTCAAATTCACCAAGGCAACCATCGCCGGTGACCCAATCGATGTTTTTAACAATGGTGAAATGCAGCGCGACTTTACTTACGTCGAAGACCTCGTGCATGCGATCAGGCTTTTGATTGATGCCGTGCCTATAAGGCCAACTGATGGTCAGATCGACAAAGGCGATAGCCTTTCGCCCGTGGCCCCGTTTCGTGTCGTCAACATCGGCAACAACGATATGGTCCAACTGGCTGATTTCATCGCAGCGATCGAAGCGGCAACTGGGAAGACGGCCATCCAAAACTATATGCCGATGCAGGCGGGCGATGTGCCAGCCACTTGGGCTAATGCGGAGCTGCTGCGCAAACTGACCGGCTACACGCCAAGAACATCCGTCAAGGATGGTGTCGCGAGTTTCGTGCGCTGGTATCGGCAGCATTATGGGGTTTAATGCCGTAGGGCCGGGCCTTTAGGAAATGAGTTTTGCCAATGGCGGAAAAACCCTGCGGGTAACAAATAGCGCTGCGATGGGCAGCAGGGTTCCCACCACCATCGCGCCCGCCAAATACACTAAGAACATGTTGTTCACGTCCGAGAAAACGATCACATAGGCTGCGTTGAACGCTCCAATCGCTAGTGTGTTCATGAGGTAGATCGGAAAGGACAATGCGCCCAAAGCGGTGAAAAGCCGGGCGCCCGCGCCATAGGCTTTCAATGCGGCATAGTGCAGAGCGGGAAGCGCGCAAAGACCGCCAAGAAGTTTCGACTGATCCGTGATGCGGCCCCACATCCAAAGCCCCAACAACACGGCGGTGAATAGGGCGAGCCAGTAGATGCCTGTCTGCTGAAGGAAACCTTTGAGCCGGTCATAATTTTCAGCAGCGATCATCCCCACGACAAAGAACAAATAGAAATAGAAGACACGGTTCAGATAGAGGATGTCGGGAACATCCGTCAGGTGCATCACAACAGACACACCCAAAAGGATCAAAAGCCCGGTTCTGTTCAGCAGGCCCAATGCAAAGGTGGCCACGCTCATCACGAAAAGCGCGAAGATGTACCAGATCGACCTGGCTGGGCTGCTTTCCGTATTTATGAATAAGGTTGTGAAACCGTCCAGCCAGCTGTCAGGCGGGTTCGCGACCGTGACATAGGTTAACGCAATTTGTTTGGCTACGACGATCAGGATACCAAACATGAAAAAGGGCACGATCAGACGAACCATACGTCCCTGAACGTAGCTGAGCGTGGACTGCCCCGCCTTGCCCGCGCGCACCCACATGAAGGTAAAACCGCTGAGATACATAAAAAACGGCATGTGAAATTGATAGATCAGCCGTTTGAGGTCGGCGTACCACACAGGCCCCTGATTGGCATTCGCCAACAAATGACCTGCAACAACCAGCGTGATGCCAATGCCTTGGGCGATCTGGATCTCACTCAAAAACGGCTTCTTTGCGGTCTCTGCCATCGTCACCCTCTCGTGAAATCATTTAGAGGCACAGATTTCACCATCACAATCATACGCATCGGTTTCAGCGGGTACCACCCATCCAAACACCGCAAGGTCAACTTGGCATGGACGTTGTTTGGTCTTCAAGATGCGGGGTGTGGCTTATGCGTGAGATCACCTCAATCATTTGCGTTCAATGTGGCAGTGTAAGGTCTATTGTTTCTTTATTTAGGACAATAATGCAAAGCTTAGGCGTCGCTCATGTTGGTCGTTTCAAGTCACGCACAGTCGGGCTATGATCACCCAAATTGGCACGAGCCTATTGCGGCTGCGTCGAAACATCTGTTTGGTTTATGAATGGCTTGGTTCTTTTTCCCGAGGCTTATCTCGGCTTTCATCGCGATCTTGGTCCTTGTGATCCTCTCACGCGTTTTGGGACCGGCGGATTTTGCCCGCTACAACATTACCATTTTGTTCGGCACGGTGGGTTATTCCTTTGTATTTGCTTGGCTTGCCATCGCCATTGTGCGCTTTCATTCTTCTGAAAAATACAGTGGCAGGGTCATTGCTTATGCCTTGCATACCTCCGCTAAGATCGCCATTTTTCTTATCCCGATTGTCGCTGTCGGATGTTTTTTTGCACCGTCAAACTATCTCGCCGCTCTTGTTCTTGGGAGTGTTTTTGCCGTCGCGCATACGACGCAGGAGTTGGGGCTAGCTGCCTTCCGCGTTTATCGCAAAGGCCCGGCTTTTGCCTTTATCACATTGATGCGCCCACTCGTGGCCGTTTCACTCTCGGTTGCTTTCGTCCTTCTGGGGTTCGGCTTTGTAGGCGCTGTCATTGGCGCCATAGCAGGGGCTTTGCTGGCCGGAGGGATCGCGCTTTACAAAGTGTTCCCAAAGTCAGGGGCAGAACCCGCGAGCGCACAGCAAATCAAGGAGTTTCTTGTATTCGGCGTGCCATTGGGGATCGTGACATCGGGATCAATGCTGATCATGCTTTTGTCGCAGTCCTTGATTGCGTCTTTTGCCAATCTTGGCGCGGTTGGCATTTTTGCAGCCGCGCAGACCTTGGCGGTACGCTCAATTGCGATGCCAATGTTGATGGCTAGCCGCGCCTCTGGCGCAGCGATTTTCTCTGAGTATGAAGAATCCGGCATGGATGCGGCCAACGTGGTGCTTGCACGCCATTTTTCGATCGTTTTGCTGATGTCCGCCCCAATTGCGACCACGTTGATCTTTGCCAATGAGATGGCGGTGCTTTTGATGTTCGGCGAAGTTTACCAAGTGGTTGGCGCGCAGCACCTGCAAATCTTGTCTATCGCTGCGTTGATCATAGGGGTGCAAGGCTCATATTTTTCTTATGCTTTCACACTATCGCGAAAGACCTACGGACAGCTTTACATCCTCGCGGCGGCGATCGTTTTTCATGGGGCGTGCACAGCGCTCGCGCTGCACCTGATGGGGAGCATCGGGGCGTCCTATGCAATGCTGTTAACGGCCATTATGAGTACGGCTGCGTACTATTTCTTTGGCAAGCGCGTATCAACTGACGTTGCTCTACCAATCAGGCCGATTTGGAAGATTATTGTCGCGTCTGTGGCGATGGCACCATTCGCGGCATATGCCGACGGCCAAGCGTCTATCTTGGTTGGGATCGGGTTGTTGTTTCTGGGGGTATTTGCCTATCTCGTGACGCTGGTCTTATTGCGTCAGACTGGCATCCTGGTGGTTCTTGCATGGCTGCGCAATAAGATGACAAAGCGCCGTCGACAAGCTGACAGGGCAAATCCGTAAGGGTTCTAGCGCAATTTTTTCAGCCGCGATCGCGCGCGGCGCATTGTTTCGCGCAGCGATCCACTAAGGCCGATTTCCTTCTTGCTCATATGTGACAGTTTCTGATCCAGGCAGTTTGCCACCGTTTCTGGATCAAGTGGCATATCAAGCCAGTCGAACAGCGCCATCAACGCATCATTATTTGCAACCACATCGCTGTAATCGATCAAATAGCAGCGGCTGTGCTGTTTTGTGGCTTGTACGAAACGTGCATCGGCCCCGGCGATCTGCTCCTTAACAAAGGTCGGATCCATATCGGCGAACCACCCCGAGCGTGAAACCTGTTCAGCATTTCTTGTGTTAAAGACAATCCGTGCCTTTGGGAAAGACTTCAGAATGAAGTCAACAAAGCCAAAGAAATCCTTGTCATCCATACGGTTCGGCAAATGGTTGATTTCCTTAAACCCAATGATCCGCGTTGTAGGCGCAGGTGCCAAGACATCCTGCAGAAAACTGTTCAAGCAGTGCGTCTCAAAGGATTTGGCAGCCATCAGGTCAGCGCCATACCACGGGTCACTCGTGGCGCGCTTTGTCGTCCCAAAGCGGGTTGAAGACCGGCGCACCGCAGCAATCGCTTTATGGAGGTGAAACAAAGCGTTCGAGTTCTCACCACGGATGTCGGCCCCATCGATCGTATTGAGCAAACGCATGAGTATCGTCGATCCCGACCGCCCATAAGTCAGGACAAAAACATAGCTATAATCGTCAAGTGAACCGGAAGTCATAATTGGGGCTTTCACGCTACGATCAATCCGTCAAAGGCACCGGCAGAATTTCTTCGAAATTGGCCTCCAGCGTGTCACCGGGCATCAGCAGCGTGTCCATGTCCGCTTGTATCTGGCGCAGCTGCCCTTCTGACCGGCGGAACAAGACAGTCGTAACACCGAATTCTGATGTCACATCGGCGGTTGCCACCTCGGACCCGGATAAGGCAAGAAACTGCCCGACAACATCCATGCGCAAACGCGCTTCGCGTGCAAGTTGGTCGACTGTAACTTGTTCATTCAGCAGCTGTGCAATTCGTTCTTCCTGATATTCCTCGAAGCCCCGTGCGGTGCGGGTCAGATCAATCTCTGTACGTGCAAGATCATCTTCAACGTCCAAGAGGCGCGTCGCTGTCAAAACAGTCGTCCGTCGGACATCGGACTCGCGTGAGCCCGGCGCCAGGCCGCGTTCGACCAGATCCAAGATCCGGGCTTCTTCCGCCTCTTCCGCGGCCAAAGCTTCGGTCATGGTTTCTTGCTGTTGGCGCAGGATGTCCAGCCGTTGCTCTGCTTTCAGGACCGCCTGAACATAAAAGGCCTCGGTTGCGGCACTTGCTGCTAAATTTTCGGCCAGAATGCGACGCTGGCCCGCTTCCATTTCGGCGACCGTTTCGGCGGATATCGCGCCTAAGTTATCCATGGAAAGGACCGGATCAGGATCGTTTGCAATCTCGGCTTCGATACGCCAGCTTTGGATAGTCGCCAGCGCATTGTCTATCGCCGCTTGCCCGAAATCAGATTGCCAGCGTGCAATCTGAAGCGCGTCGACCTCAACGCTATCAGGCAGAAGGCGGTCGTCGACACCGCCGGCCAGCGCCAGTGCCTCGCGAACGGTCAAATTGGGCGTAAATGGAACTTCGCCCGGGGTTGTCACCGCACCCGCAACGATAACGGGCTTTTGGGCTGTCCGTATCAAATTCACGTCTGCCGCTTCAAGCTGGACCAGGTACTGCCCACCTTCACGATCGTATTGGCGCACGATCTGTCCTGCGACTGTCGCTCTGACGTTGCTTTCCAACTCCTCAATTGAACGACCGTCAGCATCGAAGTCGCCAAGCCACGCAAGGTTGAGCTTTCCATTTTCAAGCACCGGGGCACTTAGACCCAGGGTGGGTAGCCCAGTGATGATAACTTCGACTTGATCGCCAATCCCAATCGGCATTTCTTGGGCCGTTGCCGCAGGGACAAGGCCCAGAATTATCGCGCCAGCGGCAGCCAGTCGGCGCAGTTTTTTTGCCGGGCCGCACGTGGCTTGGATGTCAAAATGTAAACTCATTTGTTCTTTTAAACCCTTAGATCACAACGCCTCAGCGGGCTCCGTCATTACGTCTTCGATGTCCAAGTATCTGATCGCACATTCTTGGCGCCTTTGATTGCGGCGCGCAGCTGCGAGAACCCACGTAGCGATAGTAGCACTGTCGCAACCCCGCCCACAATGAAATGCGCAGGATGCATGACATTAGATGGCAGCAGCAGCACCCAGCCTGTCACAAAGATCATAAGACGCAGCGCACGGATAGGCACCC
>JBCAZI010000093.1:0-9811 GCA_038533095.1 Pseudomonadota bacterium
GTGGCGGGCAGGCCACCACCGGTCACTCCGGTCAAGCGGCTGTTGTCATCGTAGCCCATCCAGACGCCGGTGACGTAGTCCCCGGTAAACCCGATAAACCATGCATCGCGTGACCCTTGCGTCGTGCCGGTGTTGCCTGCGAGCGGCCACCCATCGATACGCGCGCGCCGTCCAGTGCCTTCGTCAATCACCTTTGTCATCATCCAGGTCAGTTGCCGCGCGGCCTCTTCCCGGATGATCCGCTCGCCAATGCCGACACCCGTGGCGTCCATCAATGGGATGTCATCGCCCATCAGGCGCAGATCGGTCAGCCCGTAGGGTGTAACCGCTGACCCACCATTCAAGATACCCGCAAAGGCGCCCGTCATATCCAGCAAGGTGCTTTCCGACACGCCCAGCGCCAATGCGGGGCCTGCCGCCAGATCGCCCTGCACGCCAAAGCCATTGGCCACATCGCTGACCAAACCGCGCCCGACCTCTTCAGACACAAGGATCGCGGGGATGTTGCGGCTGGTGGCCAGCGCATCGACCATAGAAACCGGGCCCACAAATTCGCGGTCATAGTTCTCAGGGCACCATGACGGCGACCCGCGCCGTTCCCAGCATGTTGGGGAATCGTCGATCATATCGTAGGGCGACATCCCCAGATCGAGCGCTGCGGCATAGATAAACGGTTTGAAGGCCGACCCTGTTTGGCGCAGCGCCTGGGTCGCGCGGTTGAATGCGCCGGTGGCGCTAATATTGCGCCCACCGACCATGGCACGGACAGCCCCATCAGCGGACATCACAACAATCGCCGCCTGCGCTTCTGACCCCTCGCGGACGTCGTTTTGGAAGACCTGGATCAACGCATCCTCGGCAGCGGTTTGAATGCGCTGGTCCAGCGTGGTACGAATAATCACATCCTCGGTCGTATCACGCGTAAAGAACTCTGGCCCGCTGGCCATGACCCAATCGGCAAAGAACCCGCCAGAGCTGGCGCGGGCGGCCTCAGAGAGGGTCGCGGGGTTCAGGCGGGCCTCACGCGCCTGGGCCGCGCTGATATAGTCTTGGGCCTCCATCAAGCCGATGACGATCGAGGCGCGGTCTTGGGCGCGTTGCAGATTGCGGGTGGGTGCATTGGCCGATGGTGCGGTCAGCAGACCGGCCAGCATGGCGGCCTGGGCCGGGTTCACCTCAGCCGCTGAAATGCCAAAGTACCGCTGTGCTGCGGCTTCAAACCCCCGGCTACCTGCGCCCAGATAGGCGCGGTTCAGATAAATCGTCAGGATTTCTTCCTTGGTATAGGCGATCTCCATCCCGACCGAAAACACAGCCTCGCGCGCCTTGCGCCATAGTGTTGTGCGGCGGCAATCAGCCTCATAGTCGCGTTCGCTGTCCCACTTGTTGGGATCGAAAGGGACACCCAAGCAAAGCAGCTTGGCTGTTTGCTGGGTAATCGTCGAACCGCCGTTACCTGAGAGCGGACCGCGCCCTTCGCGCAGGTTGATACGCACGGCCGAGGCGATACCACGCGGCGAAATGCCAAAGTGACGGTAGAAGCGCTTGTCTTCTGTCGCGACAACGGCGTTGTGCAGATGGGGGGATACGGTATCTGTCGTAACCATCCCGCCAAACTGATCACCGCGCCAGGCAAAGACCTCGCCCTGCAAGTCGGTCATCGTCACCGACCCACGGGTCCGGCCATCAATCAGCCCGGCCATATCGGGCATTTGAGCGGCGAAATAGAAAGAAAAACCGCCAATGATCAGGCTAACAACAAGGCCGACGCGCCATGTGAAGGCCCAAAGCAAGCGGAACAGCCAGCGGAAAGGTGTCAGCAACCAGCCGATAAAACCACGGGGTTGCGCTTTTTTTGGTGCAGGCTTGCGCTTGCGCGCTGCGGGTTTGGCCGCCGTCTTTTTGGTTGGCGCCTTTTTCCTTGCCGCTGGTTTGGCTGCATAGCGTTTGTCAGCCACCAAAGGGGGCCGCTTTCTGCCGTTTCCACTCATGATCCGCTCGATTGACTGCTTTAGGTCTGATTTTTCGCGACTATAGCGTGGCCCGACCAAAATGTAGAGCGGGTATGAGTCGCCTGAGGCATGTTTTTACACTGCACAATAATTATGCAACGTGATTAATTTGTATAAATTTTGTGCAGAAGGGTCCGTTAACACATCGTTATACAAGGGCGTCAATCTTGCCGCACCCTGTCACTCGCGCTTTGTCTTTGCGTGCAAGCGGGCGCTGCCGAAACGAGAGCCTGCAATAGTATTTGCAAGGGGAAGAACGTGAAACTCATCATTGCAACAATCAAACCGTTCAAGCTGGAGGAGGTCCGCGAAGCACTGACCACCGTTGGCGTGCGCGGCATGATGGTGTCTGAAATCAAGGGCTTCGGCTCTCAGTCTGGCCACACGGAAATCTATCGCGGCGCGGAATACGCTGTGAACTTCGTGCCAAAGGTCAAGCTTGAGATCGTCGTGCAGGACAGCATGGCCGAACAGGTCGTATCCACCATCGCAACCACCGCCAAAACCGAGAAAATCGGCGACGGCAAGATTTTCGTTCTCGACGTTGAAAGTGCCATGCGGGTACGGACCGGCGAGACCAATGATGACGCGCTTTGATCGCGGAACGAGGGACAGAACTATGAAATTAACCAAGTATCTATCAGTCGGGGCCGCACTCACGCTGTTGCCGACTTTCGCGCTGGCACAGGATGCTGCGCCGAGCTTTGACGAGATCGGCCCATATCTGATGACCACATTGCTGTTCTTGATCGGCGGCTTCCTTGTGTTCTGGATGGCCGCTGGTTTTGCCATGCTGGAAGCAGGGCTTGTACGGTCCAAGAACGTCACAACACAGCTGACCAAGAACATCGCGCTCTATTCACTGTCAGCCATCATGTACTGGCTGGTTGGCTTTAACCTGATGTATCCAGGCGACGCATGGATCATCCCAGGTTGGTTTGGCACCTTCGCGCCAACATCGCTTGAGCCTGTTGGTCTGGCCGCTGCTGATGCGGCACTTGACTATGCCTCTGTTGCCTCTGACTTCTTCTTCCAGTTGATGTTCTGCGCGACAACGGCTTCGATCGTGTCGGGTACATTGGCCGAGCGTATCAAATTGTGGCCCTTCCTGATCTTCGTGGTCATCCTGACAGGTCTGATCTATCCAATTGGTGCGTCCTGGCAGTGGGGTGGCGGCTGGTTGTCGGAAATGGGCTTCTATGACTTCGCCGGTTCAACTGTTGTGCACGCCGCTGGTGGTTTTGCAGCCCTTGCAGGTGCGATCATTCTGGGTGCCCGTATCGGCAAGTATAAGGACGGCAAGACAGTCCCAATGCCGGGTTCAAACCTCGCCCTTGCCACGCTGGGTACATTCATCCTGTGGCTGGGTTGGTTCGGCTTTAACGGTGGTTCGCAGCTGGCTGCGGGTACTGTTGGCGATATCACAGATATTGGCCGTATCTTTGCCAACACCAATATGGCGGCTGCTGCCGGTGCTGTTGCGGCACTTATCACAACCAATGTCATGTACAAAAAGCCTGATCTGACCATGGTGCTTAACGGTGCATTGGCCGGTCTTGTATCCATCACAGCCAGCCCGCTGGAGCCCACCCTGTTCGGTGCACTCTGGATCGGTGCTGTTGGTGGTATCATCGTGGTCTTCGCTGTGCCCTTCTTTGACAGCCTAAAGATTGACGACGTTGTCGGCGCGATCTCGGTGCATATGATTGCAGGCTTCTGGGGCACGATGGTTGTACCGGTCTATGCCGACGCAAGCTTTGTCACCCAGTTCATCGGCTTCATTGCCATCGGCGGCTTTACCTTCGTGGTCAGCCTTGTGGCCTGGGTCGTGCTAAAAGGTGTGATGGGCATTCGTGTCTCTGAACAGGCCGAGATTGATGGTCTCGACGTGTCCGAGCTTGGCATGGAAGCCTACCCTGAATTTGCTAAAGGCTGATCTCCTCCCTTTCAGCTTTTGACACAAACCCGGGCGTTCGCGCCCGGGTTTTTTGTTGCGTAAGGTGGATTATGATCCACCTTACGGCCAAGGGGCGGTGGTTTCTTCGACATGACATGCATCTTTCGCAATAATCTGTCGCTTGAGCGGATTGATCTGACCTATTCTGCGATGAAATTGCGTCTCGTCACACGATATGGTCGGGTCGACGCGAATCCCTTACGACCCGGAGCCTTTCCATGATCCAGACCCCTTATCTTTTGTTCCTCGGCGATGCCCCCGATCAACTTGCCGCCAAAGTGGCCCAGGGGATCAAGGACTGGCGCCCGGAAAACGCTGTTGGCCAGTTCCGCATGCCTGGTTGTGGCGCTGATCTGGGGATCACCGATATGACGCTGGAAGAGGCCCGCACGGCCGGCGCACAGACACTGGTGATCGGTGTTGCCAATCGTGGTGGCTATATTTCTAAGGCGTGGAAAGAGGTTTTGGTCAAAGCCCTGCAAATGGGTTTCGATATTGCCTCTGGCCTGCACAACCTGCTGCGCGATGAGGATGAGCTGGTGGCCGCCGCCCGCGTGAATGGTCGGACATTATTTGATGTGCGTATCCCCTCGGTTGCTTATCCCATTGCCAATGGTAAAAAACGCACCGGCAAGCGCTGTTTGGCCATCGGCACAGACTGTTCTGTGGGAAAAATGTACACGGGTCTTGCGATGGATGCCGAGATGCAAAAGCGCGGGATGAAATCGACGTTTCGCCCGACAGGTCAGACAGGTATTCTGATCACCGGTGGCGGCGTGCCCTTGGACGCGGTCATCGCAGACTTTATGGCCGGTGCTGTTGAGTACCTGACCCCCGACAATGACCCCGATCACTGGGACCATATCGAAGGCCAAGGCAGCCTGTTTCATGTGTCATACTCCGGCGTCACCATGGCCTTGATCCACGGCGGCCAGCCTGATGCATTGATCCTCGCGCATGAGCCGACCCGCACCCATATGCGTGGTCTGCCCGATTATGACCTGCCCAGTCTTGAGGTATTGCGCGACACAGCCCTACCTATCGCGCGCGTCGCCAATCCCGCCTGTCAGATTGTAGGGGTTTCGGTGAATACCCAGCATTTGTCTGAGGAAGACGCGCTGGCTTATTTGGCTGAGGTCGAGGCGCGGATGGGCCTACCAACCGTTGATACTTTCCGTCAAGGTGCCGCCCGTTTGGTGGATGCTTTAGAAGAACTTTAATGCCTCCGGCGGGAGTTTTTTGACCAAGATGAAGAGGGTACCATGAAGATCAGCGTGACGCGGGACGTCTTTCAACTGGCGCAGGTCTTTACGATCAGCCGCGGGTCGCGCACGCAGGCCGAGGTTTTGACGGCCACGGTTGAGGGAGGTGGCTTTCGCGGACAAGGTGAATGTGTGCCCTATGCCCGCTACGGCGAAACACTGGACAGTGTCGCGACCCAGATCGCAGGTTTCAGCGGGGCCTGGCCTGATCTGCCAGATGCACTGCCGGCAGGTGCCGCACGTAACGCGCTTGATTGCGCCTATTGGGATCATGCGGCCAAAAAGGCGGGCAAACGCGTCTGGGATTTGCTGGGCTTGCCACACCCTGCGCCTGAGATCACGGCCTATACCCTGTCGCTGGACACGCCAGATGCGATGGAACGGCAGGCCGCGCAAAACGCGATGCGCCCGTTGCTGAAGATCAAACTGGGCACACCAGATGATATGGCCCGGCTAGAGGCCGTGCGCCGTGGCGCACCCGATGCACCGATTATTGTCGATGCCAACGAAGGATGGACGGCTGAGGTTTATGCCGATCTGGCCCCGCATCTGATCCGCCTTGGTGTGCAGATGGTTGAACAACCCCTGCCCGCCGGGCAAGATGAGATGCTGGCCGAGATTGCCCGTCCCCTGCCTGTTTGCGCCGATGAAAGCTGCCATGACCGTGCAAGCCTGCCCCGCTTACGCGGCAAATACGACATGGTGAATATCAAGCTGGATAAGGCGGGTGGCCTGACCGAGGCGCTGGCACTTAAGCGGCAGGCGCGCGCCGAAGGCTATGGTGTGATGGTGGGCTGCATGGTTGGATCATCCCTTGCCATGGCCCCTGCGACGATCCTTGCCCAGGGTGTGGCGTTCACGGACCTTGACGGGCCGCTTCTATTGGCCGAAGACCGGGATGAACCTTTGAAATTCGATCAGGAAGGCGTGCACGCGCCCGCCGCAGCACTTTGGGGATGACCATGCGCACAGTCTATGTCAACGGCGAGTATCTGCCCGAAAACGAAGCCAAAGTCTCGGTCTTTGATCGCGGGTTTCTGATGGCTGACGGGGTTTATGAGGTGACCTCTGTGCTGGATGGCAAGCTGATTGATTTTGCGGGCCATGCCAAACGGCTGGAGCGGTCCCTCAACGAGTTGAATATGCCGCATCCAGACGTGCTGCCCGACCTGTTGGACGTCCACCGCGAGCTGGTACGCCTGAATGGCATTGAGGAAGGCATGATCTATTTGCAGATCACCCGTGGCGCGCCAGATGATCGGGATTTTGTGTTTCCTGATCCAGAGACGACAACACCAACCGTGGTGCTGTTTACCCAGAACAAACCTGGCCTTGCCGATAGCCCTGCTGCCAAGAAAGGGATCAAGGTTATCTCCATCGAAGATCAACGCTGGGCACGCCGCGACATCAAAACGGTCCAGCTCTTGTTCCCGTCGATGGGCAAGATGATGGCCAAGGCTGCCGGTGTTGATGATGCATGGATGGTTGAGGATGGTGCGGTGACCGAAGGGACATCAAACAACGCCTATATCATCAAGGGCAACACGATCATCACGCGCCATCTGGGCAATGAGATTTTGCATGGCATCACCCGTGCCGCAGTGCTGCGCTTTGCCAAAGAGGCACAGATGAAAGTTGAAGAGCGCAGCTTTACTATCGCCGAGGCGCAGGACGCAGATGAGGCGTTTATCACATCCGCCAGCACATTCGTGATGCCCGTGGTTGAGGTGGATGGGGTGGCCGTGGGCACGGGCACCCCGGGGCCAGTGGCCGCACGGCTGCGCGAAATTTATCTGGATGAAAGCCGGAAGGTCGCGGTGTAGGTCGGGGCAGGCCCCGGCCTACGGGCGTACAGCGTAAGGTCGCTTTACCCCAAGTGCCTCTTTCAGCTTTGCCCAAGTGACCGCCTCAAACCGTTCCGGCCAATCGACACCTAAGGCAGCCGCCCGTTTCCGCGCGCGCGGCAGGAAGGCCGCGGCATAGGCCAGATGTGCTGTGATCATACTGTCCCGATCCGCGACTGCTGGGGGCAGCGATGTCATCAGCGCTTTTTGTTCATCGGTGATCAATCGGTTCAGATGCAGCACGCCGCCGCGGTGCGGTGCATTCGTTTCGGCGATCAACAGTTCGACCAGCAGGTTGCGTAGATGGAAAACACCCAGCACGCCATTGATATATTCCTCACGCCCGGCGGCCAGATACAACAGGCCCAAGATGCGGATGAACTCTTCCACCTGGTACAAAAACCGGGCGGGGCTGGGTTGGGGCGGCAAGGCGTTTTCGGCCAGATCACCATAAATCCAGTCATGGTCAAACAACGGCTTCAGCGTGCTTTGCGCATGGGCCTGCATCTGCGCGGGCTTGAGGATGATCAGGTCGGTGCGCGTCCAATCTGCGGTGATGGCATTGATCAAGACAGGCACAGTGGTGCGGTCCCACCACAGAACAATTTCACCGGTTTGACTGACGGCCTTCTTCCATAGCGCAGCGATCTCATCACTCGCGCCGCCCTCGGCGACCATGATAAAATCAATATCGCTATAGGCGTCCGCCATGCCGTTCCCATAACTGCCACTTAGGAACAGGGCCCTGACGCCGGGCGCATCCCGGGTAGCTGCGGTGAGTGTTGCGATAATCTCGGCATGGGTCACGGCATCACCCTCTTGTTTAGGGGTTAATTGACGGGCGGGTTTGTCCAATCGGGCGGGGCAAAGGGCTTTTCCAACGCCCGCGCCACCAATTCCAACCGATCCTGCCCGTAAAACGCATCGCCATTCACAATGTAGGTGGGTGAGCCAAAGACATCTTGGCCGCGTGCCCAGTCAGAATTCGCGCGCAAGACCTGCTGACAGTCGTTCGACGCCGCCTGCGCGAGCAACGCTTGTGCGTCATGACCCAAATCGCTGGCAATCGCCGCCAGCGTCACCGGGTTTGACAAGTCCGCATCATCCCGCCAATGCGCCTCTAGGATCCGATGCGCCATCGCATCCACCGCCGCCCCGCGATCCCCAAGTGCAATGATCATGCCAGAGGCGAGGCTGTAGTCCGCATCATGATAGGTGGGCCGATGGTTGATGACCGGCATATCGCGATATTCCGCCCAGCGTTCAATCTCGCGGCCAAAGAAATAGTCAACATGTGCCTGCGTGCGGGCATGAAACGGCTGGCCGCCCTGCGCCTCGACCACCGGGGAGAGCAGGATGGGTTTGTGGATCAGGGTGACATTGTGCTGGGCACAAAGTGCCATCAGGTGGGCCGAGCCCAGATACGCAAAGGCAGAATGGGCGGAGTAGATGTAGGTGATGGTGGGCATGGGGGAAGGTTATCCCTCAGCCAGCTTTTGCAATTCCTTCGCCCGTTCCGGCGCGACCCCCAGCACCTCTTCAATCCGGTGCAATAACCGGTCCTCCTCATCCCGCTTCACCCCATCCGCAAAAACCACGCGCCAGAGGGCGACCAGCGTCGCTTCTTTCTCTTCCGTGCTGATCGCCTTTTCCAGGATCGTGGCGATCTCTTTCGTCCTTGGGATTTCGCGTTCCAGCAATTCGCATTCCGCGCGCATCTTGGCGGCCTCAACGGGGTTAAGGTCGTGACGTTGTGCCAAGATGCGGTCGATCAAGGCGATTTCTTCGAACAGATAGGCCTCATCCGCCTTTGCCGCCCGCACCAAAAGCGCACCCATCGCGTGGCTCGCATCCGCTTCGGGCAGCTCTGTATGGTATCCGGCGGGGTTCCCGAAAAAGGCGGTCAGGCGTTCGAGCATGGCAGGCTTACCTTTCACGTAAATTGACGTTGGACGGCATGCTGCCTTTGGTTGCATAGTTATTCAAGTAGTGTCCAATCCATTGCCGTAACCCATGGCTGACGTGCGCATAGTTTGAGGTGGCTGCGTAGACGTCAATCGCACCATCGGCCGCTAGCGCAACTTCGACGGTGCCATCGGACGGGCAAACAGCAACATATGCCATCTGGTCGCCACCTTGCCGCACCGCGTTGCCGGCCAGCTCCAGACACGTGCCGCTGAACCCGATGGGCCCATGCACGACCAGTCTTTCGGTAAGCGTTGCTGTCTGCTCGCCCAGCATAGCTTCAATCATTTGGGCGACCGCGCTGTCTTGCAAAACTGCATCATAGTCATCCGTGGCGATGTGTTTTGATAAATGGCCGAAGGTTCCGTCCCTCCAATCAACGGTTTGGGCAAAAACTGGGACGGAACAAAGACTGGTTCCTAACTCGGAAATCATTACAGCGCGAAAGCGCCATGACTTCGGTCTAGTCATGTGACGCTTTGAAGGCTTCTTTCGCAGCAGGCGACGCATCCGTCTGATACTTCTCTTTCCACTCGGCAAAAGGCATCCCGTAGAACGCCTCGCGCCCTTCGTCTTTGCTCATCTCGATTCCGCGCTTGTTTGCCGCTTCCTGATACCAGCGCGACAGGCAGTTCCGGCAAAACCCGGCCAGGTTCATCATATCAATATTTTGCGCGTCGGTCCGGTCTTCCATCAGGTGTTTGCGCAACCGGCGAAAGGCGGCGGCTTCAAGTTCAATCCGTGTTTGGTCGTCCATGGCGTGTCCTTTCA